>JAGYLR010000003.1 GCA_018400895.1 bacterium
AATGGATTTTTAGTGAAGGCAAAAGATATCAATGATTTGGTAGAGAAGATAGAGGTGCTTATAAACAACAAAGAGTTAAGAGAAAAGTTTGGCAAAGCATCAAGAGAAAAGATGATAAGAGATTTTGATGAAAAAAAAGTAGTAGAAGCGACAATAAAGTGTTATGAGAAAGAGAATGACTAAAATTTTCAATTATCAATTTTCAATAGATTGCTTCGCTTCGCTCGCAATGACGAGGGAGGGGCTCGCAATGACGGGGAAAGGGGCTCGCAATGACGGGGAAAGGGGCTCGCAATGACAAAGAAGTGTTGTTGACACCGATATTATGTTATGCTATCCTGTACATAAGTGTATAGGATAAATAATCATTTATGAGGAAAATAGATAGAAATAAAAATATACAACTACTCTTACAAGACGGAAGAGAACTTTATCATACCCAAGACTTAATGGTTCTTTGGAGTATTAATAATTCTTCCACTCTTTACACCACAATTTCTCGTTACTTAAAAAGAGGTATTCTGCATAGTATTTATAAAGGTTTTTATTCCACAAAACCATTAAAAGATATTGATTGTGTTTATTTAGGAATGACTTCTGTCCACAGATACAATTATCTAAGTACAGAAAGTATTTTGGCTAGAGAAGGATTAATTGCTCAAGATGTTAAGTATATAACTTTAGTTTCTAACATTTCTAAAAGATTTAAAATAAAAAATCAAAGCTTTTTAGTAAGAAAAATGAAAGAAGAATATTTACTAAATCGTGCAGGAATTATTTGGAATAAAAAAAACAGAGAAGCAACCCTAGAGAGAGCTGTTGCAGATATGCTTTATTTTAATTCTAATTATAATTTTGATGGAGAAAGGATTATTAATTGGAAAAAAGTAAAAGAAATTCAAAAAGCAATTGGATATTAATATGATTACTGACAAAGAAAAAATCAAACACGAAATTTGGATGCACCGTTTGCTTTCAGAAATACTTGACGATAGCTACCTTTCGGTAAATTTATTTTTCAAAGGAGGAACTTGTGCGAGGATGCTTGGCTACCTTGATCGTTTTTCTGTTGATCTTGATTTTGATTTGAGTGAAAAAGCAGATAAGAATATTTTTCGTAAAAAATTACACAAAATTTTTAAGAGTATTAATTTAACTGTGAAAGATGAAAGCAAAGACGCACTACAGTTTTTTTTAAAGTATCCTTCAAACAATGATCTCAGAAATACAATAAAACTTGAGATACTGGATAATCATTATAAAAAAAATGAGTATAAAACTTTTTACATAAAAGATGTTCAAAGGTCTGCGCTGTGTCAAACCATAGAAACAATGTTTTCTCACAAACTAATTGCCCCAATAGATAGACACAAAAAAAGAAATAGAGTTGCTGGAAGAGATATTTACGATATTCATTATTTTTTTTCACAAGGATATAATTATAATCCAGAAATTATTAAAGAAAGAAGAGGTATCTCTGTTACAGACCACTTCTTTGAGTTGAAAGAGTTTATTCAAAAATCAGTTACAAAACAAGTTATAGATGAAGACCTTAATACTCTTTTAGAGTATGATCAATTTAAATTGATAAGGAAATATTTAAAAGAGGAGACTATTAAATTTATTGATAATGAGATTAAGTTTTTAGAGAAAAGATGATAATATTTGTGTGTAGTTTAAACTGTAGATAAGGTTAAATCTAATATGTAGTTTAGATATGAAAAAGAATAGTAAAAGAAATAACAAAGTGTTATAATATTTAAAATTTAAAGTTAACTATACTATATTATGTCTTTTTTATTAGCAGGATTTTTAGGAGGAGTATTAAGAGGGATAATGGGATTGGTAAAATACTCTACTTCTTATAAAGATGTAGAAGTGAGACCGTATTATTTTGGAGGAACAATTGTTCTTTCTGGATTAATTGGATTTGTTGCGGCTTTTATAGTTAATGATTTAGGAATATCTTTTTTAGGGTTAGAATCTCTCCCAATTAGTATTGCCATAGTAATAGGGTATGCTGGAGGAGACTTTTTGGAGAATATTTTTAAGATAATTATTAAAAATCCCGACCTGTATAAAATAGGTAAAAACAATGAAGAGAAGTAGATTATTAGCAGTGGTACTTTTTGTTGGGGATTTTTTAATTCTTTATCTTTCTTTATATGTAGCTCTGTCTTTGCGTAATCTTTCTTTGCCAAGTGAGAAGTTGTATCAATCTTTACAACTTCCTTTTTTATATCTATTTATACTGTGGATTTTGGTTTTGTTTATCTTTGACTTATATCAACTTCCTTTTTTTAAACAAAAGTTGTTGTTTCTAAAGAAGGTAATTTTGTTTGTAATTTTTTCTTTACTTATAGGAACAGCTTATTTCTACTTGCAACCACAATTACAACTCACTCCAAGGGCTGTATTAATTCTTACATCATTTACTGCAGGAGTGTTTCTTTCTTTATGGAGAGTTTTGTTTTCATTATTTTTTAGAGGAAAAAAGTTTTGTCAAAAAGTGATTATAGTAGGAAGTTGCAAAGAGGTAGAGGAAATTATGGATAAAGACTTAAGACATATAGGGTATCAGATAATAGCAGTTTTTAGTAAAAAAGATATTATACCGGGAAACATTAAAGTAATAAGAAGTTTTGCTGAGTTAGAAGAAGAATCTAAAAAAGCAGATGTAGCAGTTTTAACTCCCGAAGTAAAAGAAGATAAGGGGTTTGTAAAAAACATATTTGAATCACTGCCACTAATGATAAACTACATGGACTTTTCTAGCTTTTATGAGCAGATTACAAGAAAAGTTCCTCTTTATTCTGTTGATGAGCTTTGGTTTTTAGAAAACATATCAAGAAAAAGAAAGAAGGTTAATGAAGTGATGAAGAGAGTAATAGAGATGCTCTTTGCAATAGTGGGGTTAGTATTAACAGTAGCTCTCTTTCCTTTTATAGCAGTAGTAATAAAACTTAACTCTAGTGGACCAGTTATCTATTCTCAAGAAAGAGTAGGGTTAGGAGGAAAAACGTTTACTCTTTATAAGTTTCGTACAATGAAAGATAAAGAAATAGATATTCCTTGGAGAGAAAAAGAGGAAGGACAGATTACCTCTATTGGTAAGGTATTGCGTAACACTCACATAGATGAACTTCCTCAATTTTTTAATCTTTTTAAAGGAGATGTTTCTGTTGTTGGACCTCGTCCTGAATGGATAAAAACAGCAAAAGTTTTTGAGAAAGAGATACCTTTTTATCACTTAAGATATTTGGTTCGTCCGGGAATAACCGGATGGGCTCAACTTCACTATCAGGCATCAACTTCTGTGGAAGAGGCAAAAGAAAAGTTTAGATACGATTTATACTATATTAAAAACAGAACAGCACTACTTGATACGATTATATTTTTAAAAACCTTGCGAACAGTGTTTTAAAGGTATATTCTTAAAGAACAATGACTTTCTTTAAGATAGCTACTAATTTTTTATTACCGAGCACTTTTATTCTGCTTTTTATTTTGCTCGGATTTTTCCTTTATGTTTTTAAAAAGAAAACAGTAGGGAAATCTTTGATTGGTATAGGAATTGTCTTTTACTTTATATTTTCTATTACCCCAATAAGTGATTTGTTTTTAAAACATTTAGAAGCAAAGTATTTACCACTTAATGTAGAAGATATTGATAAAGCAGATAAAATTGTTCTTTTATTAGGAGGTAGAGAAGCTAATGTGTTACGTGGTAGTGAGGTTTTGCGCATATCACATCTTAGTAATCATCAGAAGAGTATAATAATTTCTGGGACTGATCCAATATTAGCAACAAGCACAGAGGCATTAGCGGTACGTAATTTTTTTATTAACCGAGGTATTCCAGAAGAAATTATTACAATAGAAGGAGATTCACGAAACACAAGAGAGAATGTAATAAATGTTTCTAGTATAGTTAATGAGACACCTTTCTTTTTAGTAACTTCTGCTTATCATATGGAGAGATCTCTTCGTGAGTTTAAAAGGTTTAATGCTAATCCAATACCGGCACCAACCGATTTTAAAAGAAAGGGTGGTAATTATATAGCTCTTGATTTTATTCCTGATCCACAAAATTTAAAGAGGTCGGATATTGCCTTTCATGAATACTTTGGTGCTGTTTATTATAGTCTAGTATCATTTTTAAATGATTAATCTGCAACTTGCGAATATTTAAAATATTAGTTATCATTTAAGACATGTGCGAAGAAGCAGGAATTTTTGATTACATAAAAGTTGTAATAAGAGAAAGAAAAATTGTGTTTACAATTGTTCTGTTTTCTTTTATTTTTACTCTTATTTTTATCCGAGTAGCCCCAACACAGTATGAAGGAGAGATGGTGATAGAAATAGGCAGTATTAATGGAGAATATTTAGGGGAAACAGATCTTTTAGCAGAGAGAATAAAGCACACTAATCCTTATATTGATATTGATTACACTAGCGTTATTTTACCGAAAGAAGTTTCAACAATAAAAAATTATCCGATACTAAAAATTAAAAGAGAGAGTAAAAATAAACAAGAAGTAGAAGATAATTTAAATCAAGTTTTTGAAATAATAAGTGAGAAACACAATTCAATAATTGCAGATAGAAAACAGTATATAAGAAGAGAGATCACAGAGAGAAAAACACAAAGTCTTGCTTCTTCTTTACAAAAATAGAAACAATAACCTTTCCGGAATTGTATGAATTAAAAGAAGAAGAAATTATCCAAACAGAAACAGAAATAAAAAGATTAGAGAGAACAAATACAGAAGAAACAAGAGTGATTAGTTTTGAAGTAGTAGAAAAGATAAAAGATTAAATATAAAACCTGATACTCTCTCTTATTTTAGGATTTTTGCAGGAGTATTCTTTGTTTAATTAAGATTGGTGGAGAAATGAAAATGAAGTTTAAATTAATAATAATTTTGCACTACTATTAACTCCTTTTATGGGAATTACTTTTACTGTTTTCTGAGACGTATAACTTGTTTGTTGACTCAACTTATGATACTTATGGTAGAGATGAAATAGAAACAGTATTACACAGAACTACAAATGAGATGAATTTTTATGTAGATGCTTTTTGGTGGGAAAATCTTACAGAAGAAAAAGAAATAAGGTACGATAATATTATGTATGAACTTGAAGTAATATTTTTTGAGAGTGAATATATAATTCAGATAACTTCTGTTTTTGGAAAAAAGAGCCAACACACAGTGTAGATAAGATAGTCGTATATCAATTTTGTTTCATGGAAATGACAAGTGGAGCAAGAGGGTATTTTAATTCTGCAGATCAGTATTCAAAACACCAGATAAAGTATTCCAATGAAAGAAATATACTTTATCTTGCAAGTAGTACTATTGAAGAATGCACTACTACCAGCATATTTAGGTCATGAGTTTATGCACCTTGTCACCTTCGCCAGAAAAAACCGTGACCACGGAGTAAATGAAGAAGTTTGGCTTAATGAATTACGTTCAGAGTATATGCCTTATTTCTTAGGATATGAAGATAAATATGAAGACAGTAGTTTACAAAGAAGAGTTAACTCATTTTTAAGAGACCCTGATGTTTCTCTTACTGAATGGAACAATAGAGGCACAGATTACGGAGCAGTTAGTCTATTTGGTCATTATTTAGTAGATCATTATGGATTAGATGTTTTAATAGAGTCACTTTTTTCTAAACAAATAGGTATACCAAGTATAAATTATGCATTAGAAGCTTTGGGGTATGATAAAAATTTTGCAGAGGTGTTCACTGATTGGAGTATAGCCATGTACATAAATGATTGCTCTTTAAATGAGTATTACTGTTACAAAAACGAACACCTTACCGATGTAAGAGTTCGTCCAGTTACAAATTTTTTACCATTCTCTGAAAAAGGATCACTTTCAGTAGAATATAGTACTAAAAACTGGACTGGTAATTGGCATAGAATAATAGGAGGACAAGGAACACTGTCACTTTCTTTTGAAGGAAATAACGGATCAAATTTTGAAGTTCCTTATGTGCTTTGCAAAGATAACGGAGAGTGTGAGATAGATTTTATTAATATAAATGAAGAAGGAAAAGGAAATATAGTTATCTCTGATTTTAGCTCTGATTATGAGTCGTTAGCAATACTTCCTTCTTTGCAGTCAAAAATGATTGGTTTTAATGGGCCAGAGATATCTTACTCTTTTTCTTGGCAAGCGCAAATAATAAGAGAAGTAGAAGAAAATGAAAGAGAACAGAGATTAGCAGAATTACTAGAACAATTAGAAGTTATTAAAGAGAGGTTGGCTTATTTAAGATCAAAGATGGCAGCACAATCTGTAACTGGGTTATCTTGCTCAAATATTACACAGAATCTTGGAATAAGTATGATGAACTCTAGAGAAGTGGCTTGCCTTCAACAATTTTTAAAAGCCCAAGGAGCATACATATATCCAGAAGGATTAGTAACTGGAAACTTTTTATCTTTAACTAAAAGTGCGGTCGTAAGATTTCAAGAACAGTATAAAGAAGAGATACTTCTTCCGTTAGGATTAACACAAGGAACAGGTTATGTAGGAAGTTCAACAAGGAACTTTATTAATTCTCTTATACAGTAAAAAGCAGGTGCTTGACATTGATGTTGCTATTTGCTATTATAGCCACAGTGAGCGCATTTCCGAAAGGAGTTGCTTCGAGTCGGCGAAAAACCTCACTCGAGCGAGGTTTTTTGCTTTGTAGAGAAGTTCAATACTTTGAAAGGTTTTATATCCTTTCTTTTTTTATACTTGACAAGAATATACCCATTACTATACAATACAGACTGGGCAGGAAGGCACGCACTCACTAGACTTGGAGTTAACGCTTCCTGCCTTTTTATTGGATAAAAATATGGAGATAGAAAATAACATATCTTTGAAAAATTACCTCACAATGCGTTTTAATTCACAAGCAAGATATTTTGTTGAGGTAAAAACTAAACAAGAACTAAAGCAGGTATTAGAAAGTGCAAATAAGTATTTTATTATTGGAGGGGGAAGTAATGTTATTTTTCCTCAAAATTATGATGGATTGGTGATAAAGATTGCTATGAATAAAATTGAGATTGAAGATGGTGATAATTTTAAGGTTTATTGTGAGGCAGGTGTTCCACTAGTTTCTTTTTCTAGGGACATAACAGAAAAAGGAGGATTGGGAATGGAATGGGCAACAGGAGTTCCTGGAAGTGTTGGAGGAGCAGTAAGAGGAAATGCAGGAGCATTTGACTACAATACATCTGATTTTATAGAGTCAGTTACTGCATTAAACACAGATACTCTAAAAGAAGAGATGTTTACTAAAGATGAATGTCATTTTTTTTACAGAGAAAGTATATTTAAAACAAAAAATAATTTAATAGTACTTTCTGTAAATTTTGTTTTTCCTAAAGGAGAAGGAGGAGTAAAAAAAATGAATGAATATCTAAAAATAAGAAAAGATAGACATCCACAACAACCATCTTGTGGAAGTGTGTTTAAAAATATAAAAGAAAATGTAAGTGAAGATTTATTAAAGAAGTATCCAGAAATGAAACAGTTTAATGGTGGAACAATTCCAGCAAGATATTTAATAGAGAAGTGTGGATTAAAAGGAGAAAAAAGAGGAGGAGCTCAGATATCAGAAAAACACTGTAACTTTATTATAAACACAGGAGAAGCAACAAAAGAAGATGTACAGTTTTTAATAGAAAAAGTAATAGAAAAAGTAAAAGAAAAGTTTGGTTTTACAATGGTTCCAGAGGTGGAAATAAACATATTTTAATGATAATATAAAGCGTATTATTAATTTAATTTTTAATCTATGGAGATAATATTTAGAGTAAAAAACGTAGATATTACTGATCACATAAAAACGTATGCAGAAGAAAAATTAACTTCTGCCTTTCATGTAGTTCCGCATATTATAGAAAAAAATCCTGATAGGTGCGTTCTTGAGATTGAGTTTGAAAAAATTACTGGAGAAGAAAAGGGTAAAATATTTAGAACAGAGGCACAAGCGAAACTTCCCGGAATATCTATAAAAGCAGAAGATATAGCAGAAAACTTTAAAACTTCTATAGATGAAGTTCACTATGAACTAGAACGTCAACTTAAAGAGTATAAAGAAAAGAAAGAGGCGATATACAAAAAAGGTGCAAGAGAAGCCAAAGAACAAAGAATAGAAGAATAAATTAAATTAAATCCTAAATTTTGAATTTTGAATCAATTTCAAATTATTTAATTTCAAATTTTTTGTAATTTGTGTTTTGTATTTTTAAAAGAAAAGTTATGAAAAAAAATCTATTTAGAATTATCTATATTGTTTTAGGGGTACCATTAGCAGCATTTTTGTTTTTACTGTTTTTTTTGACTGTTATGGAATACAGGCCTAATAAAATTGAAATTCTTGAAACAAGTGGTGATGCGTCTAAACAGTTGGATACTTGATGATACACTTAATTTGATGACCTTAATATCGGCTATGCTTCATTGGGTGAATACGAAGATTTTGTGATGGATGGTGGTGAAAGAGGCCGTCCAAAATCTAAGGATTTTGTATTTGAATATTTACAAGGAATAAAAAGTATTCTTAAAACCTATGAGAGTGATGTTTATTTTCTTCAGGAAGTTGGATGAACATTCTAGAAGAAGTTATAACACCAATCAGGTTGAAACTTTGCACGAAACTGTAGGAGACAATGCGTATCAAAGTGTATTTGCATATAATTTTAAGGTTTCATTTGTGCCATTTCCTGTTTCTTTTTAGTGAACACATTGGTCATGTTGCTAAGTGGGATGCAGACTTTGTCTGAATATGAAATGGCAAGCAGTAAGCGAATGCAGGTTTCCAGGGAGAATTTTCCTGGCCACTCAGAACCGCAAATTTGAAACGTGCAATGATTGTGACCCGTCTTCCCATTAAAGACAGTGATAAAGAACTTATTCTTATTAACCTTCATATGAGTGCGTATGACGATGGTTCTATGCGTAAACAAGAAATGGAACTTTTAAAAAGTGCTACACAAAGAAAGAGAAAAAGGCAATTACATTATTGCCGGTGGAGACTTTAATCAGACATTTCCCGAAGCCGAAGGATTGTTTCCGGTGATTGATGAAGAATATTTTATTGCACCACAAATGGAAGAGGGGGTGCTTGGCGAAGGGTTTGATTTTGCTATTGATATTTCTTATCCCAGTACCAGAGTTCAATATGCCTTATGATATAAACAGTGATTTGACACAATGCTATATCATTGACGGTTTTGTGGTAAGTGATAATGTCAATGTCTTGAGCGTAAAAACAATTGACCATGCATTTAAATATAGTGACCATAACCCAGTAATTTTGGAGGCAGAACTTATAAGTGAATAAAAAAGAAAGAGGCGATATATAAAAAAGGTGCAAGAGAAGCCAAAGAACAAAGAATAGAAGAATAAATTAAATTAAATTCTAAATTCTAAATCCTAAATACTAAACAAATCCTAAATAGTAATGTTCTAAATTCTAAACTTTTTGTAGTTTGTGTTTTGTAATTTTATTGATAATTGATAATTGAAAATTATAAAAAATGTCCTTTATAGATAAAATATTTGGAGATCCTAATGAAAAGCAGTTGAAAACACTGCGTCCTTTGGTTGATAAAATAAATGAATTAGAAGGAAGTATAAAAGATATTTCAGAAGAAGAGATTATTAAAAAATCAGAGACATTAAAAGAAAAATCAAAAACAGAAAACTTAGATAATCTTCTTGTGGAGGCTTTTGCTCTTGTAAGAGAAGCATCAAAAAGAACTCTTCAACAACGTCATTACGATTCACAAATCATTGGAGGAATTGCGCTTCATCAAGGAAAGATTGCTGAGATGAAAACAGGAGAAGGTAAAACGCTAGCAGCGACTCTTTCTGCTTATCTTAATGCCTTAAAGGGAGATGGTGTTCATATTGTTACTGTAAATGATTATCTTGCAAGGAGAGATACAGTGTGGATGGGTCAGATTTACCACTATCTAGGGATTAGTACAGGGTGTGTTAATGATCGCCAGTCTTTTATTTATGACCCAGAATATAAAAGTATTGATGAAGAAGACGAAAAAGATGAACAACGTGATGAATTAGGTTCTTTTAGAGTGCAAGAAGATTTTTTAAGACCGTGTACTAGAAAAGAAGCTTATGCAACGGATATAACCTATGGAACAAATAATCAGTTTGGATTTGATTATTTACGAGATAATATGGCGGTAAACATAAAAGATAGAGTACAGCGTGGGTTTAATTATGCAATAATTGATGAAGTTGACTCTATTTTAATTGATGAGGCAAGAACTCCTTTAATTATATCTGTTCCAGAAGAAGGAGATGATTTTAAACAAAAGAAAGAAATGTATCTGGAGTTTTCTTCTCGCATAATTCCTCAACTTGTATCAGGAAAAGATTACGAAGTTCATGAAAAAGAAAAGACAGTTACTTTAACTGATGAAGGGGTAGATAAGGTTGAAAATATTTTGGGCATAGAAAATCTTTATGATGATAAAGGATTAAATGCTAGGTATTATTTAGAACAAGCTTTAAGAGCTCAGGCAAAAAATGAGACAACAGGAAAACCACTATATGAGAAAGATATACACTATGTGGTAAAAAACGGAGAGGTGATGATTGTTGATGAATTCACCGGAAGAATGATGCCTGGTAGAAGGTGGTCGGGAGGATTACATCAGGCAGTAGAAGCAAAAGAAGGGGTAAACATACAGCCAGAATCAAGTACTATGGCTAGTGTAACTTTTCAAAATTTGTTTCGTATGTATGACAAATTATCAGGAATGACTGGAACAGCTAAAACATCAGCGGAAGAATTATTTAAAGTTTATGGAACAGAGGTATTAATCATTCCTACAAATAGACCGCTTGTAAGAAAAGAATTACCAGACAGAGTTTACAAAACTGAAATAGGAAAGTTTAAAGCAGTAGTTAGAGAAGTAAAAAATAAAAACGAAAAAGGCCAACCGGTGCTTATTGGTACGGTATCAATAGAGAAGAATGAACTGTTGTCAAAGATGCTAAATAGAGAGGGAATTAGCCATATGATTCTTAATGCTAAAAACCACGAAAAGGAGGCGGAAATTATTGCTCAGGCAGGAAAGTTTGGTGCTGTTACCGTAGCAACTAATATGGCTGGAAGGGGAGTAGATATAATTTTAGGAGGAAATCCACCAGATGAAGAAAAAGCTAAAACGGTACGCGATTTAGGAGGATTGATAGTTATAGGAACAGAACGTCATGAAGCAAGAAGAATAGATGACCAGCTTCGTGGAAGATGTGGAAGACAAGGTGATCCAGGAGAGAGTCAGTTTTATGTTTCTTTGGAAGATGATTTGATGCGTGTGTTTGGAGGAGATAGAATAAAGAACTTAATGAGTAAATTTAAACTTCCAGAAGATGAGCCGATAGAGATGAAGTTTGTTTCTGGAATTATTGAATCAGCCCAAAGTAAAGTAGAAGGGTATCATTTTGACGCCAGAAAGCATGTTTTACAGTATGATGAAGTTTTATTTAAACACCGTGAAAAGTTTTATTCTTTAAGAAATGAAGTATTGAAAAGAGCAGAGGAAAAAGATTTACGTTCTTTTTTTATTGAGCTTATTGAGAAGTGGGGTGAAAGTAAACAGGAATATATAAAAAAAGTTGAAGAAATAGGAGAAGAAGATATGATAAATATAGAAAAGTTTGTTGCCTTAAGAACAATGGACTTTTTATGGAAAGAACATTTAATAATGATGGACGAACTTAGAGAATCGGTTAGTATACGTGCTTATGGACAGAGAGATCCATTAATAGAGTATAAAAGAGAGGGACATTTTTATTTTAAAGCGTTTATGGAACAGATTGAAAAAGAAATAGTTGATAGAATATTTAGAGTAAAAAAGCCAAGAGTGGTGAAAAATCCAAAGATAATGATAAGAAAAAATATAGATGATAGTAATATAGATGCTAGTAAAGTTAAAAAAGTTGGAAGAAATGACCCTTGTCCTTGCGGAAGTGGGAAGAAGTACAAAAAGTGTCACGGAGCACAACAATCTTGATTTATAAAAGTAGCATAGCGGGGTCGGACCCCGCTATGGCATTAGGAAGTTTTTTATTGACAAATAAGTAATTTTATATTATAATTTAGGTACAGTTCTTTAAAAGGAGAAAGCAAATGAAATATGTAGTATTGATAGTTTTATTGGTAACAACAGTAGGAAGTGTTAGCGCAAGAAACGCAGAAACTCTTCCTTCATTTGACAGTGTGATGGTTTCTATTGGATATCTTTATTTAGAAGATCACAATAGTGTTGATTTTGAAATAGGAGGTGTTTATGAAGATGTGAACTTTTTCTTTTCAGTCGCTGGGTTTGAAACCAGTAAAAACCGAAGAGGTGAAGTATATATCTCTCCAACTATTGGAAAGATTGGGTTAGAATATCAAGCATTAAAAGGTGATACCTTTCTCCTAGGAGTTGGAGGAATGTACACTTTTAATAGAGGTTTTATTGTTCCTTATCTTTCCTTGGGAATGACTATTGAAAAGTTCTTTATGCGTATTAGAGGTGGAGTGGGAGTTACTCCTGAAGATGCTTCGTTTGATGGACCAGTTGCAGAAGCAAGTATAGGACTTAGCTTTTAATCACAAGCCCCTTTGTTAAAAAAGGGGCCTTTTATTTACATCTTATGCATCCCCAAAAAAAGCATAGCGGGGTCGGACCCCGCTATGGCAATAGTGTAGAATGACCGAGTGACCGAGGTGTCACCTTTGACATTTTTGTTTGATGTTTGGTGTTATTGACTAAAATAATGAAAGATGTCATACTCGGGAAACATGAAAAACCAGAAAATAACAGTAGGGTTAATAATATTTTTGGCATTTACTGCCTATCTAGTGTTTTCCCCCAAGTATTTTAATGCAGGGGTGAATTTTTTGAATAGTAAACTTCCTCTTTCTATACCACAAGTAAAAGAGCTTGACTTTGAATTGGGTCTTGATTTACAAGGTGGTGCACATTTGCTTTATGAGGCAGATCTTAGTGATGTTAATGAAACAGATAAAGAGAGCAGGATGGAGGGTGTTCGTAATTTAATAGAACGCAGAATAAATATTTTTGGAATAGGTGAGTCGTTGGTCCAAACAAAAGGAGATCGTTTGATAGTTGAACTTCCTGGTGTTCATGATTTAGATGAGGCAATAAAAACAATTGGAGGAACTCCTTTTCTTGACTTTAGAGAACTTTCTGAAGAATTAGAAGAATTAAGAAAAGAAAAAATAGAAGAAGTAGAACAGTTTATCGGAAAGCCTTTTGAAGAATTTACAATGGATGACATTGTTTCTCTTGATGAAGAAGAATTTGAAGGATTAGAAATAATATTTCAAAACACATACCAAACAACTGATCTTACTGGCAGACATTTATCTGATGCAAGAGTAATATTTGATCAAATTACTGGTAAACCATCAATATCTTTAGAGTTTGATGAAGAAGGATCACAGCTATTTGAAGAGATAACAGAAAGAAATGTTGATAAGCCGATAGCAACATTTTTAGATGGAGAAATTCTCCAAGAAGCAACTGTTTCAGAAAAAATAGCTGGAGGTAAAGCTCAGATAACTGGTGATTTTACATTAGATGAGGCAAGTTCTCTTGCTAGAGATTTGCGAATAGGTGCGTTACCGGTTCCAATAGAACTTATTTCTCAACAAAGTATAGGTCCTTCTTTAGGTGAGGAGTCATTAAGGTTGTCAGTAATTGCAGGACTGTGGGGATTTTTAGCAATAGCACTATTTATGATTATTGTATACCGTCTTCCGGGAATTATTTCAGTTATTTCTTTGGTTTTTTATGGACTTATTGTAATGGCCTTATTTAAACTAATTCCAGTAACCTTAACTCTTTCTGGAATAGCTGGATTTATACTTTCAGTGGGGATGGCGATAGATGCTAATATTTTAATTTTTTCTAGAACTCGTGAAGAACTAAAAAAGGGAAGTAGTCTTACAGAGAGTGTTAACGAAGGAGTTCGCAGAGCATGGCCTTCTATAAGAGACGGCAACTTTACCACTCTTGCTGTGGCAATGGTATTTTTCTTTATAGCTACAAGTTTTGTAAGAGGGTTTGCTGTTACATTAATACTAGGAATACTTGTTAGTGTGTTTTCAGCAATGGTAGTTACACGTTTTATACTTTTACTTGCAGCTAGTAAAAGTTCAGAGAAAATAAAGAAGTTTTGGCTATGAAAATTATAGAATTTACAAAACATAGAAAAGTTTACTATATCACATCACTGGTTTTGATTTTACTTAGTGTTGGTGCTGTTTTAATTTGGGGAGTCAATCCAGGAATAGAATTTTCTGGAGGAAGCATACTTGAAACAGAATATGAAGAAGAACGTCCTTTAGTTACAGAGATAAGAGGAGCAATAGAACAAGAAGGAGTGGGTGAAGTTTATGTTCAACCAGTAGGAGAAAAGGGGATTATTGTAAGAACTTCTTCCTCTGATGAAGATACTTACAGAAAAATATCAAATGTACTGGAAGGTACAACAGCACATTATTTTGAGTCAATTGGTCCTACAGTTGGAAGTGAATTAAAAAATAAATCAATTATAGCGATAATTATTGCTTCACTACTGGTTATATTTTATGTAGCAATTAGTTTTAATGGTGTTGAGGGACCAATAAGGCCTTTAAAGTACGGAGTTATAGCTGTTGGGGTAGCAATATTGCACGATGTTTTAATAATAGTAGGAATATTTTCTGCGTTGGGATATTTCTTTGGGGTTCAAATGACTATACCTATAGCTGTTGCTTTACTTACTACACTAGGGTACTCAATAAACGATACTGTAGTTATATTTGATAGAGTAAGAGAAAACCTTATAAGGGGAGTTGAGAGAGATTTTCGTAAATTGGTAGATAGAAGTTTGACAGAAACTTTGGGAAGATCACTAATGACATCAATTACTACGCTTCTTGTATTGTTCTCAATACTTATATTTGGAGGTTCAACACTTTTTTACTTTATTTTAGCTCTTATTTTAGGAATAATTTTAGGGACATACTCTTCTATATTTCTTGCTGGCTCTTTTCTTTATAGTTGGTGCCACTTGACAAAAAAGAAGTAATAATGTATAAATATGAATAAAATTATTTAATTCAGCCTATTTTGTAATAGAGTTGTGCATATTTGCGTATGATTAAACATAATGAAGTAAGCTATGATCTTTTAGCTGATCTCCCACAAAGGACCAGAGATATTGTTATGCGTCGTTTTGGTCTACATGGTAAAGAAAGAGAGACTTTGGAGAAAATTGGTAAAGATTATCAGATTACAAGAGAAAGGGTTCGCCAAATAGAGAGAGATGGTATAAGAGAAGCTATAAAAAAATCTCAGAAAAAAACTTCCGTATTTTCTTCTTTTAATGAAGGTATGGAAAGATTTGGTGGGCTAAAAAGAGAAGATAAATTATTAAATATACTTTCAAAAGAGAAACAAGATAGTAATCATATTTTGTTTTTGCTTAATATTGGAGAGGGGTTTAAGAGAGTTAGTGAAACACAAGAGACTCACTCTTTATGGATGAATAATAGTCACTCTTTAGAAACAGCTAGAGAAATAATAGAGTATACTTATAAGATGCTTTTAAAGAAAAGAACACTTCTTACAATTGATAGTATTGATCCCTCTAAAAGTCTTTCAGAAGAAAAAGTTGTTTCTTATTTAGAAATATCTAAAAAAGTAGCACAGAGTAGTGAAGGCACTTTTGGTCTTTATTCTTGGCCAGAAATAACTCCTCGTGGAATAAAAGATAAAGCTTATCTTGTACTGAGAAAGGAATCAAAACCTTTACACTTTAAACAAGTTTCTACTCTTATAGAAAAACAAGCTAATGCGCAAACTGTTCACAATGAACTAATAAAAGACAGTCGCTTTGTACTGGTGGGAAGAGGTGTTTATGCTTTGTCAGAGTGGGGGTATGCTCCTGGTGAAGTAAAAGACGTAATATATGATATAATCAAAAAGGAGGGTCCTCTTTCCAAAGACGATATAATTGATAGAGTTTTACAACAGCGTCTGGTTAAGAAGAACACCATCGTGCAAAATTTAAGCAATAAATTACGCTTTACAAGAAGCAATGATGGAAAATATACCTTGGTTTAAAGAAATATTAAAACAAATCGTAGAATCCCAAACTCTCATAATCCCTTTTTTTTCTGTTATTTGGCAGATAATAAAAGAGTGGTGGTGGATTCCCGTTCCTTTTTTGCTGTGGCCAATATTTAAATACCACTGGCTTTTTTGGAGGAATAGGGTATGGGAAGCAACCAAAAAATCAAAAAATATTCTTTTAGAGATAAGGATACCAGGAGAGATTTTAAAACCGATGCGTGCTATGGAAACAGTACTTGTCGGGTTTTGGCAAATATATGGACCACCAAATTGGTTTGAACAGTGGTGGAAAGGAGAATATAGTCTTTCTTTTGGTTTAGAAATAGTTTCTATAGAAGGGATTCCTCATTTTTTAATACGTATTCCTCATAAACAACGTGATGTATTTGAATCACATATATATGCTCAGTATCCTGATGCAGAGATAACAGAAGTTCAGGACTACACAAAGAATGTTCCTCAAGATCTTCCTAATGATCGTTGGCAATTTTTTGGGACAGATTATACAACAGCAGGATCGGGTAGAGATTTTTTTCCTTTAAAAACGTATAGAGATTTTGAAACAGAGCATGAGGCAAAAGAAGAAAAGAGGATAGATCCAATATCTTCTCTTATGGAAGGGTTATCAAGACTTGGCGAAGGGGAACAGTTTTGGATACAGATAAATGTTTCTCCGGTAACAGATGCAGAATGTGGTTTTGTAACAGAGGCAAAGAAAAAGCGTGATAAATTAGTTAAAAGAAAAACTCCAGAAAAGAAAGGGTTAATAATTAAAGAAGCGGCGAATATACTACTTCACGGAGTACAAGAGAAGAAAAAAGAAGACGAAAAAATGTTACCACCAGAGATGATGCTTACTCCAGGAGAGCGAGAGATAGTTTCTGGGCTTGAAAGAAAAATATCAAAACACTTGTTTAAAACAACAATGAGATATTTGTATTTGGCAAGAAGAGATAAATTTTTTGGAGGAAGAGTAAAGATACCTATGAGTTATTTCAATGAGTTTGGTAATTCAAGTATGGGTATGATAATTCCTTGGGGTGATACAATAACAAAAGTAAAACAAAATTGGTATGACTTTTTTATATTTCAAAAAAGAAGATTATATGTAAAAAAGAGAAGAATGTTTTCTAATTATTTAAATAGAATGCAAGCATATTGGCCAATGGATGTAAGAAAATCTTACTTTTATCTTAACTCAGAAGAGCTCGCTTCTATATACCATTTCCCATCAAGAATAACTTCTCCTCCTTCTGTAATACCACGAGTTGAGGCAAAGAAACGTGAAGCTCCTCACGATTTACCAATAGAAGATTAAAAATTATGAATGATAATGATATAACATTTTTCGGAGTAACCAACTTTCGTAACAAGCGAAAGAAATTTGGAATAATGTGTGACGATAGAAGGCGTCACTTTTATGTTATAGGTAAAACTGGAATGGGTAAGACAGCAATGATGGAGAATATGGCGATTCAAGATATTACAAAAGGAGAGGGGATAGGATTTGTTGATCCTCATGGAGAAGCATCACAGAGGTTGTTATCTTTTATTCCAAAAGAAAGAGTTAATGATGTTATATATTTTAACCCTTCTGACATAGAACACGCTATAGGATTTAATGTTATGGAAAGTGTTGGCGAAGAACATCGTCATTTAGTGGCATCTGGACTTATGGGGGTATTCAAAAAAATATGGCCTGATGTTTGGTCAGCAAGAATGGAATATATTCTTAACAACACCATTTTAGCGTTATTGGAGTATCCTAATTCAACTTTATTGGGTATAAATCGTATGATGGCTGATAGTGAATATAGAGAAAAGGTTGTAGATAAAGTTACTGATCCAGTAGTAAAATCTTTTTGGAAGAACGAATTTGCTCGTTATAGTGAGCAGTATGCCGTAGAAGCAACAGCAGCAATACAGAATAAGGTTGGACAGTTTATATCAACACCACTGATAAGAAATATAGTTGGACAAGTTAAGTCAAGCATAAATATGCGTGACATAATGGATAATCGTAAGATATTAATAATGAATTTATCTAAAGGTAAGATAGGAGAAGATAACTCCATGCTTTTGGGGGGATTATTAATTACCAAAATACAGCTTGCAGCAATGTCACGGGTTGATACCATAGAAAAAGAAAGAAAAGATTTCTTTTTATATATAGATGAATTTCAGAACTTTGCTACAAGATCTTTTGTTACTGTTTTATCTGAGGCAAGAAAGTACCGTCTTTCTTTAACGTTGGGACACCAATACATATCACAAATGGAAGAAGAAGTAGCTGATGCTGTGTTTGGTAATGTGGGGACAATAGTTTCTTTTAGAGTTGGTGCAGAAGATGCAGAACAACTAGAAAAAGAATTTTCTCCAGATATAAAAGCAGATGATTTGATAAACTTGCCTAAGTACAACACATATGTGAAACTTATGATAAATGGAGTTTCTGGAAGACCATTTTCTGCGGTTACTATTCCTCCATGGGAAGGAGAGGATGAGAAGATGAAAAATAAAATAATCTCTATATCAGGAGAGCGTTATGGATCAGATCGTAAAACTGTAGAAGAAAAGTTGAAACGTTGGTTAGGAGAGTTTGAAAGTGTACAACGAGACACGGGTAAAGAGGTATATGATGCAGTTTGTTCAATGTGTGGGAAAAAGACAAAAGTTCCTTTTGTGCCAGATGGGAAAAGACCAACATATTGCAAAGCTTGTAGGAAAAAAATAAAAACAAATAATCAAAAGAGTGTTTCTTTAAAAGAAGCATTAAGTGAAGGAAAAGAAGAAAAAAGCCGAATTAATAAGCTTAAAGAAGCACTTAAAGAAGCATTAAATAAAAAATGATGACAATAGACCAGATACAAGTTCAAGGAAGACGAGTAATGGTTCGTTGTGATTTTAATGTTCCTACCGCAAAAACAGGAGAGATAGCTGATGACACAAGAATAAAAAAGAGTCTTTCAACTATAAATTACCTTATTGATCGTGGTGCAAAAGTTATTTTAATAAGTCACTTTTCCTCTCCTAAAAAACAAAAAAGCATAAATGATAAAAATATTTTAAAGAGGTTTTTTATAAAAAGAGAAGAGGGAAGTATGTATAAGGTTAGTCAACGTTTATCACAATTACTTGGCAAACAAGTTGATTTTATAAATGATTGTGTTGGTAAGAAAGTTGCCTCCAGGATTGCAGAGATGAAAATGGGAGATGTGCTACTTTTAGAAAATCTTCGTTTTTATAAAGAAGAAGAAGAGAATTCAGAGGAGTTTGGTAAACAACTTGCTTCTCTCTCAGATGTTTATGTTAATGATGCCTTTTCTGTATCTCACAGAAAACATACTTCTGTTTATCAAGTTCCTAAATTTATTCCTTCTGTGTCAGGTATACAGATGCAGAGCGAGATAAATGTCCTAGATAGAGTTAGAAGAGGAGCTGATCGTCCGATTGTTGCTATAATAGGAGGAGCTAAAATAGAATCAAAATTATCAGCAATAAGAGATCTTCCTAAAGTGGTTGATCATCTTTTAATAGGAGGTAAAATTGCAAATGCTATTCTTGTTGTAAGAGGAGTATCTATAGGAAGAACTATCCCTGAAGAAAAGATAATTAATGTTGTAAATGAAACTGATTTTACTTCTTCTAATATACATATTCCTGTGGATGTTATTGCTTCTCCAGAAAAAAGTGGTACGGCTTATATAAGAGACGTTGCTCCTGGGCAAGTAAGACAAGATGAAGATATATTTGATATAGGACCAGAAACAATAGAGGTATATAAACAAATAATAAGTGAAGCAAAAACAATAATATGGGCTGGACCTCTTGGTCTTTTTGAAGAGTCGGTGTTTGAAAATGGGACAAGACAGATAGCAGAAGCAGTGATTAATAATAAAGAAGCTTTAAAAATTGCTGGTGGAGGAGATACTCTTAATGCATTATCCAGGTTTGGATTTTTAGAGGAGATGGATTATGTTTCTGGAGGAGGAGGAGCAATGCTTGCTTTTGTTAGTGGAGGATTAATGCCTGGATTAGAAAATTTATGAAAAATATAGAGCAAGTAATAAAAAAACTTATTGTTACCATAAAAAACAATCAAAAAATTGTTATTTTTGGTGATGCTGATTTAGATGGGGTAGTGTCAGCAATAATACTAAAAAAATCATTAGAGTATATGGGGGCGAGTGTAAAGGTTTATCTTTCAAATAGAGAGAAGATGGGCCATGGAATTACAGAAGATGTGGTTTTATCAATTAAACATGAGTCTCCAGCAGTTCTTGTGTCTGTTGATTGTGGAATAAGTAGTTTTGATGGTGTAGCAGCAGCGAAAGATAATGGATTTTACTTTATAATAATTGACCATCACCAGCCTTTATCACACTTACCTAATGCAGATATAATAGTTGATCCTAAACAAGAAGGAGATAATTATCCAAACAAGGATATAGCCAATGCTGTAATAACTTTAATTTTATCAGAAAAGATATTAAAAGATGATTTCCATATTTTTGAGAGAGAATTTACTGAGCTTGCCACACTTGCTTCTGTTGCAGATATGCTTTTTTATAAAGAATTGATAGATAAGGGAACTCCTATGTTAGAAGATACACAAATTCCTGCACTACGTGCTTTACGTAAAAAAATAGAAGGCAATAATTTTATTCAGAAATTAGTTTCTATTTTAAATATTACCGATATAAGAGGAGATGTTAATGATGCTTTTATTTTTCTGTTATCAAAAAATATAGAGGAAGCAGAAAAGATATTAGATCGTATATATTTTTCATCAAAGAAAAAAAGAGAGGATATTAAGAAAGCAGCAGAAAAAATAATAGAGAATGATGTGAAGGAAGATGTTATAGTTTTTGCTGAAGGAGGACTTTCTACACATTTATCAGGATCAATAGCAGCAAAAGTGATAAGCAAAGTTAAAAAACCAACCTTTATATATCAAAAAGGAGAGAATAATAGCAGAGGATCAGTTCGTATGCCATCAAAAATTAATGCAATAGAAGCGATGAATCACTGCTGTAAATATTTAGAAGAATTTGGGGGGCATCCTCCAGCAGCAGGATTTGCAATTAAAAACGAGAACATAGATAATTTTAAAAATTGTTTAGTAAGTTATATAAAAAGCTTACAAGAATAAAAACCATGTCCATACCCGGGTATGGACATGGGGGTATAAACATGTAAAAAGCAAAGTGATATTATAAATTTAACATAATTACTAACGGGATGAAAAATATAATTATATATACTGATGGAGGCTCAAGAGGAAATCCTGGAGCAGCTGCGGCGGGAGTAGTTTTTTGTAATGAAAAAGGAGAAAAAGTGAAAGAACATGGAACTTATCTGGGAGATAGTTTAACAAATAATGAAGCAGAATATATGGCAGTAATTTTTGCTTTTAAAAAGTTTAAAGATAATTTTGGTAAACGCTTAGCAAAAGAGGCTGAAGTAGAGATAAGATCTGATTCAGAACTTTTAGTCAATCAGATGAAGGGAAAGTACAAGATTGAAAACGAAAGATTACAGCCACTTTTTTTAAAAGTTTGGAACTCGCGTCTTGATTTTAAAAAAGTTACTTTTAAGGCAATATCTCGCTCTTACAACAAAGAGGCAGATAGGGTAGTAAATGAAGTTTTAGATGGAGAGAACGGTAAAGAGAAGCTTTTATAACTAGATTCTACGAACATACTCTCCTGTTTCTGTATTTATCTCTATAGTATCTTTTTCCTTAATAAATAAGGGTACTTCAATTTGTAGCCCAGTCTCTAATGTTACTGTTTTAGTTCCTCCTTGGGAGCGGTCTCCTTTTATTCCTGGAGGAGATTCTTTTACTATTAAACTTACTTTTACAGGGACAGATATAGATATTATTTGGTCATTGAATATAAGCATAGTAACAGCAGTATTTTGTTTTAGATATCCTTTTTTGTTAGAGATTATATCTTCTTCTAATGTAAATCTTTTTTTAGGATTATCTTTCTTTGCAAAAACATACTGATTACGGTGTGAATATACAAAAACAGCATCTTCTTTTTCTATTTCTGCTTCTTCTGCTTTTTCTTTAGTATGAAATGTTTTTGGAATAACTGACCCATTTTTTAGATTTTTAATACGAGTTTGCATAACAGAACTTCCTCGTCCTTTATAGCTGTGTGAATGAGTGAGAACCTCATAAGGATCTCCATTTAGAATAATTATTGTTCCTTTTTTTATTTCAGTATGTGATAAAAACATAAAAAAATAATATCATTTTTTGCCAAATATTGGAAGATTATTAACTATGTGTCAAAATACAACAAAGGTCAATTTTAAAATAATAAAACAAAAAAATGAAGCCAATCGGCAAAGTAATCCATTATTATGGGAAGGTGAAAGTAGCCGTAGTAGAGCTTCACGGAGATCTTAAAGTAGGTGATGGTATTCGTATAGAAAAAGAAGGATGTGGTTTTGATCAAATTATTTCTTCAATGCAAATTGATAAAGATTCTGTACAATCAGCAAAAAAAGGAGAAACAGTAGCAATAAAAGTAGCTGAAGTTGTCAGAAAAGGGTCTCTGGTTCTTGTATATCAATAGATGGAAAGTTTTGAAAAAATGATAGAAGATGCTTTACAGGATCTTCCATTATCGGTGCGTAAAACAATAGATAATGTAGCTTTTTGTATAGAAGATCGCTTACAAAATGAAAAAGATGGAAGGATTGTTTTAGGTCTTTATCAAGGAGTTCCCAAAATAAGTTGGGGGAGAGGTTTTGGAGGAAATCTTCCAGACAAGATAACGATATTTAAAAGTTCTGTACTTCGTTTAGCAAAAAGTGAAGATCAGGTTCGTGAGTTGGTGAGAAATACTGTTTATCATGAGATAGCTCATCATTTTGGTTTTACAGAAAAGGAAGTAAGAAATTGGGAAAAAAATAAAAAGTCAAAATATAAAAAATAAAAATAAAGAAAAAATTCTCAAGCTTAAATTTTCTAATAATTAAAATTCAAAATTAATATTTATATGGAACCTTTAGCTTCCAAAATTCGTCCTTACAAAATAGAAGATTTTGTGGGACAAGAACATCTTACTGGAAAAGATAAGCCAATGCGTACTGCTTTAAAGCAGAAGCATCTTTTTTCTGTAATATTTTGGGGGCCTCCAGGAACAGGAAAAACAACTCTTGCAAGAATATATGCTCGTGGTGTTGATGCAAAGATATATGAATTATCAGCGGTGTCAGCAGGAAAAGATGATATAAAAAAGATAATAGAAGAAAATAGTGACAAAAGAAAAGTTTTATTTCTAGATGAGATACATCGCTTTAATAAAGCTCAGCAAGATTTTCTTCTTCCTTATGTTGAATCAGGAAAGATAACTCTTATAGGCGCAACTACAGAAAATCCTAGTTTTGAAGTAATTTCTCCTCTTCTTTCACGGTGTAGAGTTTTTGTATTTTATAATCTATTACCAAAAGAGATGAAGAAGATTATAAAACGTACTGGATTTGATTTAGATAAAGATGCTGTAGATTGGTTAGTAATGATGGCTGACGGTGATGCTAGACAAGCAATTAGTACTTTAGAGAATACATACAATTTGTATGACAAAATAACCGTAGAAACACTTAAAAATACTGTTCAATCAAAATTTTTAAGGTATGATAAAAAAGGTGAAGAACACTATGACATTATATCTGCGTTTATAAAAAGTATGCGTGCTAGTCAACCTGATGCTGCACTATATTATCTTGCAAGAATGATAGATTCTGGAGAAGATCCTAAATTTATAGCAAGGAGAATGGTAATATTTGCATCTGAGGATATAGGTATTGTTCAACCCACTGCGGTAGTGGTTGCTAATGAGGTTTTTAGGGCAGTAGAAACAGTTGGTCTCCCAGAATGTTCAATATCACTTGCTCATGGAACAGTTTATCTTTCTCTTTGTAAAAAAAATCGTACTGCCTATGAAGCATTTTTACGGGCTGTAGAAGATGTTAAAAAGTATGGTAATTTGCCAATACCAATGAATATAAGAAATGCCCCCACAAATATGATGAAAAATATGGGTTATGGGAAAGGATATGATAAATATTCTAAAGAAAGCTTCCTTCCAGAAAAATTAAAAAAAAGAAAATATTTTACAAAATAATTTTACTGGAAAAATTTTATATTTGGTGGTATATTAATATTGTTTAGTTAATTATCGCTCCTTGCGATTTTTATTATGAGAATAGATAAGACAAAATTTATTATTGCACTAGCACTTATTCTTTTGGGAATATTAGGAAGAGTTACTCCACATATTTGGAATTTTACACCGATTGTAGCTATATCAATATTTTCTGCCTTTTATCTTGGTCGTAAATACGCAGTTATTGTTCCTTTATTATCAGTGATTATCAGTGATTTTTTTATAGATTTTTATGATCCAAAAATAATGCTTCCTGTTTATGGAAGTTTTGTTCTTATAGGGTTGTTTTCATATTTTTTAAGAAAGAAAACAAATTTTGTTATTACTTCATTATCTTCTTCAACAATTTTTTTCATAATTACCAATTTTGCTGTGTGGATGTTTTCAGGTATATATCAATTAACTATTTCTGGACTTTTAAATTGTTATATTTTAGCACTTCCTTTTTATAGAAATGCAATTTTAGGTGATTTATTTTATACAGGAACATTATTTGCTTTATATGCAATTGTGTTATATCTTTTAAAAAGTGTTTTTAATAATATAAACGTTAATAACAATGCTCATAAATCCCTCTAAATCAGAAATAAAAAAAGTAAATTCTCGTTTTTCAGAAAATGCTTTAAATATAATAAAGAAGCGTTATCTTATTGCACGTGAAAATGGCACACAAGAAACTCCAGCAGAAATGTTTGCCAGAATAGCAGATGATATAGCTAAAGTTGAAATAGAAAATTACGGAAAAACAGAAAAAGAAGCAAAAGATATTGCAAAAGATTTTTATGAAATTATGGCCAATAAAGAGTACACTCCCGGAGGGAGAACTGTACGTAATGCAGGAGTTAGCACAGCGCTTGTAGCAAATTGTATAGTGTTGCCAATTAATGATTCTATGGAAAGTATATTTCAAACACTAAAAGATGCTTCTCTTTTACAACAATTAGGATCGGGTCTTGGTTTTGACTTTTCTTCAATTCGTCCAGCGATGTTTTCTACAAAAAGGACACAGGGTATTGCTTCTGGGCCAGTATCTTTTTTAAAGGTTTATGACAATGCTTTTGGAACAATAAAACAACAAAGTAGGCATGGCGCTAACATTGGGTATATGCGGATTGATCATCCAGATATTTTAGATTTCATATCTTGCAAGCAAGTAGAAGGGGATATACGTAATTTTAATATCTCTATATCAATAACAGACGAGTTTATGAAACAGTTGGAAGAGAAACCAAATAGCAACTGGATGTGTAGATGGAAGGGTAAGAAAGTTAAGCCTAGAAAAGTTTTCAGACATCCTAATGGTTCAGTTTATAATTCAGAAGAAACAGAAATTAAAGTAAAAGAGTTGTATGACATGCTCGTAGAAGCTGCTTGGAATAATGGAGAACCTGGTATAGCTTTTGTTGATACTTGGAATAAGTCAAATCCTCTTCCTCATCTTGGGGAGCTTGCTGCTACTAATCCTTGTGGAGAACAAGCATTACATCCTTATGATAATTGTAATTTAGGATCAATTAATCTTGCTCAAATAGTTAAAGATAAAAAGATAGATTTTGACAGATTAAAATTTGTAACTCGTACAGCAGTTCGTCTTATGGATAATGTAATAGATAGGTTTGATTTTCCTGTTAGTCAGGTTACAGAATTGGCCAAAAAGAACAGAAGAATAGGGTTGGGAATGCTTGGATTTGCGGATATGCTATATCAGATGGAAATAGGGTACGCGTCTAAAGAAGGAGTAAAAACAGCAGAGAAAGTAATGGGATTTATAAATAAAACTGCTTATGAGATGTCGCAAGAACTTGCCAAAGAGAAAGGCAAGTTTCCAAATTGGGAAAAGAGTGTTTTTTATAATAAAACAGAGCATTCACCAGCACAAAAATATGGTATTGGCAAAAAAATGCGTAATGCTGCTCTAACAACAGTTGCTCCTACTGGGTCAGTATCAATGATGCTTGATGCCTCTTCAGGAATAGAGCCAAACTTTGCCATAGCTTACACAAAGCAAGATAAAGATGGTAATAAGTATCGTTATTTTAATAGGTATTTTCAAGAAGCATTAGATAAATTAAATATTAAAGGGGAAAAACAGAAAGAAGTAATGGATCAAGTTATGGAAAAGGGTAGTGTACAAGATATTACAGCGTTACCAAAAAAGATACGTGATATATTTGTTGTATCAATGGATATATCTGGCAAGGATCATATGGAAATGCAAGCTGCTTTTCAAAGAAATGTTGATAATTCAATATCAAAAACAATAAATTTTCCTAATTCAGCAACCAAAGAAGAAATTGCTGATACCTTTGTCTTAGCTTGGAAAAAAGGTTGTAAATCGGCCACAGTTTACAGAGATGGGAGTAGACAGGTTCAAATACTTAATATTGGTAAGGAAGATAAGATAAAATCTCCTCTTGAACTTTCTTCTGGAGAAAAAAAGCAGGCTTTCAAAGAGCCTCGTCCAAGACCTGATGTAATGGTTGGAAAAACGTATCGCAGTAAAACAGGTTACGGAAATCTTTATGTTACGATTAATGAAGATGAAAAAGGTAATCCTTTTGAAGTTTTTGCAGTTATTGGGAAAACAGGAGGATTTTTTCAAGAACAATCAGAAGCGATATGTCGTCTTATTTCTTTATCACTCCGTTCAGGAGTTGATATAAAAGAGATAATTGAAAATATTAAAGGGATAAGAGGCCCGATGCCAGTTTTTACTGACAAAGGAACTATCCTTTCTTTGCCAGATGCACTAGGAAAAATACTAGAGCATCATATTGGAGAAGGTCCACAAATAGAAGAAGCTATATCTAAAAAAGAAAAGCAAGAAACTTTTCCTTTTGCAAAATCAGGTAAATCAGTTGCTGATTATGGGTTTATGCCTGGATGCCCTGAATGTGGAGCAAAGCTTGTTATGGAAGAAGGGTGTATTAATTGTAAATCTTGTGGATTTACACGGTGTATGTAATTATGTTGTATACAGGCAAAGGAGATAAAGGGACTTCTTGTATGGGGGATAAAGATGTTCCCAAAAATTCTGTTTTTATTGAACTTTTAGGAGAAGTTGATGAATTAAATTGTCTTATAGGGGTTGTAAAATCAGATTTCAGTACCATTAAAAAAGAATTAGAGAGTATACAACAGTGTCTTTTTATCATTCAATCACAAATATTTTTTATTATATCAGGAAAAAGTTGGGATAATAATATACTTACAGATAAAATAATTTACCTTGAACAAGAAATAAACCGAATAGAAAAAGAAAAGGGAGAAGTTAATCACTTTGTTATTCCTGGAGAAAATCAGATTTCAGCAAGATTACATCTATTGAGAGCGGTAACAAGAAGAGTAGAAAGAAAAGTATGTGAAACAGATCTTTTTGATTCCAATATATTAGTTTATTTTAATCGTCTTTCTAGCTATTTTTACGCTTTGGCACGTATTAATTCTAAAGATGAAAAAAAACCAACTTATGATTAAAAAAGAGACAAAAAAAGAGATAAAACGCCTAATGCAGATTGAAGGTGATGTGAAAGGAGAAGTTTTAAGGGCATCTTTAAAATATTTAGAAGATAAGACAGGTAAACAAGGAATTAAAAAAATAGAGGAGGGATTATCTAGTGCAGGATATCCATTAAAATATAATGAAATAGATTCGTTTAAGTGGTATAAAGAAGCATATAGTGTTTCTATTTATCTTCTGTGTTTAGAAGTTTTAGGATGGACAGAAAAAGATATAAGAGAGATGGGGGAAAATGCTCCTAGACTTGCACCGTTTATTGTTATGTTTCTTAACAAATTTGTTTCTGTAAATAGTGTATTTAAAGAATCATCAACTTATTGGAGAAAACATCTTAATTTTGGTGATATTATCCCTTTAGAAATAGATGAAGAAAAAAAGAGAATTAGATTTAAATTAGAAGGATATAAATTTAATCCGATAACCGATTATTATTTATCTGGATATTTTTTAGGAATTTTGAGGTTTTGTATAAGATCAAAACAGATAACTATAGAGCAGACAAAATCAGTTTATAAAGATGATCCTTATAATGAGTACTTGGTTTTGTGGGTTTAGTGTGATAGAGTGATATCATGCTAGGAAAAGAAAACAAATTTCCTTCTGGTGTTTATGGGTATCTTGCTACGCAACTTTTTTTTGTTGCTTTTTTATTTCTCATTCTTTATCTAATAAATATGAGTGATTTTTTATTGTTTTTTTTTCTTTTATCAATAGCAATCTCAGGCACTTTATTTATATATATTTCAAATAGGATTCAGAATTATAGATTTTATCTTTATGAAGAAGAATTTGTTGTAGATAAAGGGGAAGGAGAACAAAGAGTTCCATTTTCAAAAATAGATCATATAGAAATTAGCACCAATCCTCTTCATAAACTATTTCGTATCTGTAAATTAAAGATATGGTCTTCTTATTTTCCAAAAGAAGATAATATACGTCGTAAAAATAAAAATCCTGACTTAATAATAATTACTAAAAAAAATATAGCGAAGTATATAAAAAACTTTATTTTTGATAAAAAATCATTTCAGAACTATGACTACAAATACGACAGGTAAAAAAATAAATCTAACTAAATTTCAAGAACTAGAAATGCGTATTGGATTTGTTCGCTCTGCATCAGAAGTTGAAGGATCAGATAAACTTTTAATGCTTACAATTGATATAGGAGAAAAAGAAATTACTGTTGTTTCAGGAATAGGTAAAAAGTACAAAATGCAAGATCTAGAAGGAACAAATGTTGTTGTGTTAGTAAATCTTGAGCCACGCGATATTATGGGTATAAGAAGTGAAGGGATGATACTTGCCGCTGACGGCAAAGAAGGGCCGATACTTTTGTCTATAACTGGAGATGTTTCTCCAGGGACAGCTATAAGATAAATTTTATAACCAGATTTTAATAATCTGGTTTTTTACTTGATTTTTTAAACGATTTGTTATATAATACAATTGTTCTTTAAAAAGTTTACCGTCCAATTTTTAATAAATAACAGGGAGGCAATGAATTGAAAAGAATAACTTGTGAAGGCTTTGAAAAACTTACTAAAAAAGAAACTCATCTTGTTGAAAAACTAAGAACTCTCGTGGAAGAAAAACGAGAAATTTCTTCAAACCTTAACATGAATGGAGAAGATAGGGTAGAAGTTAATGAGATTGACAGAGAGATAGATAACGTCAGTAGAGATCTATCAAATGTAAGATACTTATTGGCTTCTTCTATAGTGGAGGAACAAGAAAAGGATCCCGACACTCTCAGAATGGGACACAAGGCTGTAATTGAAGTTGGAGGAAAGATTATGGAGATGACTGTAACTGATCCAGTTGTTGCTGATCCCTCAAATGGGAGTGTTTCCTACAACAGTCCTTTGGCTAGGGCTATTCTTGGCTCTAAACCAGGAGATGAGAGAGAGTATGAAGTTTGCGGAAAAAGATTTATAGTACACATTTTAAAAATTAACGCATAACAAAAGTGGACAGGTAAACTAAAGAGAGAGGTAAAAACCCTCTCTCTTTTTTTTTGAGATATAGAATGCGAACCAAAGTTAATTTAGGAGCTGATAGATGAGC
>JAGYLR010000030.1 GCA_018400895.1 bacterium
GGTTATACTCCCAATTCTGACAATCTTTCTGCTATATCCCCCACTTCATTCTCAGTCTTACCCTTATACTCATCCCAAGTACTCTTATCCCAAACTTCTATACGGTTATAAACTCCAGCTATAACAACTTCTTTTTTCAATAAAGCATACTGTTTTAGATAATCAGGAATAAGTATTCTTCCCAAAGAATCAATCTCTACTTCCATAGCTCCTGCTAACATCATTCTTGATAATCCGCGAGCATCTTTTTGTGAAAAAGGTAATTTACTTATCTTCTCAGCTAACTCTTTCCAATCTTTTAGTGAGTAAAGAAAAAGGGAGCTATCAAGACCTCTGGTTATAACAACCTTCTTGTTTAGCTCCTCACGAAATTTTACAGGGACAGCGAGTCTCTTTTTATCATCTATCTTGTATGTGTATTCTCCTATAAACATTATCCACAGATAATTGATGTTTTCCCCACCTTTTTCCACAACCCTACCTCACAAATCCATTTTATCCCACTAGGTCTACCTTGTCAATACTCCTAGCACCACAAAAAGCCCCCTTCCTAAATAAGGAAGGGGGCTTTAAAAAAATAGCTTAGATAACCATATCTTCAAAAACAGAAGGAGCGCTAATAATATCTTCTATTTTTTGGTAATTTTCAGGTGGAATTATCTTAAACTGCTTATTAAAATCAGAAAGATTTGCGTCAAAAGAAACTTGTGCTTCCTCTTCTTCTGCAGATAAAGTGAAATTAAATGCAATACGATGCAATAAATTATCTCTTCTACTTATCCACAGGTCAAATTCTATCTTGTCAAATAGCTCTATAAACTCCTCAATTTCTTCTTTTGTTACTTCTCTTTGAATTGAATCTTCTTCAGATAAAAGAGCAATAACATCATCTACTGCTTCAATTAAGATATCTTTATCAAAAATAACTTTATATTGACTAAGAGCACCCTCTTGACCTACTCTGACAATTTTATACGTTTCTCTTTCTCTTAAAAGCTGCAAAGCTTGTTGATTAATATTGCTATCTTCTTCCACTTGTGCAACTTCATCAAGATCAAACTCAATCCAAATACCATCTAATGATCCATTTTCTATACCTGCCATAGAAAGAAATGAGTAGAAAAACAGAGGAATAGATTTTATTTTTATATAACCTTTGTCTTGTAGTGTAATTGCCTCAAGATTAACAGAAAACATCATTCCTTCCATATCAACATCAGCAGACATCTCTGTACTACTAAGCATATCTTCGCCAAGAAAAGATCCACTAACAAGTAAAGAAATATCTGTATCTTCCATTTTTAAAGAAGTGTCTGCATTAACAGAAAAAGAGCTCACCTCTTCCATATTATCAATCATTTTTGCTAAAGCAGCTTCTGGTGTTTTAGGACCTATTTGATTTATATAAAATATTGCTCCTACCGAAAGAACAATAACTCCAATTATTAAAGCTGCTTTAACGAATCCTTTTTGTGACATATTTTTACTGTTTAATTATAGTAAAGTTTTTTGTATCAATAATAAAACTGTCTCCTTTTTTAATCTCTTCTTTTAGTATAGCGGAAGATAATAAATTGCCAACCCTGTCTTGTATTATTCTTTGCATCTCTCTAGCTCCAAAAAGAGGATCATAACTCATTTTTACTATTAATTTTTTTAAATCATCAGTTATTATAAATTCTATATCACGTTCACTTAAACTATCAGCCAAATTTTTAAGTTGCATTGCTGATATATCAAATAAATTTTCTTTTGTTAATGGTTCAAATAAAACAACTGCATCAAAACGATTCACAAACTCTGGACGAAATATTTTCTCTCTAAAAAGACGATTAATAATTTTCTTTTTTAAATTTTTCCAATCATCTTTTCTATTTATTGTATCTATTATTATCTGATATCCGGCATTACTGGTGGCAATTATCATACTGTTTTTAAAGTCAATTTTTCTTCCTAATCCATCTGTAACATGACCTTCATCTAATATCTGTAAAAATATATTAAGTATATCTGGATGAGCTTTTTCTATTTCATCAAGTAGTATCATTGAAAAAGGATTTTCTCTTACTTTTGAGGTTAATATCCCTTCTTGAGTGGTAGACCCAATTGCTGAGATATGGATCTGATACTTTGAAATTCAGACATATCTATTCTTATCATCTTTTTTCTGAATTGTTATAGGTCAAAACGCCTTCGCTGTTTCTTGCCCAGTCTACCCTAGGGCCAAGAAATAAAAAAACTTCCTATAAGCTCCCTTTCTTGAAGAAACACCAGCTCTAGAGCGTCGCAACGCAGAAGCAATCTCTTTTACTGCTAATTCTGGTTTACTATTCTTTCGTGCATTAAATTTTCTAAATTTAGAAGAACTTTTCTTTAATATCTATCTCTCCTATAGGAACCTCTGTTTTTTTCTTGATAATACTGCAGCAATATGCTCTGGTAGAATAATGTGCTCCCTATCTGATCTACATGAACTACTGACTCTTCTAGACAGATTTATAGCTTTTTCAGGAAAAGGATTATTCTGCATATATCTATCAGAAAGACTATTGTGCTTTTTATTGCTGCATAAGATAAATTTTCTATATCTCCTTCTAAAGAAGAAATCATTCTCTCTAAAAAGAAGTAATGTATCTTCTTAGAAACATTTTTTACTTCAACACGTTCTAATAGAGAAAGTAGTGGATGGATTTTTTTCTCAACTTTGTCTAAGTCCAAGAAAACTGGTTATACCAACAACACGCATATTTGGTAAACGCATATAGCTGGCTCTAATAGACCAGATATATTAATCCACTCCTGGTCTTTTTTCTCCTCCAACAAAATTATGAATATCGTCTATAACTAAAATAATGTTCCCTGCAAAAGAAACTTCTATAAAAAAAATCCTATCCAAAACTGCTTCTGTTTCCTCAAAATTATTACAACGAGCAAGAACTGAAGCAATATCAAGTTGGACAACTCGCATATATTTTTATTTCTGGGAGACTCTCCCCTAAAAAACTTCTTCTGGCCAGTTCTCGTATCATACTCTTTCTTCCTGTTCCTGGTTCACCAACAAGAATAACACTGTTAACTTGGGTTCGTGATAAAACCCTTTCTAATGATTTTATTTCTTTTTCATGCCCTATAGTTTTAGGAAATCCAGAATTCTTTAAAACTTTATTAAAATCAACTGAATATTGATCAAGAAGTGGCGTATACCCTGCAGACCACTGCTTTCCCAAACTACCCCGCTTTACAAGTGATTCATAAGAAAAAGAATCCTCTTTTTTTAATAATCTTTCATGCCAAGAAACAAGGTCAGATATATCTTCTGGTTTTAAAGAATGTCTGTAAAGAATTTCTGTCATATACGGATTGTGGTAACACAAAGAAGAGAAAAGATCTCCCTTTGTTATTCTTGTGTGATCTTTTTTAATCGCTATATTAACTGATTCTTTTATTGATTTTTTTAAACAAGAGGAATAAGTATTTTCTTTAAATTTTTTCCTTTTTGAAAATAATTTATTTAAGTCAGATAAAACTCCTTCTTTGTTAATTAGTGCTCTAGAAAATACAAAATCAATATTATTTTTATCTTTTACTAAATAATATAAAAGAGTATAAGAATCAGCACTTTTTCTGCTATTAACCTTGTTAATTATTTTTGCACTTTGAAAATCAAAAAACTCAGCAAAATTAACTTCCGATTTTGATGCCTCTTTAAGAGACATATAAAGACGAGGCAAACATAAACAATTATTAAAAAACAATTTTGCTTGTAAAAATACAATAAATAAAATAAAACAAGCCACTCCACTACTAAACAACTGATAAAAATTAAATGATAGTAAATCTTCAAAGAATATAGATATAAAACTAAAAAGCGAGATAAATAAAAATATGTAACTTAGCTTTTCTGCACCTAAAAAAGGTGGTCGCTTTTCCCATTTTACAGCTTTATATATTGCTGTGTTTTTTAAATCAATTGTCATTTATATAATAAAAAATAATACTCCAATTATGGTTGCTAATGGTAAAATTATCCATAAAATAACTACTGTAAATCCCAAAACAAATACCAGTATTTCACAAAGCGTTCCCAAAATTATTAAAAAAGTTCTCATCAAAGCTCCCATAAACCTAGAGAAGATATTAGAAAGTAATACCTCAAGATATCTTGTTAAATTAAAACCTCTTCCGTATGACCATTTATATCTTCTCCAAGGAGAAAAATAGGTCTTTATTAGAAGGGGTAAAGAAAAATAATTAGCAGTAAATAATATAACATTCTTCCACTTTTTTATGATATCTTCTACTTGAGATATGTAGTGCCAACGCACCCATAAAAAAAAGATATTTTTGTTTTCAGTAACTTCCCACATCGATATCATTATAATACAACCGCAAGGCATTGACAATAATTTGTTTCTAATTATAATTTCTTTGAAATATTAAAAGGTCGGTGTATCTCTCCTTAGAGAGATACTAAAACTAATTAATTCAAATCTCCTTTTAATGGGAGAGAATAAAAAATATGTTCCTCTTAAAACAAGAAGAACTCGCAAGAAAAGAATTAATAGGAATGATGGAAGAAGATGATGATGAAGATCTCTTAGACGATGATCTTGATACAGAAGGATGGGAAGATGACGATGATGATGATGACGACGATTGGGAAACAGATGATGACGATGACGATGACGATGATTGGGAGTAAAACTACTTAACCAATAGAAAACCCCACTTATAAATAAGTGGGGTTTTTGTTTTAAAAAGGCATCATTCCAATAACAAAGTAAACTGCTACAAGAAACGCTGCCAGAGCAAACAGTAAATCTATTCCGTACATACGCTAAATTTGTTAAACTCATCTCTATACTCCTTGTATTCTACCTCAAAATTTGTGACTTTTGCAAATACTGGTCCCCTTTTACACCATTTTACCATCTTTACAAGGCTATTTTCTTCACCCTCTCCAATAATATTCACACTTCCATCTTTCATATTACAAGCAAAACCAGTAACTTTTAGTTTCATTGCTAAAGCTTTTACTGTATTACGAAACATAACTCCCTGAACTCTTCCGTAAACTTTTATTTCTACTCTTTTTTTCATATATCACTTTTATAAGAAGTTTCTAGCCAATTTTTTAATTTTGCTACATCTGTGTAAGTAGTATCTGATTGAGAAACAATAAATATAACCAAGCTTCTCTCCTCTCCAAGTAAAGTATTAAATATATAAAAACCCTCCCCTCCTCCAACAAAATCTGGATGAAGATAAAAAATATTCTTGTTTTCTAATCCAGAAAAAAGATTATGATTAATCTCTAACACACGACTTCCAATTGAAAGATTAATAAAAGTAGTTCTGGTATTTAATAAATGATAAGCGAAATAATATATATCTTTTATAGTTGATACTGCTTCACCAGAGATAGAATTAAAAACAGTGTCTTTCATCCCAATTATCTTTGTTTTTTCATTCATTCTAGTTAATGTGTCATCTCTGCCCATATAATGAGATAAAACTTCAGCAGCACTTTTTGAATGATTAATCATTACCGCTGGCAAAAGGTCTATTAAACGAAAAGATCTTCCTTGATATATCCCCGGAGTTTCTCCTGGAGAAGTAAGCATATAGTTTTGGACTGTTATTCTTTGGGTAGTGTCAAAATGCTCAAATGCAATTAAAGTAGCCATTAGTCTAGAAAGTGTAAATACAGAAAATTGCTCTTCTATATTATTTTTTGCAAAAACTTTTCCTGAATCAATGTCAGCAACTAAAAAGTTTTTTGCATTTATCTGTGGAAATTCTACAAGATTAGTCTCTTCTAAAATAAAATCTGTATTGCGTCTAGGGAGTACAAGTATGTTGTCTTCTTGACCAATTAAGTTGTAAATCTCTTCCATATTTTCATTTTTAACTCTTACACAACCTCCTGAAACAGGAGAGGTATAAGGAGCTCCAGAAGGAAAATAAGGTTCTCCATGAATAAGATACTTGCCATAAAAACGAATTGGAAAAGGCATATAAACTGAGCTTACATTAGAAAAACCTAAACTCTCTTTTGATATAACCTGATAAATTCCCGTAGGAGTCCCTCCCCACGAAGAAGGATCTATGATATTAAGTATTGAAAATTCTTTTTCTTTTTCTCCATAGTATCTAATAACGCCCTCACTTATATCAACCTCAAAATAGCTATCAAGGTCTTTAGCAAAAGAGGTATAGTCTGGCATAGTTCCAAGCTCAGTATTTTTCAAAGAATCATTTATTTTTGTATAAACATCACTGTAAGGAGTATTCTCTGGTGTATAAAAATTACCATCAGATAGTATTATTGGATAGATGTGTTTTGATAAAGGATGATAAAAAATATAATTATTTGCTTCTTTTTCTACTTCCCAATTTTTGGGAACAGTTACTGAAAATCCATGCTGAGGACTAAAATACTCTTTTATCTCTTTTTCAAATACTTCTAATCTATCACCAACAACTCTATAATCTTTTTCAATACCAGAAACAAAAGAAATTGTAAAAATACCATTTTCTTCTTTCATCTTTTTTGGTTGATTCTCTATAAAAGTATGCTTCACTATATTTGTCCCTTGTTTGTCTCTTAATACAAAATCAAATCTTTGTGGAAATTCTTCAATTGAAGAATTTATCAGAAGAGCAGCACTATCTTGTAAAACAACTGCCTGAATAACAGATAATGAAAATGGTTTTTGAGGAAGAGTATTATCAGCACAAGATAAAGCTAAATTTTCTGTATAATAAAACCCGTCTTCTAAAATAACAGGGCAGTAGATATTAATACTGCTATTTTTTACAAAATTTTCATCAAAGACAAAGCCCACTTCAGCTCGTTGCTCTATTTGGATAAACTGTTCTGGATATTGAAATTTACTATCAATTAGAGAAAGAAACAACAAGGTAAGAGAAAAGACTAAAACAATGATAAAAAGTATTAATTTTACAGTTTTTATGTTCATTGTTAAATGTGGACGATGCAGGATTTGAACCTACGACTTCTGCAATGTGAATGCAGCGCTCTAGCCACTGAGCTAATCGTCCTTGCTGAAAAATTATAACAAATAAATTAAAATTGTCTATTGTATTAAAAAGTCCTATAATAC
>JAGYLR010000031.1 GCA_018400895.1 bacterium
ATTGCCACATCTCCTGGGGGTTGGAGTTCGGGGGAGATTTCGGGTGCTTTGGGTGTTACCAATTTAGGATCTAGTGATTTTCTCAAAGCACTAACATCTTTGCGAGGAAACTTATAAATATCTATAGGAATGTCCGGGTCTGTAAATGATGTTGTCCCTTCTGCAATAATTTTATCAGCGTTGGTGGTGGTTATTTTAGCAACAGTTGTATCAACCCCTTTAGCAACTGCTTGGCTTATTATGGTGTTTCCCTTGGCTTGTATTACTTTATTAGCTTTATCTCTTCCTAGTTTATCAACAAGTTTTTGAGCAAGTTCTGTTTGTGTTCCCCCAACCTTTTCCCATCTTTCAAGGGAAAGACCAAGTGGTGGACCTTGCCCAGGCGCCTTTCTCCATCCGGGGAGTAATCCTGCTATTTCGCTTTGGTAGGGCTCAAATGGTTTTGCTCCTATATTTGGTTTTATGGCTCTTTGGGGAAATGTCTTTGCTTGATCCCATATATCTTTCCACTGGTTAGTCTTCAAACTAAATTCTATTTTTCCTGTCTTGGGGTTTTTAGCTACAGGGGGAACTTTTAGCATTTCGGTTACAACAGTTTCTTTTGATAATGGCTCTGACATTTTCCATATTTGATATTTGGTAAAATCCGTCTTGGTGGGCATAATAAAATTACCCGCTTTATCTGTTAAAGCTTTCTTATCTTTAGTAAGTAATGAGAACATTTCCTTGCTCCCAAGCCCAGCACTTTTATCGGGATGAAATTCATGTGCCAGTTGTCTATAATTCTTTTTTAGTTCTGCTATGTTTTTGGGCGCTCCCAGCCTTTTCCAAGCATCTACCTTTTGGACACCTCCCCCTGCCTTTGATAAATGTTTAATAGTAAGTTTAGCTAAAGAACTTGTCATTGATCCAGCAATAGCTACATCTAACGTTCTTGTCCCAAATGTCATTAACGCAGCTTCTAGTGGCTCATATCCCTCATCCATCATACCCAACATTTGTCCTGCGGAGGTTGTCATTTCTTTTTGTTGTTCTCCTATTCTACGAGCATCTATCGGTATCCACATTTGCTTGTTTTGTTCTTCTAAAAGATCTATAAACTCTCCATATCCTAATTGTGATCCTATCCCAGAAGATATTAAATTACTAACATCAACAGCACCAACGGCTGCACCCCTAGCTGGCAGTTCTGCTACCCTGCCTATAAAGTTTGTTATATGTGCAAATGGTGCAGCGGGTGAACCCGGAGCTACATCTAGTTCAGGGAGTTTTCTATAAGCCTTTCTTACTTCAATACTAGGTCCAATTCCAGGTTCTCTTATAACATCTCCTTCTGGTGTTTTAATGTTATATCCTCTTTCTCTTGGTTCTTTGCCTGTTAAAAATGTTTGAGCGGGATCTATTACTTTCTCTTGCAAAAATCCCCCAACTTCTTGTAGTTTGGTTTGTGCTTGTGGGGTAGGTGCTTTTATTTTTGCAGTTATCTCTCGTCCAGTAATAGGAGATCGGACTATATCTTCTTCTCTACGTTCATTAAATTTCTTTATTACATCACCAGCAAAGCGGTTTTTGTCCACCTCCTTATTGTATTGGTCTAATACTTTTTGTGTAAAATTTATCGCCATAAAATTGTTATTTACGAGAATGATCCTCTATTTCGTCATATATACCACCTGTACCAAAAGGATTTATGTCATCACTATCCTCATCAGTCCCATATATAAACCTATTGGCCTCATCTCTTGGAAGTTCACCAAACTCACTAATTGACATTCCCGCAGCAGATGCTCCTTTAGAAATTTGGGTATTAGTAAAGTAGTCTTTTGCTTTAACTTCTTCCTCAACATCAATCTCCTCAACCTGTTGGTCATAAATCTCTCTTAATAATTTCTTTGTTTCTTGGTCAAGTCCTTCTTCGGGAGTATCAAGCATTCCTAAAAACTCTTCCCAGGTGGGTGCTTCGCTAGGATCAATATCTGGATCATCTATTGGGTCAGGTTCTTGTCTTATAAGTAATTCTGTATCACCTGTTTGTGGATTAACCCTGTAAAGGTTTTTACCTATGGTTCTTATATTCCAATCGGCATCTTGCTCTTCCATTGGGATTTCATAATGTCTTTCTTTCCCTTCACTGTCGGTATATACAAACACTCTCTCACTTTGTTTGCTCTTTGCCACCTCAGGTGTTATGAATTTTAATCCCTCTTCTGACATCTGGTTATCCATTTCTCTTACTTCCTCTTGGTGTTCCCAATCTGCAATCTTTCTTGTTATCTCTTCTTCTGTATCAGATATTGATATTCCGGATTCTGCTGCCATTTGAGGGTTATCTTTTATGATTTGTTTTATTCTTTCTGCGTTCGTCTCTGCTCTTTCAAGGTCTCCTGTAATTAGTGATTTCTGTTCTTCAAATATCTGTTTCTGTTCTTGTGTTAGATTGAATATTTTTTCACCCTCTTCTGTACGACTTCCTTCATAAAAACTAAATAAAGTATCTAAATAATTTAGTCGGTCTTGGCGATCCGCTTGTATTTGTTCTACTGACCTGTCTATAAAGTTTAGTGCTGTTCCTATCTGGTTTTGTCTTGCGGACATTACTGATTCTATAACTGCTATTCTACTTTGAGCATTCTCTTGGGCTTTTATCATTCTTTCTGATTGTTGTATTCCTGCAAGTCCAGGGACTCTTTGAGATTCCAATCTGCGTGTCATTTCTATACTTTCTGTGAGTAGTTTATCTAATTCATCTGTCAACGCTTGGTTTTGAAAAAAGTTTTCTTCTACTTTTAGTCGTTCTCTTTCTGCTTTTTCCAGCTCTTCTCTAAAAGGTGTTGTGAGTGGCTCTGTTCTATCTACTACATCTTCTTGCTTTGCCATATACTCTGCTTCTCTTTTTTTTGCTTCTTCTAGTTTCTTATTAACTGATTCAAGCTGGGATTGGTGCATTGACTCTAATTCTACTCTCTGTTTTTCTACTTGGTCTTTTAGTGATAAGTCATCTGGTGGTGGTGTCGGCTCAAACATTGGTGGCGTATCTGCTTCTGTAAATGTAGCAGGCATTGGTTGCGCTCTTTCTACAGGAGGAATTTGCACACTTTCTTGTGTGGGTCGTTGTTCTACTCTTTCTCTAAGACTATCTATTCTCTGCCCTGCTTCTTGCGTTTGTTCTTTTATTTGTTCTAATGGCATATTATTATATTATAACACTTTTTTCATCTTTTTTGAATAGTGTCGTTGTTTATACTTTGTACTTGTATCTCTTCTAATGTTCCTCTCATATCAATCTTAAACTGTGCATTTTCAAGTTGTTGGTCTTTCAGGCTTGCTCTTGCACTTAATCTGTTACTTATATAATTGGGGTTTATTTTTTGCCATCTCTCGCAAGAAAAATTGAATATACCACTTGTTACACCAATACCATCATCTATCACAACTGTTTTTGTGGTTGTTCCAGTAATAGACTCTATGTGTGCTATAAGTCCTGCACCCTGTCCTTTTCTTATTATTATCTCATCTCCTACTTTTATATCTTCATCATCTACCGCAGTTACAAAGTTTGCTGTGTCGCTTGTAAATGTATTAACATCTGTCCAAGTTCCTGTATAACTATCTGCACCAGATCCTTCTGTTACACCATCTGGGTCTGTTTTCTGTTTTATTATAAATGTTCCATCTCTGTATTTAATTGCTATGTCTTGCCAGATATTATTTATCTCTGGTGATGTAAACTTTGATGTTATCACGCTTGCTCTTGTTTCATCGCTAACTGTTGTCTTTATGGTGCTATAAATGCCCTTTATTTCGCTCTCTGTGCCGTCTATAACACTTGCACCGACATATATCTCATCTTCCTCATAAATCGCTCCCAATTCGTCTAATTCAATCGCACCCAAACTATTGAGGTTTTCTTTGTCAAAAACTAATGAATGCTTGTGATATAGGTTTCCGTCTTGATATTCCCATATTCCGGCCGGGTCAGGATATTGTCCTTCCCACGCTATCTTTAATACATCTCCAACAGCACTTATTCCATTTCTGTGTGGTAATTTTTCTATTCTTTCTCCCCTATAATATGGAGGGAAATAATCATAAACAGAAAATACTGAACCTGTGAATGCTCTCATTTGTCCTTTCTTGTCTATAATATGACAATTCTCATTCATTATAAATCCCATTGTTGCTCCCTCTTTTATTGTGAATAATCTTACTCTTTCGCTAAATGGCTCATAATAGAATATCTGTGATGGAAGTATGTCTGATTCTTTGTGTCTTAATCCACCGAATATCGCAGAACTTGTAACGCCTACCCAGTTAATATAATAACTTGAGTCAAAGATTATCTTGTTTTCTTCGGATTCTGTGGAGTCTGTCGCTGTTGCTATCATTGTGTGAACAAAGTTGTTATTTGCAAGGAATAATGTCCCACCAGCTCCTAAATGTTTCAGTATTGCTGGATACCCTTCGTTTAAGTCCATTTTTTCTAATGTTCCTTTCCATAATGATTGCCACTCTCCACCCTCTTCTTCTATGTGTTTAACATCTCTGCCAGTTGTTATATATATCTTTTCTTTCTCTGACAATACGAACTTTGCGTAGATGTCTTCTAAAAGAGTTTCATCTTCAAAATAAACATAAGGATATGTGTCATCTACATTGTCTCTTGAAATAGTTAATGATATCGGATTATCTTCAGTATCTAACGCACCAAGTTCAAGCTTTAAATCATCAGTACTCTCAAATCCTGCACTTGGAGATATTTTAGCCCTTACTATAACATTATCTGTTGGTGTTATGTCTGATGATGTAACATTATTACTTGTTGATGTTTTTAATAGTGTAGTTCCATCTATTGCATAAATATTAACCTCTATTGGTGAAATTGAACCTTCATTTTTACCTATCCACACACTCCAAACTTGTGTTGTTCCTTGTGGTTCTACTTTGAAATTAACAAATATATCATTTTGCACATCTTCTCCGTCTTTTGTTTCTGTTTGAAATACAAGGGCTACATCATTTGTTTCTGTATAACTTGTTGCACCTGATGTATATTTATATGGTTCTTGTGTGCTATATCCTGCAAAGTAGTAAGACGCCATACCATTTTCATAAACATCTCCAAAATCAGATATAACAACGTTAAGTGATTGATCTGTATCAAAGCTAGTTTCTGCTTCTATTACAACACACCTGCTGTCATCTGAATCTACTTCTTCTCCAAAATCAACCTCCACTTCTTCCATAGTGTTCCCAGGAGCGTCTATTATCTTTGTGGCGTATATCTCGCCATCCGGAACATCTCTATTATATTGTATTGCGTCAATAGTTGCATCTAAATCAGGTGTTTCTGTTGTTACACCCTGTATTGTTACTTTAATATTATAACCTGTATCAGCTCCTGTGTTTTGTAGTTTTAAATATAATTTATTAAATCTTATACCTGACTCTATTGACTGGGATATTTTTTCATCTAAACCGCCACCACCAATCTGTATTACGTCATCATGTGCCTCTATTGCAAGTGCGGGGTCAAATCCCTGTTCGCCTATTGAAAGTATATCGCTATTTGTGCTTAATTCTTCACCCTCTTCAAATCCTGTGGTTGCTTCTTCTTGAAATTCTGCATCATCTTCAGATCGCAATATCTTATCTCCTGCAATAGCCCATAACTTGCTTACTCTATCAGTTCCGTCTGATATTTTTGCTTTATGAAAAGCATATGCTGTGTCTATACTAGTTATAGAGTGTGGGTAAATCTTCCTACCTATTTTAGCTAATCCTCTTGTGAATAAATCTAAATTATAGGTGTGTATAAAATCACCTAAGAAATCCCCAATATAACTTATTGTGAATCGTTTTGTCTCTGAATTTGGTATTCTGTTTATCATTTTGCAACCCAGCCCGACGAATCATTATCGCCAGACTCTTTAATGTATAATGTTGTTCCCGCACCACCATCTTGTCTTAAATACAAACTACCAGGTGCTGCTATTACTTCTCCCTCTGGCGCTCCCGTTCCCCATCTAATTGTTGATATTTTATTATTATCCGTTCTCGCACCATATCCCAATACAATTCCATCACCAAAGTATCCAAGACTAAATGGTGCGTTTGCAGATCCTAATATCGTTGGTATTAACACCTCATATCTTACAGCTCCTTGTGTGTCCCAAGTTCTCTCACATACAATAGTATTTTTTGTGGTATCTGTTATTACATTTGCTTCTAATGCATTAAAGTCTGCGTCTTTCGCTATACATATTCCGTGAACAAGACTGTTTGTTAGCTTTTTTGCTTCTTCTAGTGATGTTGGTTGTGAGTGTACAGGAAAGTCTGCGTTTTCATCTGTTAGTGTATTTCCTGATATAGTTCCTTCTCCTAAAACTATTGGCGTTCTTTTTGATGTTAAAAATGCTGCTGCTGGTAATGGTTTTTCAAAAACCCACCAAGGGTAATCTTTGGGACTGTGAGACATTATTAGCTGTGAAAAACTAGTGCTATCCCAATCCTCTCTATTTGATTGGCTTCTTATTTCCCCCTCTCCTGTTTGTAAAATAACATTATTTTGTTCTCCTTCTTTTCCTTTTAATGATACACCCATAGCAAGGGACGCCATTCTCTTTTTTTTATCCATCTCATCGTTGTCATAAATCCTTAATGATGGTATGGCAAAAAGATGACTTGCTAGCGGTAGTCCGCTAATTGTTAGCTCTCTACAACCTACTTTATTGCGATCATCAAACTCTTTACTGCCATCATACCCAAGGTGCTGATGTTCTTCCAGCTTTTTAATCCGTTTTTCAAGTTGCTCTATTCTATTGTTTGATTGTTCGGTCATATTAAAAGAATTTAAAGAAGTTAACTTTATCCTCCCCCACCACCTCATATTCAAGTGATGTTAGTCTTGGGGTAGCGTCTGTATCTTCGGTAGATAGTTCTTGTCTTACCCACAAATATTTTCCTGTAAGGTCATCATCTACTGATATGCCTGGGATTGAAGAGTCATTTGTGGCTTCGGGGTATGATGTAGCTTCCCCCGCCTGCTG
>JAGYLR010000032.1 GCA_018400895.1 bacterium
GACTGGTGGTCGTCTTCTCAGTCGTCTTCTACGGATTCCTGGAGTCGGACCCTGAATCGCGGTTACTCTGATGTTTGCCACAACATGGTCAATAAGTTGATCGGCTTTTCGGTTAGGTGTATTAAGTAATTAAAAAATATTATGAAATATAATAAACACATCGTAATAATAGCAGTGGCAGTCATTTTAGGGGGTTCTTATATGTGGGGGCAGAGTATTAAACAAGAGTCTATTGAAAGACAACAGCAGGTAAAAATAGAAGCAGAGCAGGAACTTCTTAAGTTGGAAGCAATAGCAAAAAGGAAAGAAAAGGAAGCAGAAGAAGAGCAGAAAAGATTTAATAGATTTCTTTATGATACTTGTAAAGAAACAGCAGAAAAGGAATATTGGAATTATGTTGAATTGAATATGACTAGTAAGAGTGAAGATGGAACTATTAGGGCTGAATTCTGGGTTTGGGATAGAGCAAATGATGATAAAAGACAGAAGATAGAAGATTGTAAGGACTTGTATTTGAGATAATGCAGGGTCGTGCAAAGTTCCTTGACTTTTTTTAGAAAACTGCTATGTTTAGTTTATGAACAAAGTAAAAAAGATACATTTTAATAGTAATCAGCCAACTGCAGGTGAAATTAGGTTTATCTTAATCCTTCTTTGTTCACACCTGCAGTTGTTTGCTTAGTAATAAATAATACTTATGGCGTTTGAACCCAACACAACTCCAACTCCTAATTGGTTATATAATGGCGAAATGAAGAAGATGAATGAAACTGAATTAAAAGTAGTCTTGCTTGTAACTAGAAAAACATTAGGTTGGTTTGACCCAACCAGTGGAAACCAACGTAAAGAACAAGACTACATCAGTCAATCTCAATTTATAAACTTTACAGGACAATCAAATAGGGCAATAGCAACAGCAATCCAAACATCAGTAGAAAAAGGTTGGATTATAGCAAAAGATAAAAACAATAATCTTTGTAATACTTCAGAGAAAAGAGCAAGAAGAAAAATTTGGTATCAACTTGGTAATATCTTTATGGATAAAATATCTGGTGAAGAATGTTCACAAGCATCTGGTGAACATAATGACATCAATCTGGTGAAGAATGTTCACAGTACAAAAGAAACTATTACAAAAGAAAAAACTTCAGAACAAAGTTCTGGGAATAAATTCTCTATAAAAGAAGAAATCACAAAACTTGAAGATAGCACACGCAAGGATTATAAGATAATTGCTCACTACTTAAAGGAAAAGAACTTGAAGTTTGAGAATAAAGAACAGTACTTATCTTATTTTAAGAGATGTTTGAAAGCTGCGAAAGACCTGAAAGGATATAACGCAGACCAAGTTCAAAAAACTATAAACCACTGCCGAGAGAATTATGATGAATGGACGCTTGAAACCATAAGTAAAACCATAGTTCGTGTTGTTAATCAATAATAATTAAACACTATGAAATTGAGTATTTTTTTAGAAAAACTTGAAGAAGATATAAATAGAACTCAAAAAGCAGTAGAGCAAAAAGACCGTTTAGAAGAAATTAAGAAAAAGTTTAGAGATTATGACGAAGAAGATGCCCTTATTAGTTCCAGAGATATAGCAAGAAAGATTAAAAACCAACCAGAAGAAGAAAAAATGAAATCAGGTATTAGTGGATTAGACAGGATATTAGATGGATTTAGATTAAGTCAGTTAATTACAGTGTCAGGTTCTACTGGCTCAGGTAAAACTACTTTCTCAATGGAACTAACTATCCGTATGAAAGAATATAACCCAGTTTGGATACCATTTGAAGAAGGTGCTGAAGAATTAGTTAGGAAGTTTTTAGAAAGAGGAGAAACCCCACCATTATTTTACACCCCTAAAAACATCACTGGAAAGAAAACTGAATGGATAGAACAGAGAATTATTGAAGGTAAAGTAAAGTTCAATTCAAAGATATTTTTCATAGACCACCTACACTTTATAGTTCCTTTTACAGGAGAAAGACACGATTTGTCAGTAGGTAAAACAATGAGAGAATTAAAAGAACTCGCTAAGAAATGGAATGTATGTATCTTTATTATCTGCCACTTAAAAAAGGTTGGTGTTGATAAACTTCCTACATTAGATTCACTTAGAGATAGTTCTTTTATCGGGCAAGAGAGTGATACAGTTATAATGATTTGGCGTTCGCCTTATGAAGGTCAAGAAAATTATTCAAAGGTCGGAATACAAAAAAATCGTAGAACTGGAATGCTTGGAATATGTGATATGTATTTTGATAGCGGTAGGTATTTAGAAAAAGCATTCCCAGAAGCTAAACTAGACTATTAAATATGAAAAATTCACTTGATTATATGGAGTCCTTTATAGAACAGATGTCCGTGGGAGAGTTCCCAGACACTGATAGATACCGAATGTATTTACTTTTAAGAGCCAAAGAACTCATTTTCTTTACTTCAAAAGGATATACTTGCAAACAAAAGGCAGCAGATTATTATACAATGGCTCAATATCCAGACGAAGGAATTGTTAAACTTATAAAAAAGAAGTTTGGATGTTAAAGAATAGATTCCCAGTAGATGTAAGAAGCACTTGGAACGATTGGTATACCTGCTTAATTTGTGGAGAAAATACCGCAGACTGCCTCCACCACATAATAACCCCTACCAGTAAGTTCTACATTAAAGGCAATCATAACCGTTCAATCTACAATTCTGCACCCCTATGCAATTTTAAGTGCCATTTATATAATTCAGAGCTTCATAAAGAATATAAAATAAGAGAACTTCTCCACGCCACTTTCAAGATAATGGAATACAAAGGTTATGAGCCAATTAAAAGAGATAAATTATTCATCTATTATTATAAAAAGTTATATGAACCAACTATTTAACAAAGTAATAGAAACATATCACTCCCGTTGCCAGAAGGCTACAAAGAAGAAGCTATACAACAAACTTATGAGTGCCAAGAGTCGCTGGGCTAAACAGAATGATTGTAGTTTAGAAGAAATGGAACTATTCATCTCCACTTCTCTCGGATACTGCCCTTATTGTTTAGGAGAATTAGATGTTAAAAATATGAGCCTAGACCACAGAACTCCAATAGACAGAGGTGGGGACAAATCTATGGACAATCTAATCATCTGTTGCAAGAAATGCAACACCCGTAAAGGCACGCTAACGGAAGAAGAATACAGAAAAGTCCTAGCATTTATAGGCACATTTAAGGAAGAAGTAGTAAGGAAGTATTTACTAAGGAAGTTATCAAGTAAAGATATGTGGGGAGGCAAAATTGCAGAGAAAGTAAAAAAGAAGAAAGGGGGGTTGACAAAGTAATTAAATTTTGATACTATTAGATAACGAATAGAGAACACTTGACAATTAAATAGAATTTTGCTATACTGGTTACATTATCAACCTTGTAACCAACATCCCCAGTTTTACTTACAAGGTTGAGCTGGGGATTTTGTTTAATTATGAAAAAATGTAATAAGTGTGGAGAGGTGAAGCCAAAAACAGAGTTCTATAAAAATAAAAAGACGAAAGATGGATTACAATATACCTGTAAAAAATGTTGTAGAGAATTAAACAAAGAATATTATAAAAACAATTATGAAAAGGCTAGAGAAAACCGAAGAATATGGAGAGAAAATAATCCTGAATATAATAAAGAATGGGCAAAAAATAATCCTGAAAAAGTTAGAGAATATCAAAGAAAATATTACAAAAATAATCCTGAAAAAGTTAAAAAAAGAACACGAACATATAATAAAGAATATTGGGCGAAAAGAAGAGCAATCCCGCAAAATAAAGTTAATGCAAGTTTTAGAGAAAGGATTAGAAAATCTATTAATAACAAAAAAGCAGGGAGAAAATGGGAGAGTTTAGTAGGTTATACCCTAGAAGAACTAATGAAACACCTTGAAAGTAAATTTGAACCTTGGATGACTTGGGATAATTATGGGGAGTGGCATATAGACCACATCAGACCAATAAGTTTATTCAACTTCACTTCAGCGGAAGATAAAGAATTTAGAGAATGTTGGGCATTAAAAAACTTACAGCCATTAGAAGCAAGAGAAAATATTATTAAAAGCAACAAACTCTAAGAAATAAGATAAACTTATACTATGACAAATAAATAAGAAATAAGATAAACTTATACTATGACAAATAAAAGAGAAATAAAATTTAGGGTTTGGGATGATGATACTAAGAAGTGGCAGTATTTAGATGGAATATACAATTTACCACAGCCACAATATATAGGAGATGATTATCAATATACAGGACTTAAAGACAAGAACGGAGTGGAGATTTATGAGGGGGATATATTAACAAACGACAAAAATGATATGTTTGACTTTGTTATTGTGGAATATGTTAATCAATTAGCAAGATTTGTTGCATCAAATAAGCACGATTATACTGAATGTTTAGACGGTTATAGAGTCGCAGGAAATATTTATTCTAACCCAGAACTATTATGACAAACGAAAGACAACAAATATACAAACTTTATTCAGACACCCTTTTATTAGAAGGAAGAAGAATAACTTTAAGAGAAATAGCAGATAAGTTAGGTATCTCCCACCAACGAGTATCTAAACAAATAGATGCTATGGAAAAGGAAGGATATTTAATAAGGATAAAGCACAGGCGTAGCCAACCTATGTGGTTGCCAAAAGACTTTATTGAGAAATATAATAAAAAAGATTTATGAAACTAAGTGAATTAGATTTAGATAAATTAGGAGGAAGTAAAAAGAAAGAATTTAAGCTTAATAAATATTTTTTGAAAAATGATATACACGAGAGTTTTAGTGTAGAAGAGGCTAAGGAAGATTTTATTAAATCTGTAAACGAGAAAGGATATGTTCCATTCAATGTTAGGTGTATAAAAAGCGGAACATCTTTCAATTGGAAGTGTGGAGCATCTTGCTCTTATTTCGGGAAAAAGAAAGCACCACAAATAGGAGAAATAGAAAATTTAGAAGGAGATGAGTTAAAATGTACAAAAAAAGATTTATGAAAAAAGTTCTTAAAATATACATTAAAGATATTCTCCCTGACCTAACTGAAGAAGAACTTGAAAGGGAGGCACATAAGCTAGAGGTAATGTTGTTAGATAGGTTAGTGGAGTTAAAAGGTCGTAATAATAACCAATAAAATAAATATATGAATGAACAAGAAAAAAGAAATTATCAAATCGTTTGGCAAAGTGCAATGAAAGCAGCAGTAGATATGGTTCCTGATAATATGAAAGGCACAGATGAAGGGTTCAAACTTTATGAGAAATATCACTCTGCTATTGTATTAAAGTATCAAAAGTTTAATAAGAAGTTAAATGAACTTTGAAGAATCAACCCACGAATACACAAGAAAAGGAAAGAAGTACACCCCCGTATCAAATGTAATCAGTCAGTTATCTCCTGAATTTGAAGCAGAAAAGATAGCAGGATTTATTGCCAAGAGAGATGAGAGAACTACTGAAGATGTATTAGAAGAGTGGGATATGAAATCACAGATAGCAAGGGACTTCGGTAATGCCATTCACAAATCAATAGAACTCTGGATAAAACATTCCGCCCAACCTAAGAATAAATATCTTCAAAGTGCCATTAAAACATTCCCACTAAAGAATAAAGGTCTTATAAGTGAAAAGATAGTTTATAATGAAGACTTACTTATAGCAGGGACGATAGATATTCTAAGGAAGAAGAAAGCAAGATATGACTTATATGATATAAAGACAAGTTATGACCTTGAGAAGAGCTATAATCGCCTTCTAAGCCCACTTGAAGACCTAAAGGACAGCCCACTTAATAAATATAGATTGCAACTAACTATCTATAAACACCTTGCAGAGAGTATGGGGTTCAAGATAGATAAGTTATTCATCTTAAAGTGGGCTGATGTGTGGGAAACCATAGAAGTTAAGCCAATAGAAATAGATTTGGCTAAGATAAAAATAAAAAAAGTCGCAAGTATTATTAACTTAAGTGAATTTTAAAAATTATGTTTTATGACGAACACGGAGATTTAAAAGTATTAAATGTTTGGATAGCAGTTGTAATATTTGCTTTAATTCTTGCAATTATCGCAATGGCAGTAGTCCCTATTTACGGCGTTTGGTCAAAAGGACTTAGTGGTAAGGCACAACTTAAAGAAGCAGAATATTCAAGACAAACAAAAGTTGAAGAAGCAAGAGCAGAAATGGATTCTGCTAAACTATTAAGACAAGCTGAGGTAGAAAGAGCAAGAGGTGCAGCAGAATCAATGGAGATTATTCAGGCGGGTATTACAGATGATTACTTAGTATATTTGGCTATTCAAGCACAACAAAAAATGGCTGATAGTCCAAACCATACAACAACATTTATACCTTCTGGAAACTTAGGAGTGCCACTAATCAAAACATTAGAATAATAACTAACTAAATAAAATTATGACTAATAAACAATGGGAAAAGGTGGAAGCAAATATAACTCCTGCTTGGAATTATAAAAATGAAGATGGGAGTTATTCATTAAAAGATGGTGATGAGTTGGTCGGTATTTATCTTGGTAAGAAAGAAAATGTCGGACCAAATAACTCTATCATTTATGAGTTTAAAGTAGATGATGAAACAAAAGGAGTATGGGGAAGCACAGTTCTTGATACAAGATTAAGCACCTTACAAGAAGGTATGGAAGTAAAGATTGTATATAAAGGAAAGACTAAAAGTGAGAAGTCTGGAAGACAGTATCATGACTTTGATATATTTAAGAGAGAGGTTGTTAAAGAAGACAT
>JAGYLR010000033.1 GCA_018400895.1 bacterium
ATAAGTTCTAACAAAGAAGTAATAACAAACACCCCCATTAAACTCACAATAAATAATACCACTCTTTCAGCGTTTTTAGAAGAATACCTTTTATCGGACTCTTCCAGTATTTTACTTACAAGTTCTAAATTATCCGCCCTCATCTCATCTCGGGTTGGGATGTCTTGTAATCGCTGTTTAATGTATTTTAACTCCTCTTGTGTTCTAACCATATCTTGTTGAATTAGATTTATACATTTAGCAGTTTCTTTGCTCATTGTGGAGTGTTTTTTTCCTGACTTTACTCCTTCGTTATATATTTGTGATTTTTGGTCGGGGGTCATATTAGAAGAATTCTTTAACGATTACTACTCCGTCTGCTCCGTCGCCACCATTTTCTTCTTGGTTGTCACTCTCAACGGCAGCACCAGTTCCTCCACCTCCATATGCATTTCCGTTATATCCAGCAGTATCACTTTCGCCTTGAGGACCTGTTTTTTGATTTCCAAGAACAGTTCCTCCTCCAAACCCAGCCATCATACCACCGTAATCGTGGTCAGTAGTAGAACGATATTTGTAACCGCCTGCACCACCATCTCCTCCATTAATGTTAATGTCCCCATCACTCCCACTCCCTCCACTTCCTACCTCATCTCTATCAGTTCCGGGAGCACCACCAGTTGCTGATAAATGAGTACCAAATGAAGAAGTACCTCCTGTTTCAGCTACTGAAGTAGTATCTCCACCGCTGTCTATCTCTTCTCCTCCTCCACCACTACCAACGGTGACCGTTTCAGTTGCTCCTAAATTTGCTGCTGCTATGAGTTTTTTTGAATATCCTCCACCACCTCCTCCTGAACCCCAAGCTGCACTGGTTGAACCATCACCTAAAGCAATTCCATCTCCACCTCCTCCTCCACCAACAACTTCAACTTCAACATAAATCAATCCTGCTGGTTTAGTCCAAGTTGCTCCTGCTGTGTAAACTTCAATATTTGGGTTTATAAAAGAGTCATCAACATACTTTTTATTCGCCACGTGATAATCAGTTGTTGGGGTTTCAACTTCGGTGTTTTTATCTCTTACTCCGATATTTCCTGATAAGAGAGTATCCGTTCCGCTGTCGGTCATATCGGTTGTGTTATCTCTGAAATTACAGTTAGCAACTTTAACCTTTGTGCAATCTCCGTCAATCGTTATTCCATCAGTGCTGTTGTAAACAAATGAACTCAAAATGTTTATCTCATCGGAGTCTTTAACTTCAATTCCAGTTGTGTTATCTCCTAACCATAGAGAATTGAAAGACATTTGAAAACAGTTGTCTATTTCCATTCCTTTGGTTGCTGTGTAAATTCCAGCGTCGTTTATATAACATCTTCGGCAGTTGTTTATATAGAAGTTACTGGTTGAGTTTTCCCCTGATACTTCTTGTAAAGCCAAACTGTTGGCGTTATCAAAGTGAAATCCGTTTGTGTTTAGGAGTGGTAGAATATCGCTCATTCCAATCACGGAAGCATTTTTAATAGAGAACCCAGTATCGCATCCGATCACAACTACTTGCGACATAAACGATGCTTCGGTGTATTCCATAGTAACACCTGTTCCAACTCCTGTTGTTGCGTTTGTTATGTAAAACTTCTCAATAAATGCTGATGACTTTGTATCGGCTATAATATAAGACGCTCCTGATAGTGTTTCGTAGTTATAAGGTCTTTCTATTGTTAGTTGAGTGTTAGAGTCAACTGATGTTATTTCATAATAAAACCCGTCTAATAAGATTTTATCTCCCACCGAAACATTGGTTGTGAAAGAGGTTGAACTTCCTGTAACGGTTGCTGTTCCTTTTGTGATAGAAATAGTTCCAGCGTCATAAACTAAAGTTCCACTTGCTTTAACTCCGTAGTTTCCAGCAAAAGCCAAGTAAACACCTCCAAAGGACTCTGCAACTATTCCAATATTACTTGGAATTACCAAATCACCAGCAAGAACATAAGTTCCGTTCTTAAAAACAACATTACCCCCTCCTTCGGCTTCTGCTTCGGTTAGGATAGTGTTTATTTGTGATAGCGTCATTGTGGGTAGAACTATTTCGCCGTATCCACCTGTTCTGTTTAGGTTGTCGGCAGTTAGTTCATCCCCAGTTTCCCAGTATTTTGCCAAATTACTTATTCTCTCGCTCGTCTATTACTTCACGAGTAGAATTTATTATGTTTATTATTCTTGTTTAATTTTACCTTCTATTGTTAATGTTTGACCCTCTTCAATGTCTTGTGATATGTTAGCCCTTACCACTGCCATCATATCTTCGGTATATAAAGCAAACTCTCGCCACTCTCCAATCGCTTCTCCGTCATCCCAGAAAGACAATATAGTTACTTCGCTTCCGTCTTGTGATAAAGATGCTATCTGTTTAAGAGTTCCTACGTCTGGGGTTATTAAATCGGTATCGGTGCTTACTGCTGTTGTGGTGTCTGTTCCTAGTTGTTCGTATCTTAAATATAACTTTCCTTTTAAGTCGTCTATATCATCTCCTGTTTCGTCCAATTCGCCATACATTGCTGTTGCTATGCGTTCTTTCCACTGGTCTAATACTGCGTTCTTGAACTCGGTTTCTCTTATTATTTCACCAGTTTTTGCATCTTTTACAATCGCTTTCCATTTTGTTTTGAATTTTAGGTTGTGTATCATAGTGTTTTGGCTCCCCCTCCAACTCGGGGTGAGCGTTTAACATCAGTTGGTGATGTTGGATAATATGGACCAGCAATCCATTGTATATCATCTCCCTGTAAAGGGTTTTGTGTTACTGTTAAATCCCAGTCCACTTGTTCAAATATACTTGTAATTTTTTCTAGTAATTCTGCAACATCAGTTGGTGCTTGTTGGGTTTTTATCAGTGATCTAAGCATATCAACTAAATCCTTTGAACGCTTTGTCATATACTGGACTGTGTAATACATCTCATCTCCACCGTCGCTTCGCATTGATACTGAACGGACTACAAAGTCATCATCTACTGAAAACTCTGGAACGGTTAATCTAAACTGCTGTCCGGGGATGTAACTACTGTTATGGGTTGAGAATTTACCACTAATCAGTGCGTCAGCAAACTTTTCCAACTCAACTATCGCTTTTTTTTGGGCTTCATCTCTTGAAGATATTGATTTGTCGTTTATTAAGTGTTCTATTGATATGCTGTATTCATCTTGCGAGTCTTCGTCTTCTAGGACTATTTGAATAGGTATTCTTATTCTTCCTGTTAAAAGGACTGGTTTATCTCCTGCGTCTGGGGTTGTATTAAAGTTTAACGCTTTTTCGTCTTGATTATATAATATGTCTTTTCCGTCTTGCCCTCCTGATAAAGAAGTTTCAGTCATTACTGGTGGAACTCCTTCTCCTGTTTGTCCCAAAACGGTCATTGCTGTAACCAGTGATGAACCAGCGTTTACTGCTGATATAATCTCACTAGCAGTGCTTCTTGGTTCTGAATTATAATTGCTCTCTAAATAGACTGTAACCTTGTTTCCTGCGTCGCTAACGCTTAATGTCTGGTCTGGACTGCTTACAACATATTCTATTGATACGCTGTTCCCCGGAGTTCCGGGTGTAACTGCTTCATAGGATATATCTTTATTGCTACCAAACGATGTTTCTAGTCCTGCTTTGATCGCTGTAAATGAGTCTTCGTTTTCTATTCCTATTGTTTGTTCTACTCCATTAAAAGTTAGCGTTGGTTCTATCACATTACCGCTTTCATCTCTCCTGTAAATATAAGTATAACCTGTTTGTAAAATGTCATTATCTCCGTCAACTTGCTCGTTTAGGTTTTTAACAACATCATCGGTTGATGTTTGTCTTCCACCCCTAATATAAACTTTATTCTTTAACTGTTCAATGCTTTCTTGGTATTCTATCGTATTCCAAAATGCTATATCGGTTGTTGCTGATACTTCTTGCCCTGTGTTGTCGCCTCTTTCAAAAAATCTGACAACCTTGTTTTGGTCTAGATACCATTCACAACTTACTGTGTTTGCCAACTCTTCAAAAACATCTGACGGCTTTTTCCAATCAAAAACAATTCTTGATATTATTGTTGGAATACTAACACTTGCTGTGTATCCTACTGGTAAATAAGTAGAAACAATATCTTCAACTATTTGTGTTACTGTTTGGTCTTCATAAGAGTCTATAACATATCGTTGGTTCATTTCTATTGTGTAATCTTGAAATTCTATATCGTAAGTAGGGGAGTAGCCATCAAAAGAACAAGATACTTCGGTTATAAATCCTCCAAAGATTTTTGTTGCTCCGTCGTATATCTCTATCTCATCCATTGGGCTTGGTTTGTTGGTTTTAGAACTAAACGAACCTGATGCTATTCTGTCAGTCAAGTTTCGTGATATGTTCATTGAACTCTTTAACACATCTGAACTTATATCAACACTGTTTAAGAAGATATTCATAATTTAATTTGACGATTAACTTCTTTGAAGATTTGTCTTTTTACTTTTTCCACTAGTTCGCTACCTGATACATCTCCGTTTACGGTTATGTTTACTGTTGTTCCGCCACTTCTTCCGAGTTGGCTTAAGGGAATAACTGCTTCTGGTCCTGCTTCTCCAACCATTGCAAGGGTTGGTTTGGTTACTATTCCTCCAGTGGCAAGTCCGGGTATTGGAAGCGCTGAAATTAAATCCTGAGTGGTTGATCTAATTTTTGAAATACCAACACTAGAAGCAGCTCTTTGTGCTTCTCTCACATATCTATGCAGTTGTTTTATTTTATCAGTTACAGCATTTTTAACTTGTGTTACTTTGGTTTGTTCTCCTGTTCCGTGGACATCAACTGTATCAGTTATCAACTGTTGCTCTGCTGCTTGTTGTGCTTCTATTGCTTTTTGTTTTTCATCTAATAGTCTTAACTCCTCTAAATGTAATTCTGTTATTTCTATTTTTCTTTCAATATACTCTGTTCTCATTCTTTCTAGTTCACCCATTTGAAGTTTTTCTTTCTCCCAAGCAACCTCTTCTTCAAGTCCCATCTCCCAGCTATAAAACTTGTTTAATTCTCTTTGCTTTTCGTTTATTGACATAAACAAACTATAAGCTGACTCGTCATTTCCAGCTCTTTCTTCTGCTAGTGCCTTTTCTCTCATCTCTTTAATGCTTAATTCATACTCTGCAACCTTACTGGCTAAACTATCGTGGAAGTTTTCATCTTCTCTTTTTATGTTATCTCTATAAGATTTTTGAGCGTCCTCCATCTTTTTTGTAACATTTTCAATTTCTAATCCAAAATCTTTAGCCCCACTTTCCATACTAGCAAAAGCTTCTTCAACAGTTTCTTCTAAACTTTCTGTTTCTTCCCCAGTTTCTCTTTGGTTATTCATTAACTCTATAAAAGCATCATCGTTTCTTTCAATTGCATCATTCACAGAGTCTAGCGCTCCTGCAACCTTATCTCCTAAAAATGGTATAAAGTCAGATATTTTATTTAACTGTTCTAGCATAAATTGTGCTGCGTCTAGTATATATCCTTTAACAGTCAACATTACTGCTTTTATAGCATTTCCAACTCCTCCAACTTCATCGGCTAGTTTCATAAATTGTCTTCCAACCAAAACAACGGCAATTGCAATCGCTGCTAAAATAGCACCCATAGGTGTCGTAATAAAAGCATAGGACGCTTTAGTCATAGCAACTATTCCCACTTTTGCGGCGATCAATCCAGAATAAAGTTTTGGCAATAATAATCCCATTCCCCCAACTACCGCAACAAGTCCTGCTATAGCGATACTAGCAGTTATTACTGTTCTTGAAAGTGTTGGGTTTTCTTTTATCCAGTTACCAATCCCAGCAACTATTCCAGTTAAGTTTTGTATAATCAATGACGACTTTTCGTCAAACAAATCACCGATTTCGTTCATCGTTATTTGAAAATTGTCGTTTAGAGTTGACCATCTACCAATAAGAGTTTCAGACTGTTTTTCCATCTGCCCTTCAAAGATTCCACCAGCCTCAGTCATTGATTGTAACGCTTTAACTACAACATCAGAAGTCAACTTCCCCTGCTCTGCCATTGCAAATATCTCTGCCTTGCCAACTCCAAACTGTGTTGCCAAAGAGTCAATTATAGGAATTCCTCTTTCCGCCATCTGCATTATCTCTTCTGTCATTGCTTTTCCTTTGGTTTGGACTTTACCAAAAATAACAGAGAGGTCATTTAGAGGAACTTGCGCTCCAGCTGAAATATCTCCTAAAAACTTTAACTGATTTCTTGCTTCCTCTCCACTACTACCAAAAGCAACCAAAGTTCTAGTGGCATTTGCTATGTCTTGGAACTGAAAAGGAGTACCTGCAGAAAATTTCTGCAATTCTTCCATCATCTTTACTGCCTCATCGGCAGAACCAAGCATACTTTCAAATGCTACTTCAGCTTGTTCAAATTTAGCAAAAGTTTGAACTGACTTTAATACACCACCACTAATGGCTGCAAAAGACAAAGTTCCAACAGTAGCCATATTCTTAAAAGTTGGTTGCATCTTTTGAACATTACCATTAAGCTCATTTAACTTAGCAGATGCTTTATCTTTTAAGTTTACTAATAATGATAGCTCTCTATTTGCCATATTTATGTTTCTTTAGTTTATTTTTTTCGTGCAATCTGCGGATTCCTATTATTTTCCAATAATTAACAATATCGTCATAGTCTTGATTTCTTATCTCTTCGGGAGTCCAGCCGTATTCTCTGGACAGTTCTTCCATCATTACTTCTATGCTTAAATCATTTCCGTCAAG
>JAGYLR010000034.1 GCA_018400895.1 bacterium
GCTGAGCAGTACTAATAGGTCGTGCATTTTGGCTAGTAATTAATGACCATTACGTATAAAGAAGATAATAATTGGAGTCATCCTATGGGGGCTATACTGATGTTGTCCCACCCGTTCCCATTCCGAACACGGAAGTGAAATACATCAAGGCCGATGATAGTGGGTTTTCCCGCGAAAGTAGGTAGCCCCCGTAGAATGATTCCAATTTTTCTTTTAATGTAGGGAATAATCGTGTATAATTTCTTTTAATGAGAATAAAAAGAAATAAAAATCCTTTATTTAGAAAAGGAGCTTTTGTATCAGCGATAGTTCTCTTTTTTGTTATAATCTCTTTTACTCCTGTTTCTAAAACTATAAAAAATGGAGTGTTTTTATTTTCATCTTCAGCACAAAGTTTTTTCTTTAAACAAGGTAGTGCTCTTTATCAATTAGGAGAAGTTTTATTTGGTATAGAAAAAGTAAAAGATGAGATAACTGAACTTCGTTTAGAGAACTCAAAACTATACTCTATGCTTGTTTTACAAAGAGAAATATTAGAAGAAAATAGAGCTTTTAGAAGTGCCCTAGATATAGGGTTAAAAGATGATTTTAATTTAATTTTTGCTGATATAATTGGCTCAACAAATGAAGGTTTAATTTTAGGAAGTGGAGAAAAAGTTGGAGTAAAAAAGGGGCTTTCTGTTGTAACTCCTGATAAATCACTTGTTGGATTAGTGTCAGAAGTATATGCAGATTTTTCAATTATTACTCTTATAACCTGTTCTGAAACTTCCTTTGAAGTTGTCATCCAAGGAGAAGAAGATTCCGTTGGTGTTTTGAGAGGAGGTGATGAATTAATGACAATTGAACTTATTTCTAGGGATTCAAAAGTAGCAATAGGGGATGCAGTAACTACTTTTCCTCAAGAAGGATTACATCCCAGAGGTCTCTTTGTGGGTAGTGTGGAAGAATTAGTGGAAAGTGACGTAGAAGCATTTACTGAAGCAAAAGTGAGACCAGGATTTCAAATTAATAATTTAAAATTTTTATTTATCTTGGATAAATGAAGAATTTTGTTTTTATATTTTTAGTACCTTACTTTATTTTTATTATAGAGAGTGGGTTAATGATTCACCTGTCTGGAATAATCCCAAATCTACTTATTTTATATGCCTTATTTTTTAATGTTTTTGAAAATTCATTTAGAAAAAGAGGATTATTAGTTGCTGGTTTTTGTGGATTATTTTTTGATGTTATATCATCTTATCCTTTAGGAATTTTTTCAGGAATATTTTTATTATTAGCGTTTATATTAAAGCTAATTTTACAAAAGTATGTTCGTATACCGTTCTTCCAAAAATAAAAAAAGAATGAAAAAAGATATAGAACCTCAAGAAATTTTTATTGATAATCTTGCTAAAGAACATGAGAAAGAGATAGGGGTTTCAGAAAAAAGAATAGAAGTTCCTATATCAAAAAAATCAATAACTTTTTTTACTTTCTTTATTTTTTCTTTATTTTGTCTTTTATTTTTTAAAAGTTTTCACATTCAAATAATAGAAGGAAGTTATTTTTCTTCAGTGGCACAGAGAAATAAATCAGCAGCTTTTTCAGTTCAATCATTAAGAGGAGTAGTTTATGATAGAAATATGAATCAGATGGTGTTTAATTCTCCTAAATTTGATCTTCAGTTTGATAAAAATAATATTTCTACAGATAAAAACATAGGTGAAATAGAAGATGTTTCACGAATATTGGGAATAACAAAGAATGAAATAATAGAACTAATAAACAATTCCTTAGAAAATATTGTTACCATAAAAGAAGATTTGGGTCACACAGAGTTAGTTCTTCTTACTGCAAGAGTTGATGATATGTCTGGATTTTCAATAGCAAAATCGTTGGATAGAGAATATCTTGACAGTACAACATTTGCTCATATTATGGGCTACATAGGGAAGGTTACTAGAGAGCAGATGGAAGATAATCCAGAAAAATATTCAATAAATGATTATGCTGGAGTGGCGGGAATAGAAAAAGTTTATGAAGATTATCTATCCAGAGATAAAGGAGAAGTGTTCATTAAAAGAGATGTTTCTGGAAATATAAAATCAAGAGAAGTAGTTTCTCTTCCTGAACCGGGAAATAATCTTGTTTTGTGGATAGATTATGAACTCCAAAAAAAGATAGAAGAAGAAACGCTTAATATTCTTGAGAAATTAGGATCAACTAGTGCGGCAGTTGTGGCAATAGATCCTAATACAGGAGGAATTTTATCAATGGTAAGTATTCCTTCTTATGACAATCATATTTTTGGGAGTAAAGCAGATAAAACAATAGTGTCTGATATTCTTTCTGGAGAAGAAGGATCATCTTTTTTAAACAGGACAATGTCTTCTGCTTATCCGCCAGGATCGTCAATAAAGCCACTTCTTGGTGCAGCAGCTTTGCAAGAGGGAGTAATAAGTCCTGATAAAAAGATATACAGTCCTGGATATATAACAGTTCCTAATCCATGGAATCCTTCGCAACCATCAATATTTAAAGATAACAAGGCTCATGGATGGACCAATTTAAAAGAAGCAATTGCTGTGTCTAGTAATGTTTACTTTTATTCTATTGGTGGTGGATATGAAGATCAACAAGGGCTAGGAATAGACAAAATAAAGCAATATCTTCAATTATTTGGATGGGGGGATGAAACAGGTATTGATTTACCATCGGAAAATAGTGGATTTATTCCTGACAAACAGTGGAAAGCAGAAAACGTAGGAGTAGTTTGGACAGTGGGAGATACTTACAATACTTCTGTAGGTCAAGGTTACTTATCAGTAACACCTATTCAAGTAGCAATGTCTTATGCTTCAATTATAAATGGAGGTAAATTATTATCACCAAAAATTTTAAAAGAAGTTAGAAATAGCAATGAAGAAGTCATAGAAAAATATTCTTCAGAAATTATAAGAGAAGGGTTTATATCGGATAAAAACTTATCTTATGTAAAAGAAGGAATGTACCAAACAACACAAATAGGAACAGCGTTGAGCCTTGGTACTCTAGATGTTAAAATGGGAGCAAAGACAGGAACAGCACAAACATCAAAACCAGAATATTATCATAACTGGATAACTGTATTTGCACCTTTTGAAGAACCAGAGATACTTATTACTATAATCATAGAAGAAGTAGAAGGAATTAGACCAGCGACAATTCCTCTGGCAAGAAATATCTTAGAATGGTATTTTAACGAATATTTAAAATAATAAAATTATGAAAAAAACATTTACTCGTTCCGGGCTTGAGAAGTTAAAAAAGGAACTTGTTTTTCTAGAAAAAGAAAAAAGAAGAGAAGTTGCAGAAAAACTAAAAACAGCAGCTGCTTTTGGAGATCTTAGTGAAAACTCAGCATACGAGGAAGCAAAGAACGAGCAGACAGTTTTAGAAACCAGAATAGCTAAGTTGAGAGAAATGATTAAAGATGCACAGGTTGTTGACTCAAAAAGTGGTACAGATATAGTTCAAATAGGTTCAAAAATACTTACAGAGATAAACAGCAAAACAAGTCAGTTTGAGATAGTAGGAGAGACAGAATCAGATCCTTTTCAAGGAAAAATATCTTGTGATTCACCAATAGGAAGATCTTTTTTAGGAAAAAAGAAAGGTGATGTTTGTATTGTCAAAACTCCTTCAGGAGAAAAGAGCTACAAGATAAAAGAAATAATTGACTAAGGTTAGTTATTTCGGTTAGAATAATATAATGAGCAGAAAAGATGAACTAAGACAAAATAGGTTAGATAAAAAGAAGAGGATTGAAGCAGAAGGTCTTCATCCTTATCCTGTATTTACAAAAAGAACTCATACTATAGAAAAAGTTCTTTCTGATTTTAGTCAATTAAAAAAACTTGAAGAAGAAGTTTTTATTGTGGGAAGAATACGTTCTTTTAGACAACATGGAAAAATTGTGTTTATTGACATAGAAGATGGTACAGAAAAAGTGCAAATATTTATTTCTGAAGATGGAGTAGGACCAACTCCCTATATTTTTTTCACTGAAAATCTTGACATAGGAGATTTCATTCAGGTAAAGGGAGTTTTATTTTTAACAAAGAGAGAAGAAAAGAGTGTTAATGCTTCTGATATAAAGGTTTTATCAAAAAACATTCTTCCTCTTCCAGAAAAGTGGCACGGGATACAAGATACTGAAGAAAGATACAGAAAAAGATATTTAGATATTTTATTCACCGAGGGAGTTAAATCAAATTTTGAAACCAGATCTAAAATAATAAAATCTCTAAGAGCTTTTCTCGATGAAAAAGGGTTTTTAGAGGTGGAAACACCTATATTGCAACCAATTTACGGGGGAGCTGGAGCAAGACCGTTTAAAACTCATCTTAATGCTCTCTCAATGGATTTTTATCTTCGCATAGCTCCTGAACTTTACTTAAAAAGGTTACTAGTAGGGGGATTTGAAAAAGTATATGAATTAGGAAGATGTTTTAGAAATGAAGGGATGGATAGAAGTCATAATCCAGAATTTACTTCTCTTGAATTTTATTGGGCGTATTCTGACTATAAACAGTTAATGAATTTTACAGAAGAGATGCTTGTTAATCTGGTAAAAAATGTTTTTAACAAAGAAGAAATATGGTATGAAGATAACAAAATAGATATGAAGTCTCCTTGGCCAAGATTGCAGTTTAATGATGTTATTAAAAAGGAGACAGGAATAGATATTGAGGAAATAAATAAGGAGGAATTAGCAAAAGAGGCAGAAAATATGGGAATAAAGATAGAAAAAGGTGCAGATAAGGCGCGAATAAGTGATGAGATATTTAAGAATAAGTGTCGCCATACGCTAATTCAGCCGACTTTTATCATACATCATCCTGAAGGATTTCAACCACTTGCAAAAGGATTACCAGAAACTAATAAATTAGCCAATTTTCAATTGTATATAGCTGGATGGGAAGTTGTTAATGCTTTTTCAGAATTAAATAACCCAATAGAACAACAAAAGAGATTTAAAGAACAAGAAAATATGTTAAAAGAGGGATTTGAAGAAGCACAAAGAATGGATGATGATTTTATTGAGGCATTAGAGTATGGAATGCCTCCTGCAGTTGGGTTTGGAATGGGTGTTGATAGATTAACAGCAATTTTAACAAACTCACACAGCTTACGTGAAATAATAATATTTCCAGCAATGAGAAAAAAAAATGAATAAAGAAAAAGCACTGAAAATAATTAATCAACATGTTAAAAATCAGAATAGCATAAAACATATGTTTGCTGTTGAAGCAGTTATGCGTGCTTTAGCAAAAAAGTTTGGAGAAGATGAGGATAAGTGGGGAATTGCCGGGCTGGTGCATGATGTTGATATGCAAGAAGTAGATTATATTAATAATCCGCAATTACATGGCATAAGGGGAGCACAA
>JAGYLR010000035.1 GCA_018400895.1 bacterium
AGTAACTCCAGCAATCTCATCTGGACACCGTTTGTGTCTTGAAACTCATCAATCATTATATGAAGATATTTTTCTTGAAGCGTTAACTTTAATGCTTCATTAGCTCGTAAAACTGATATAACTCTAAGAATCATATCTTCAAAATCATACAACCCTTCTTCATACATCTTTTTTTCATAAGACTTGTATACCTCTGCTAAACTTTCCATCTTCTCTATATATTTCCTGTCTTTTAAAATATATCCACTGTCCTCTCTTATAGTCATCTTTGCTTTAAATTCAGAAAGAAGTGTTGTACTTTTTGAATTTTTTAAAAGAGCATTTCCTATGGCAAAAGAAAGTGATTTAAATAATGACTTATCTTCTTTACTAATCAATTTCTCTGCCCTTACTCTTGCCTCTTCTAACATTCCTTTATTTACTCTGTTTGATAAAAAAGATAGCTCTTTTTCTATAAATGAAAGCTCTTTTTTATTTTTTTGAATAATTGATAAAAATTCATCAGGCGTTAAACCTCCTTGTTTTAAAGAAGATATACATTCTCTAACTGAGTTTAAATGAATATATCCCTTTTTAGGATGATAAGAAGATAAAGGATTTTCATCATCTAACTCTCTTATGATACTTTCAATTATTGATATTTTTGCAACTTCATCTGCTGGATGAAAAGTTACCCCACTATGAAAAAATTCAGGATAACGATTCATTATTTCTACACAAAAACTATGAAAAGTGTGAATTGGAACTCTATATCCAGATTCACCAAGTAAGTCTATTAATCTCTCTCTCATTGTATGAGAAGCAGAATCTGTAAAAGTTAAACAAAGAATACTCCCCAAGGGAGTGTCAGTTTTATTAAGTATATTTGCAGTACGTACTCCCAATAATTCAGTTTTTCCTGAACCTGGACCAGCAATAACAAGTAGCGGTCCATCTATGTGATCAACCGCTTCACGTTGCTTTTTATTAAGCTTTGAATATCTTTCTTTAAAACTCATTTATTATTAAGAGGAAAAGTTACTGTAAAAGCTGTCCCTTTTTTAAATTCTGGGTTTGGAGACTCTACTGATATACTGCCTCCTTTTTTATTCATTATTGATTTTATTATATACATATCCAATCCTGTTCCGTAACTTTTTATCTTTTTTGATCTTTCTGTCCTGTATATTTTCTCAAATATTTTACTTTGATCTTCTTTATCTATTCCACATCCTGAGTCACCGACACGGAATATAATATCATTATTTTCTCCCTTTATAAGGGATAAAGAAATTTCTCCCCCTTTATCAGTATAATCAACAGCGTTTGATAAAAGACTACGCATTATTATTTTTATTGTTCTTGGATCTACATTTACTTTATCAAAAGAATTATACTTCGCTGTTATACGTATATCTTTTTTATCCATAGCATCTCTATACTCATCTACTAGAGATTTAAATAGAGCAACTACATCAACTTCTTCCGGGTTAAACACAAATACACCAAGATCTAACATAGTAGCGTTTATAAAAGCATCAGTTATTTTTATCATATCTCTGTTTGCTTCGTATATTCTCTCCATATATTCTCTTTGCTCTTCTGTTAAGTGTAAATCTTCATCTCTTAATAAAGATATGCCACACCATCCTATTACAGATAATGGTGATCTTAATTGATGAGAAGTCAGTGAGATAAATTCTGACTTTGCTCTATCTATCTCGCGAACCTCAGTTATATCTCTTGACACACTAAGTACAGAGCGAACTGTTCCTTCTTTTGTCATCTCTGGGACAAGAATAGTATAGTAGTATCTTTTGTTATCAGTATCAACTGTTTCATTGTAAAATGAAGATGCTTTCTTTGTTGCAAATACAAATTTAATAGTTTCAGTAAAAGTATTAGAATTTCCTTTAAACAAATTAAGGTCTTTTTCTGTCTTCCAAAAGAAATCTTTTTTCTGTAATCCATAATGTTTCTCTGCCGCAGTATTAACATAAACATACCTTCCCTCTTCATCAAATCTTGCAATAATATCAGGAATATTTTCAGAAAGCGCTTTAAATTTTTCTTCCTGATAATGAAGTATTTCTTCTACTTTTTTTCTTTTTGTTATATCTCTAAAAATTACCAATTCTTCTCTTTTCCCATTATCTAAAATTTGAGTCACACTCATCTCTAAATTAAGATAATTTCCCCTACAATCAATAATTTTGGCTTCATAAAAAGGAGAAACATTTTTACCACTAATTATTTTTTTGTAGTGTTTACGAAATTCATCTCTATCTTTTTTAGTAAAAATAGAAAATATCTTTCTATTAATAATCTCTTTTTCTGAACACCCTAGCATTGTAAGAAAAACAGGATTTATATACTTTATATTTCCATTATTTAATAAAACAACTCCATCATTCGCTTTCTCTATTAATGTTTTATAGCGTTTTTCACTATTTCTTAAATCATCAAGGGATAACTTTAATTTAACCATTATCAATATAATAATAAAATGCATCAGTATCCCAAAGAGAAGATCAGAAATAGACATTTCATTACTTGTGAATAAAGTAATAATTGAAATAAAAATAATAAAAATAAAACCAGCCAATCCTCCACGAGTATCAAAAATAAATATTAAACTTGCAACAAGTCCTATTGATAAAAATATAGGTAACCAAAATATAAAATCTATTAAAGAAAGATAAAATATTAGAGCTGTGTAAATTGCTATAAATATAGCTGTTAATATGTTGTTCATTATTTACAGGACCACTTTGTTATTAGCTTTTTTATGTGTTCTCCTTACTCCCTTTATTTTTCCAACAATAAAAGAACGGATTTCTTTTTCTCCAACAGGAAAAGCATTAAATATATGCCCCGGACTAAGTCTATCTTCAGAGTAAACAAGTTTTTCTCCCTGAGGCGGAATATCTGTATAAAGTCCATAAGGCTCAATCTCTCGCCATCCTTGTGGACTATTTTCTGTTTGAGGGTAATATATTTTTACCGTTTCACCACTTTCTACTGCCTGGTTGATAATTTTTAATATATCTTTAAAGTTTGTGTAAAAAGGCATAATAGAAAATCAAAATGCAAAAATCAAAATGCAAATATAAATAAAGTTAAAAAGAATAAATTATTAAACAAAAATTAAAAGTCAAAAAAGTGATTTTAATATATCAATATTTTTTTTATCAGGACCACTATTGTCAAATCCAGGAACTTCAAGTATCCAAGGAATATTTAAAAAAGATTTGTTTTGGATAAGATTTAAAAATCCTTGTTTTCCTATACATCCTTCTCCTATATTGGCGTGACGATCATGTTCAGACATATATTCAGTTTTAGAATCATTAATATGTAAAACTTTTATACTGTTAATTCCCACACTCTCTTTCCATAAACTAACCCAGTTTTTTATATCTTTTGGAGAAAATTTTCTTATATTCCCAGATTCAATAGAATGAGCAGTATCTATACATACTCCAACATTAGATCCTTTTATTTTATCTAAAAGACTAGCAATCTCTTCTGGGCTTACTCCTATTTTTTTCTTTCCAGCAGTATTCTCTATTATTAGAGTTGCTTTTCCTTTAAATTTATTTAAAACCCGATTTACTGCCTTTGCTTCTCTATTTATCGCCTCATGCTTATCTCCTCCCTTGGGAGAACCAGGATGATATATTACTCCTTGTGCACCAATAACGTCAGCAAATTCTAAGGAATCAGTAAGACTTTTTACCGATTTATATCTTATATGTTCATCTTCAGATGCAAGATTAAGAAGGTAAGATGCGTGTATAAAAACAGAAGATATCCCACTTTTGTTAAGCTCCTCTTTATATTTTTTAATCTCTTCTTCTTGTAATACTGGCACCTCATATCTGCGTGGACTTCCTCCAAATATCTGAATACATTCAGCTCCTATTTTCACCCCTCTTATCACACCTTTATATAACCCTCCTGCCACAGAAACATGTGCTCCTATTGGTGGTTTTTTCATTAATATAATACTACAACATTTGCTCTTTTAAAACAAAAGGAGAACAATAGTCCTCCTTTTATGTTGTGTACATTTTTACCTTCTTACTTACGGTTGAAGCACTTCTTCGTTATTTCCCTCTATAGAAATAACTACTTCTTCTACCGTTTCAAACTGCATTAATGTGTTTGTTATCTGATCTCTTACAGCCATAGTCATTGCTGACCCAGAAGTATCTAATTCAGAACTAAAATCAACATAAGCAACATTATTATCTATATAAATGGAAAGTATTTCAACTCCATCATTTATGGCAGTTGTATATCCTTCATTTATCTCTTCCTCTGTTGGGCCAGATAAGAGATGGACTAGAGTTTCTCTAGCAATACCTTCTGTGGAAGGAATTTCTCTAGTTACTGGGACAACACTTTCTATATTTTCTTCAACAATAAGATAGTACAAATTAACTTCAGTATTTTCTTCTTCAAGCATTTCTTTATACTTCTCATCATAAACTCCATCGGTAATAACAGAGACAATACTCATATCATCAACAACAACCTCTACTGTGTGAGATGTTATTACTTGAGCAAGCATTTGATCTGTTCTTTCTCCATACCCTGCAGCACTAGATATAAACTCAAAGTAAAGTTCAAAAACATCTTCTTCTATTTCTTCTCCATAGACAAATTCTAAATCAGATCCGTCAAAGAGATAAGTTGGAGAATAACTTCTAATCCACTCTTCTGCTAGTGCAACACTCTCTTCTAAGGAGCTTTCTGTTTCATGGGGAACATCTGTATCCATTCTAGAAATAAAAATTCCCAAAAGAGCTACAAGTGCGATAAGCACAACAGCTATAATTACTTTATTACGCATATTTAATTAATTTAATTATTACTTGGGGTTTAAGATACGAACCCCATCTACTCGACCTTTAATTGTTTTTTTAAAAATAATTAGTGAAACTATTAATAACACTATTTTAATTGTAGCTTAACTTATAAAAAAAACAAAAAACCCCTTCTTTCAGAGAAGGGGTTTTAAGAAATTGGATTAATTTATTAATCCTT
>JAGYLR010000036.1 GCA_018400895.1 bacterium
TATTCGGCGTCAAATCTTATATAGCCATTCCATATAAGATCATCTTCATTGTCATAAATTTCTACATACACTGTTTTTTCACCAGCAGTGTCAAAAGTGTAGGTAATCCAATTTTGGTCTTCATGACCAAACCAATGTTCTTCTTCTGGAAATTTCCATTCCCAGAATTTTGCATTATCAGGAGAAGGTGCAGTAAATTTATACTCAAGTTCACCAATTCTCTCATTCTCAATATTTTCTGAATCAGGTTCTGGAGGATCATCTTCAGCAATAGTAACTGTTTGAGTAAAACTACCTATAAATACATGTGAGGCCGTTTGAATCTCTAATATTACTTCATACTCTCCTGTCTCAGGGAATTCATAAGTAATTTTATTGTCTTCCTCATACTCATACCAGTAACTTTCTCCTTCAAATTTCCATCTCCAATACTGTGCATCATCCGGTTCTGAAGCGGTAAATTCATAAGTCAAATCAACCACTCGCTCATAATCAAAATAAGTTTCTGTAACACTGATAATCTCATCAAAACTTCCTATTAACTCCCCATTGCTATCTCGTGTCTCTAACATCACTTGATAATCTCCTACTTCAGAAAAATCATAAGTGACTCTGTTGGTGTTTTGATATCTTTGCCAGAACTGCTCACCTGGAAATTTCCAATCCCAGTATTCTGCATTAGTGGGTTGTGAGGCAGTGAATTCATATTCAAATTCACCAATTCTCTCATACTCAAATAATGTCGGTTCTGGAACATTATCACACCCCAGAAAAGCCAAAACAACAAAAAGGCAGAAAATAGCCTTTAACACGTTATTCTTCATTACAAAACCCTCCTTTGCCTATAACATCCTTTTATTATTAACGAACTGTCATATTTATACCAAATTTTTGACAATATGTCAATAGCATCAAAGCTCAAAAAATGTCAAAGGTGACACCTTTGACATTTTTAGGTATTTTATTTTTTGTCTTTTACTACTTCTAGTATTTTTTTAACTTGAGTTAAACTCTCCTTTTCATATACAGATACTCCAAAAACTTGTTTACCTGTTGCTTTTTGTAAAAGTATTTTTTTATCAGTTAATTCTTTGCTAGAGATAGTGTCAGTTTTGCTAAGTAAAATATATTCTTCTTTTTCTGTTAGTTTTTTATTATAAGAAGCAAGCTCTTTTTCAATTTTTTTATAATCTTGTAATGGACTATCAGACTCTGATGAAACAAGATGAAATATAGTATTAGTGCGTTCTATATGGCGTAAAAATTTAACTCCTAATCCTTTACCCTCTGAAGCTCCTTCTATTAATCCGGGAATATCGGCTATTATAAGTCCGTAATAAGCTCCTAGACTAGGTTCAAGAGTAGTAAAAGGATAATTACCTACTCTACTATCAGCATTTGTAAGCTCATTTAGTAAACTTGATTTACCAGCATTAGGAAGCCCAACAAGACCAATATCTGCAATAAGTCTTAATTCTATACGAATATTAAACTCTTCCCCTAAAAGTCCTTTTTGAAACTGAGTGGGGCTAGTATTTGTAGAAGACCTAAAATGAAAATTTCCCTTTCCTCCAATTCCTCCTTTTGCAATAACAATTTTTTCTCCAGTTTTTACTATTTCTTTTATTTCTCCAGTATCTATATTTTCTATAACACTTCCAACAGGTATATTTAAAACAACATCTTTACCATCAGATCCATCTAAATACTGTGGTTTTCCATTTTCTCCGTTATTTGCTTTTATATCTTTTCTATTTCTAAAAAAAGCTAAAACGCCTATATCAGAAACTCCTTGAAAATAAACATCACCTCCTTTACCTCCACTTCCTCCTGTGGGGCCTAAACTCATCATATTCTTGTTAAAAGAAACATTTCCCTTACCTCCATTTCCAGCTTTAATTTTTATTTTAACTTCATCTATTAGCATACTTAATTATATCATAGAAAATTTCTAAAAATTTATTCTAAAGAATATTTTACTTATTTACTTTTACGTATAAATAATAGAGGAAAAATAATATCACTAAGACAACACGGAATAATTACAGCAACAAAAATAATTAAAAAAACTAGAGCAAAATACGCCAAACTAAATACTGATGAGTATGTAAAAATGTAAAATAGACTAGCAAAAACAGAGAGAAAAACATGAGCAAAGTGAGGAAATCTTGTAATCCCAATAGAAGCTCCTATAACAGCACCAAATAGTGCAGAAGATAAAGTAAAAACCGTTTCGTTAATAATAGGAAGATGAAAGTGAGTGTGAGCATCAAAAATAAGTGATCCTAAATAAGGAAATATAACATCACTTAAACTGCCTATAATCAATGCCCCAGTAATACCAATTAAAACCGCTAAAATAAATTTGTTTCTATATTTATAAAATATTGCTGATGTTACTGTTGCAGAAACAATAATATGTCCAAAGTGAAACATATCAAAAACATAATCAGGAAATGAGTATTTCAAAACATACTGAATTAAGATAGCTACTGCCATTGCAATAAGAGCGGCAAAAGCAGTAAACGGCGCGTGATGTTTTAACTCGTGAAGTATTTTTTTAGTATTCATAAATTTGGTTTTCAATGTTTTTGTAACTATATCACAGAAATAAAAATATAGGAGTATAAAAGTATTATAAAGTAGACAATTATATAATTTATACTATAATATAAACAATTCTTTAATTAAAAGGAGGAAAAGATGTATAGGTTTTTATTTGTGATAAATGTTTTAAGTAATTTTCTGGAACTACAATTACCTACAACAAGAACCGTAGAAAGAGTTAATTTTAATAACTCAATTTACAAAAAAGATCAGCCGAAAGGTATTAAGCATCACAGAAAAACCCAAATCTACCGAAACAAAAGAGAGTGCTAAAAAACAAGCCCCTTAAAAAAGGGGCTTTACTTTTAGAAATCGTAAATATTAAGTCCTGTTACAGGATCTTTTTTTCTTTCTAGTGTATCTTTAATTTCTTCTATTATTATCTCACAAGTCCCTCCAACTCTAGCAAAATTTAGATGACCTCCTTTTGCGTTATAATTTTCATCAGTAACAGTAATATGCAAGTGCAAATATATTTCTCCATTCATTGTGGATATATTTCCTGTAAGATTAGTCACTTCATAAGCTCCTTTTAAGGTTTCTGATAAATACTCCTTATTATCAACATTATAAAGGCCTATTTTTAATTCATCTACCGCACCAACACCAATAATTCCCCCTGCTTTTATTTGCTTTTCTGTACAGGCCTTTTTAATAGAATCAATAATTTCTTCTCCTTTATCTATTCTTAAAATATAATTATTATCAACTTTTTTTATTTTCATATTTTTTTATTAAAATTATTAACTTTCGCATATTAGCATAAAAAAACGCCTATGTTAAATATAGGCGTAATTAATAAAAGAACATCACAAAAGATTGTCAAAGAGAAGACAAAAGATTACATCAACAGTTATACTAGTTAAGTTAAGCTTTTTCAAATAATTAAAAGGAATCCTTTCTGCTCCAGCAACAATATTATCTTCTAAAACATTAACCATATAAGTAAGAACAATAGCTTTTTCTCCCTTATTAGGTGTAATCCCTATAAAATTTTTGTAAAAAGTAAACTCTGTATCAACTTTGATATAAGGAAACTCTTTGGAAATTTCTCTCTTTAATACTTTTATATCATTTTCTCCTTTTTCTACTTTTCCACTTGGCAGAGTCCAAAAATCTTTTTCTTTATCTTTAACAACCAGTAAACAGTTATCTATAATTGATATCATGCTTACAATCCTCTCCATAACCTACCTCCTTTAAAATGTACGTAACCAGATTATACTACTTTTTTATTTAAAATCAATTTATTTCTATCGCCTTACCTTCAATAATTGCTTCTGATACCTTTTTGTAGGCAGAAGCTAAAATTCTTTGAAATGTACTTTGTGATGTTTTCATTTTCTTTGCACACTCAACCTGGCTTAATTGATCTATATTTTTTAATTTTAAAGCCTCCACTTCTTCAACAGTTAATCTTACAACTTTAAGATCTCTAAGAGGCACTCCTCTTGGCTTAAAATAATAAACATTAGGACAAAATCTAATTATTCTTTGTAATCTAGGTCTTGGCATCTCTTTATATTGAAATTAATTAAAATTATTAGTATTATTAAAAAAAAGGGCCTTCTCCCACCCTATAAAATAGAGTGGGTCCCAAGGCCTTTTTTTATTACTGACCCTCTGTTTCAGACAATCTTTCCTTTGCTGCTTTAAGTTCATTTTCTAATTCTTGAACTTCTTCTTTTAACATTTCTGTTTCTTCTTTTCTGGTAAAAAATCTTCTTCCTGTACCCATACCATAACCTGTTCCCCTAAAGCAAGGTCCCATTCTTCTTCCTGTACCCATACCCTGTCCGAAAGGGCCTGTTCCATCAAATCTTGGCATATAATAAATTAATTGTTTTTTTATCCGACCTTTATGTTATAAGTATATACCCATAACTATTATGTGTCAACCCCGTTAGTATGTGCCTACCCCCCATGTCCATACCCGGGTATGGACATGGGGGTATAAAATACAAAAAACCCCGCCTATTAGCGGGGGCTTTTGTTATAGTAGTTTTCTTTGTTTGTAAAATATATAACTTTTTGTAAAGGCAAAAAGCACTAGACAAATAATAAGAGTTGTTATAACTACTGGATACTCTCCGTTAAAACCTCTCTCAGAAATGTGTTTTACAAGTATTCCAATATAAGCCCAAACAAAGACCAACATATAAGGAATATTTTTATCTTTTAATGCTCTAACTATACCTACTGCTGATCCTATTAATAAAATTAACACTGTCCATATTTGGTGAGATACTCCCCAAGCTCCCCAGTTTAAACTAACTAATAACACCGTGATATTAGCAATTGT
>JAGYLR010000037.1 GCA_018400895.1 bacterium
TATACATTATACGAAGTATCGCAGATATAACAAATAAAGTCAAGTTACTCTACTCTCTACCAAATATAGAGTCTCCTATGCGATGCCAAACACTTTCTCCTTTTTCTTTTAAGTCTTCTTCTATCTTTTCTATTTCTGATTGTATCTCTTCTTCAACAATTCCTTTTTTTTCTTCTACTTTTTCTTGGAATAAACTTTCAGCACCTTCTTTTATATTTTCCCAGTAAGGATAGATTTTGTTCACTCCCCTGTCAAATATATCTCCTTCTTCTCTAGTCACAAATCCAATAATTAAAAATATTATAACAACGAGTAGTATTAGTTTTTTTATCATAGTTTTGATAAATTACTACTTTAATAGCTTGTTTTTTGCCGTTTTAAGGCGTTTTTTAGTTTCTTCTGGACCAAATATCAACATAATATCAAAAGGTCCTGCAGAGGCCTTTTTCCCGCTTAAAGCAGCTCTAAGTGGCCATAATAGTCTTCCTTTATCTTTATCACAGCTTGATATAAACTGTTGTTCTATATTTTCTTTATTCCACTCTTTTATATTAGATAATATTTCTAAACTTTTATCAATAGATTCGGCTACCTCTTCTTTTGTCATCTCTTTCCAATACAGAAGATTAACATCATAATCAATTTCTTTAAAAAAGTAATCAGTAAAGTCAGATATTTCTGATAAGTATTTCATTCTTTCTTTATGTAGTGAAATTATTTCTGATAATTTTTTAAAAGATATTTCTTTTTCTGATTCAAATAGTTTAAAAGAAGCAATTGGTTGTTTACCTCCGTATGCAGGGATAAACTGTTTTTCTTTGAAGTCACTATTTATTAGATTAGAAGAAATTAAATAAGGTATACATAACATAGTTAGCTCGTTGATGTCCTTTTCTTTTATATAGTAAGAATTAATAGAGTTTAATTTTTCAATATTAAATATTGCTCCTCCTTTTTTACAGCGTTTTATATCAAAATTTTCTACTATTTCTTTTAATGAGTATATTTCTCTTTCTCCTCCCGGATTCCATCCCAAAAACGCAAGAAAGTTTATTAATGCCTCAGGTAAGTATCCTTTTTCTTTGTATTCATATAGTGATGTTGCTGCATGTCGTTTAGAAAGCTTATTTCTGTCTGATCCAAGTATTAACGGTAGATGTGCATAATAAGGAGTGTTAATCTCAAGAGCTTTCTGAAGTAATATTTGTCTAGGAGTATTAGAAATATGATCTTCACCTCTAACTACATGTGTAATACCCATTTTGTAATCATCAATAACAACTGCAAAGTTATATAGTGCTGAATAGTCACTTTTCCCAATAACAAAATCTCCAATATCATTAGAGTTAAAAGAAACCTCTCCTCTTATCATATCGTTAAATACTATCTTTTCGTGCTTTGGACAACGAAAACGTATAACAAAGTCTGCGTCTCTTTTTTCTTTTATATTAGAACATTTTCCACTGTATTTAGGAGCTTCTCCTCTTTTTAATTGTTCTTCTCTTTCTTTATCTAATTCTTCTTTAGTACAGTAACAACGGTATGCTTTGTCTTCATCTAGTAGTTTTTGCAAGTACTTTTTATATATATCTGATCTTTGACTTTGCCTATAAGGCCCATATTTTCCTTTTTCTTTTCCATCTTCTTTAGGGCCTTCATCCCACTCTAACCCTAACCACTTTATACTTCGCATAATATCTTTTTCATATTCAAGCTTAGATCTTTCTTTATCAGTATCTTCTATTCTTAAAACAAATTCTCCTTTATTTTTTTTAGCTACTAAATAGTTAAAAAGAGCAGTTCTTGCTGAACCAATATGAAAAGCTCCTGTTGGAGATGGTGGAAATCTTAATCTTATTTTATTATTCATCTTGTTAAATATTCTTTTATATATGAAGCTATTACTTTTCCTGATTTTGGATTAGAGAACTCCCCTGCTCTACTACTCATTACTCTTAATTGTTGTTGCGGGGAGAACAATTGTTTTAATTTTTCAAAAAAGAAGTGAGGGGTTAAGTTCTGTTCTTCTAAAACTACTGCTGTTCCAGACTTAGCATAAGCATATGCATTTTTTGTTTGATGATCTTGGGCTGCCTCTGGAAGAGGAAGAAGAACACTTGGTTTTTTGTTTGCAGATATTTCAAATATACTTCCTGCCCCAGCTCTACTTACCACTAAATCTGCTATAGCATATGCATTTTTCATTTGTTCCTCGTCAAAAAAAGGATAAACGTGATAGTATTTTTTTAACTGTTCATCAAATATAGCAACATTAGACTCAGAAGATACTCTTTTTATATTTTTTTCACCACACTGATGTATGACTTCAAAAAATTTAAGCATATCATTTAAAATAGAAAGTATTATGTCGTTTATTCTTTCACTTCCTTGTGATCCCCCTATGACAAGTAAAACAGGTTTTCCTCCATTGATAGAGAACATTTCTACTGCATCACCCCTATCTCCTAAAAGTAGTTCTTCTCTAACTGGATTGCCTACAGTTATTATTTTATTTTTATCAACTCCTTTTGTATTTTGAAAAGAAACAAAAACTTCAACTGCAAATTTTTGTAAAAACTTATTTGTTGCTCCTGGAATAATATCTGATTCATGAAGAAAAATTGGGACTTGAAGTATTCTTCCACTTATTACAGGAGGCAAAGATCCATGACCACCTTTACTAAATATTAAATCAGGAGACATTATAAATATATAGAATATTGCCTGAATTATTCCAATAGGGATCTTAATAAGTAAGTCAAATATGTTTTGTAATACAGAAAGTGGTGTAAAATATCTTCTTATCTTTCCGGTAAATATATTCTTAATAATAACTCCTTCTTTTTCCATATACTCTTTAGCTATATCCTCTCTTGGACCCATATAATATATTTCAATAGAGTTTTTTGGAAATGTTTTTTTTACTTCGCTTATAACAGAAATCAAAGGGAATAAATGCCCTCCAGTTCCTCCTCCTGTGAATAATATTTTATACCTTTTTTCCATATCTAGATATATTAAGAAGAATACCAACTCCGGCCATCTCTGTTATTAAATGTGATTTCCCATAACTAATAAGTGGTAGTGGTATACCAGTAAGAGGCATTAAACCAGTCATTGCTCCTATATTAATAAATGCTTGAACAAAAAACCACGAAGTTATACCCACGGCAACAAGTTTTACAAAATTATCATTACTTCTTTTTGCAATCAATATCCCTCTCCAAAATAACAAAAGAAAAAGTATTACTAGAATAAAGCTTCCTATAAATCCTGATTCTTCAGCAAATATTGCAAATATTGAATCAGTCATTGGAAAAGGAAGAAATCCAAACTTTTGATAACTTGTCCCAAATCCTGCTCCCAGAATACCACCAGATCCTACTGCTATAAGTGCTTGGCTTATCTGATAAGTTGCTCCTAATGGATCTATATTAGGGTTGAGCATTCCCTGCACTCTTGCTAAACGATAATCAGAATATTTTATTAAAAAGATTAATAATCCGCTGCCAATAGAAATAAGTGATAGTGTATGCCAAATAGGAGTATCAGCAGTAAAGTACATAAACAGAGCAACCATCATTACCACTCCCAAAGTACTTATATCTGGTTGAAAATAAAATATAATACCAATTAATCCTGATATGATTATAAAGGGAAGAAAGGTTTTCAGCAAGACTTCTTCTTTTTTCTTTTTCTTTTTCTTTTTTTGTTTTGTTGCTAACCAACTTGCTAGATATAAAATAAATGATAATTTAAGTAATTCTGAAGGTTGAAAAGAAATAAATCCAAAATCTATCCATCTTCTTGACCCCCTCATAAGTGTACCCATCTGGGGAACAAAGACCATTAAAGTAAGAACAAGAGTAAGCAACATTATTACTGGAGACCATTTTTTTAAAAAGGAAATAGGAGTGTTAAAAAGAAGTATTACAAGAAGTATCCCTGGTATAAAACCAAGCAGTATTTGTTGAAAAAAGAAATAATATGGGTGTCCGAATAATTCTTGTGACTTTAAAGCGGAAACACTAGCAAGTACAAAAAGTCCGAGAAGTATTATAACAGAAAATATAGTTACAAGTATGTAATCAGGATTTTTTTTCATTTTTGCTTAATAATTTTTTTAAATAGTTCTCCTCTTTCTTTGTAATTGGAAAACATATTAAAACTTGAAGATGCTGGAGAAAGAAGACAAGAATTTCCTTTTTTTGTTAGGTGAAAACATATATCAATAGCTTCTTTCATAGATGATGCGTAAAATATATTTTGTTTTCCGGATATTTTTTTAATTTCTTTTTCTATAATTATTCCACTTTCTTTAAAAAGAATTAAATTTCTAATACCGTTTTTAACTATCTGTTTTGCTAAAACAGAGTAATCTCCTCCCTTATTTACTCCACCAGCGATTAAAGAATCAACATCTCCTATGTTTATTATCGCTTTCACACTGGCTTCTGGTATTGTTGAAGCGGAGTCGTTGTAAAACTTTATTCCATTAAATTCTCCAACAAATTCCATTCGGTGGCAAAGTGGATTAAAGTTATTAATAACCTGATCAATAACTTTTTTATTTATACCAAGGTGTTTTCCTATTATATATATTGGAGAAAGGGTTGTTGCTATATCTTTTCTTGTTGTTTTTGGTACAAAAGGTATTTTTTTTGCTAGTGAAGTATTAGCAATAGAAACTACGTTCTTGTCTTTAGAATTAAAAATAAGAACATCATTTTTGTTTTGATAATCTGTTATTTTCTTTTTTGCTTTTATATAACTTTCAAAACTTTCGTGATTATCAAGATGATCTTTGTAAATATTTAAAATAATCGCTATATGGGGACTTTTTGTTACTGTTTCTAATTGAAAACTAG
>JAGYLR010000038.1 GCA_018400895.1 bacterium
CCTCCGCCATCCTACGCTAAGGCTACAGTAATTCTGCGTTAGCTTTATCTTATATATTATTTATTGCTGTGGACTTCCGAAGTCCACAGCACTTTTTGTTGACGAAAATGTAATTTATTGGTATAATATTGTATAAGTTCTTTAAACAGGAGGTGTTAAATGAACGAGAAAGGGATTTCTACAAGAGATCTTTTAGAAAAGACTCTTGCCCACCTGGCAGAAAACAATGGAGCGATTGAACAGATCCTTCCCGAGGAAGTGTTGTCAGAGATTGCTTATGATTCTAACGGTGACAGAATTTGGGTAGGATATATGGTTTACAAATCAGTTGTGTTTTTTGAGAAACAAAAAAGAAAATGGGTTTTGTCTTTAGGATTATGCAATGGGCAGTTTCCAGCAGAAAACTACAACTGTGATATAGTAGCTGTAAGAGTTCCTAAAAACGGTCAGTTCTTGGAAGCTCTTAAAGGAGGTAGATACTTTAGTAACTCACTTGTTTTTTCTACCAATGATGGACGTCTAGCAATGGAAGAAAATCTTAAGAAAAGAGTCCAAAGTAGGATTAATGAATTCATCGTAAGTTATCCAAATATTGATTATGACTGCGTCACTGCAAGTGGAGCTCCTCACATCATTAAGCCATTAATCTTTGATGAAAGCTTTGTCCCTTTCTTTTCACAGATGATTCAAAAAGTTCTTTAAAATCAAAAGACTCGCAATATGCGAGTCTTTTTTATACTCTAATAATTGGTTATAATAGGTTTATAAATAGTAAAATATCTCTTAGATAAATAATAGTAGATGTTTTAGATAAGTTACTCTAATTGAGCAAAAACCAAGATTGTTGATAAAAATAGAGATTGACCTTTTTTATTTAATAAAAACATGTTAATCTGATAAAAGAATATTGTTAAAGTTTAGACAATACTTTATTATTAATATGGCATGATAAATATACCTTTCTTTACAAAATTACAGAAAAAATATTTAGGCATTGATATAGGCACTTCTTTTATAAGAGTGGTTGAGTTGTCTGGAGAAAAAGATAATATTGTTTTAGAAAATTACGGAGAAATATCAGTTGAACATTTAGTGAACAAAATACCAACCGAAGGAAGAGGTGGTTCTTTACTATTTTCTGAAGAAGATATATCTGGTGTGATAAATCATATACTAAAAGAGGCAGGGATAAAAACAAAAAAAGCTTACTTCGCTATTCCTGACTTTGTAAGCTTTTTTACTTCTTTTTCTCTTCCAGCAATGAAACAAGAAGAGATAGTTTCTGCTGTTCAATATCACTCTCAGCAGTACATTCCACTACCATTATCAGAAGTTGTTCTTGACTGGTCTATAGCTGAAGAGAGAGAAAAAAAAGAAGGAGAAGATGTAGAGATAACTCTTATTGCTGTTCCCAATGAAGCTATAGAACAGTATCAAAATATATCTAAAAGTTGTGGACTTGATATGGGAGCTCTTGAAGGAGAAGTATTTGGGCTTGCCCGATCATTAACAAAAAAGTCATCAGGTGTTATTGCTATAATTGATATAGGATCTCAAAGTACAACAGTAACAATGACTAATAACGGAATAATGAAAAATACTTACAGTATAGATATTGCTGGCAATATGTTTGCAGATAAAGTTGCAAGCTCAATGAGGTTAGATTATACTAAAGCAAAGGAGATTTTAGCCGAAAAAGGAGTTTCTGATGAAGAGATTAAAAAATCAATAAATGCTTTGACAGAATCTTTATCTTCTGAAATAAACAGAGTTTTTAGCAATTTTCAAAAAGAGAGGAATAAAACAGTTAAAAAAATGATGCTTGTTGGAGGAATGTCTCTTATTCCAGGAATGAAAGAACTTATATCTTCCTCTGTTGGTGTTTCTCTAATAGAGGGAAATTGTTTTGAAAAAATGACTTACCCTCCAGTACTTAAAAAATCTCTTAGACAAATGAGTCCATTGTTTTCTATAGCAACGGGGATGGCTCTAAGAGGAATACAAGAAGAAGAATAAATATGGCAATAAAAGTAAACCCAAAAAAGAAACAATTAAAACTACCAAAAGGAATGGATGTTTTATTTCAAGCATCTATAGCAGTGCTTGTTGTCGTCGTTGTTTCTTATTTTGTTATAATTTTTCTAAATAGCAGAGCAGAGGAAACATTACAAGAGATAAATGTATTAACAAGGGAAACATTAAATGAAATACCTAGACTTTCAGAACTAGAGAAAACAGCTCATGAATACAAAAGACTAATAGAAGATTTTAAAGATATATTGGCTGACCACAGAGTGGCCTCTCCGCTATTTCCCTTTATTCAAGGCATAATACATCCTCGTTCTAAAATATCTGATTTGTCAATTGATTTACAAAATGGAAAAGTAAACTTTTCTGGTGAGGGAGAAAGCATAGTTATTGCTGGTCAACAGTTTTATTATTTAAAGCAGTTTAGCGATACCAGAAATGTAGAACTTTCTGCATTAACTTCTATTCAACCGGGTGATGAAGGAGGATCCAGAGATGGAGTCAGTTATGTGTTTAATTTTAATATTCCTGTGGAATTGTTTGATATAGAAAATATTGTTTCTGAACCGTTTCAAAGAGATATTGTAGATGTTGTTTCTGAAGAAGAAATAGAACAACAAGAAGAAGAGTTATTTGAAGAGGATTTAGAAGAGGAACAACAAGAAGAAGAGTTAGAAGAAGAAATCTTTTAATCAAATGCTAAGACTTGGTTTAACAATAACATTTTTTGCTGTATCCCTAGGGTTAGGTATATTTTTGCTTAATCCTGCTTTTCAAGGATATGGTGATACAAGAGAAAATGTTGATGTAAGATCGGAGGAGTTGGTGAATATAATGCACTATGTTTCAGAGATGCAAGTAGTTAGAGAAAATATCAATAAATATGCTGATGAATTAGAAATGTTAAAAAGTGTTTTTCCAGAAGATCATGATGCTCCTGGATTGTTTTTCTTTATTCAAAATGTAATAGATAAACACAATCTTGAGGGAGATGGAATAGCATCTTATACTGTTTCTGCTTTTGAAGGAAATCCTCGCATAAGTAAAGTTTCTTTTTCTCTTGATCTTACTGGTGGATACCAGGAGATACAGAACTTTCTTACAGAAATTGAGAGAGTTATAAGGATTATAAAAATAAACAACATAGACATATCTTATGTTGAACGTGATATTTATGAAGATGTTGTTGTTACTAGTGAAGATGGTTTTGGAGGAGGAACAGAAAGGGTAGTGACAGGAACAGAATCAGTATTTAATATATTTTTATCTGCTCACACTTACTCAAGATAATATGGCTATAACAACACAATCAAAAAAGAAATCGCAAAAAAAATTAAAGCTGACTAAAAAACAGAAAATGATTGGTGGTGGTATTACAGCATTTGTTTTAATACTTATAATGTGGAGGTTTGTTTTTAGTCCCGCTCAAGTTCAAATCCCGGCAATACCAGTAACAAGAGATGTACCAGTAATTGATTTTAGCTATTTAGATAGTGACTTGTTCCAGATGTTTTATGCTCCTGATCCAATACCTTCTTACCAAGTAGGAACAATGGGAAGAGATAATCCATTTTTACCTTATAGATAATATATGGAAATAATAAAAAAATTAGTGGATAAAGGCTTTTTAAGTCAAGATAAGGCTATATCTTTGGAGTCAGAAGTACAAGGTACAGGAAAAACTGTAGAAGATATAATATTGAAAGAAAACGTTGTTTCAGAAGAACTTTTATTTGATCTCAAAAGTGAAATTACAGGAGTATCTTTAAAAGAAGATATAGATTTGACTATTTCTCAGGAGATACTTCGTCTTATTCCAGAAGATTCGGCCAAACACTACAATATGGTTGCCTTATCAAAAACAGATGATCAAGTTGATATAGGAATGGTTTATCCAGAAGATCTTCGTGCTCAAGAAGCAATTAAATTTATTGCCCGTAGAGAAGGATTTTCTTACAACATATATCTGATTCCCATAAGCACTTTCAAAGAGATATTAAAGCGTTACCGAACAATGAAAAAGGAAGTTGGCTCTGTACTTGAAGAATTGGAGACAGAACTTGAAATAGAACAAGAAGAAGATACTTCAGAAACCAAATTTAGAAAACTTGCAGAGGAAGCGCCAATAATAAAAATTGTTGCGGTAATACTTAGAAACGCGGTAGAAGGAAATGCATCAGATATTCATGTAGAACCAACTAAAGAAAAGCTCAAAGTTCGTTTTCGTGTAGATGGTATTTTATACTCTTCACTATTTCTTCCTGCAAAAGTACATCTTGCTGTAGTATCTAGGATCAAGATATTATCTAATATGAAAATAGATGAACAGAGACTTCCTCAAGATGGAAGGTTTTCTACTAGGGTAAACGAAAAAAATATTGATTTTCGTGTTTCAACATTTCCAACAACACTAGGAGAAAAAGTTGTGATTAGGGTACTTGATCCAAAAGAGGGATTAAAAAATGTAAAAGATCTTGGTCTTATTGGAAGGAGTTTTACAATAGTTGAAAAAGCAATTAAAAGACCA
>JAGYLR010000039.1 GCA_018400895.1 bacterium
GATCAAAGGTTTAATTTGCTTTCAGGGAGAGAGATGCAAAGACATTACAAACAAGAACCACAAGATATTATAACTAATCCTTTAATTGAGGGGATAGATGGAAGAAAGATGAGTTCTAGTTGGGGAAATACAATAAATATATTTCAAGAAGCAAATGATATGTATGGAAAAGTTATGTCAATTAGAGATGATTTGATAATAAAATACTTTATTTTAGTTACTAGGGTTGATATAGATATAATTAAAAGATATGAGAAAGAAATAATAGAAGGAGGTAATCCGAGAGATTATAAAGCAAAACTCGCTTTTGAAATAGTTAAATTTTATTATTCAGAAGACAAGGCTAAAGAAGCGGAACAGTCTTTTAATTTAATATTTAAAGAAAAAAAACTTCCTGATAATATAAAAGAAGTTAGTGTAGCTTATGGGGAAATAGATGCTTGTAGTTTTATAAAAGACATAGATTTAGCTAGTTCTAGGAGTGAAGCTAGACGATTAATAGAGCAAGGTGCTGTAAAAATTAATGGAGAAATAAAGAAAAATATACAAGAAAAAATCCTTATTAAAAAAGGATTAGTAATTCAGGTAGGAAAAAGAAATTTTAGAAGGGTTTCTTAATTTTATTTATTGCACATATTGCTGCTCCAAGGGCATCAGCCGCGTCATCAGGACGTGGTATTTCTTTTAAGTTAAGGGTAACCTGTATCATTTTTTGAACTTGTAATTTATCTGCTTTTCCATACCCTGTTATTCCCATTTTTATTTGAGGAGGAGTAAATTCATAAACAGGTATGTTTTCTCTTGAAGCAGTCATCATTATAACTCCTTTTGCTTGACTCACAGGAAAAGCAGTTTTGTAGTTTTTAAAAAAATAAACCTTTTCTACAGAAAGAACATCAGGGTGGTAATCTTTAATTATAATAGATAACTCTTTATTTAGTATTTCTAAGCGGTAAGAATCAGAAAGTGATTTATCGGTTTTAATAATACCATAATCAAGGCAAATTAAATTGTTTTGATCAAATTTTACAACTCCATATCCAGTGGTTGCTGTTCCTGGGTCTATTCCTATTGATATCATTGTTCTGTGTTTAGATATATATTTTCAACAGAGTCTTCTTCACTAAGGGCATCTAAAAGATTTTCTATATTTTCTTTTTCAACTTGTATAATATCTTTTGCAACCCATCCTAATATAGAAGACGATATCTCAATACCCTTATCTTGTAAATATTTCTTTACACTTTCTAATTTCTCTGGGGCAGTGTAAATAATTAAACTATCTTTTTTCTCTTTAATATCTTTAGCTCCTGCTTCTATTGCCCATAGCTCTGTGTCTGAAGAATTATTTTCTATTTCCATTATTCCAAATTGTTCAAACATCCACCTTACTGATCCTTGTTCAGCTATTTTACCCCCTTTCTTTTTTAATATATCTCTTATTTGACTAAAACTACGGTTTTTATTATCAGTTGCTCCCTCTATTATCAAGGCTGATCCTTGAGGCCCATATGCCTCAAAAGTAAACGATTCTAGCTTTCCTTCGTCTCCTTCACCAGCTCCTCTTTTTATTGCGCTCTCAATTTTGTCTTTGGGCATATTTATATCTCTTGCTTTTGATATCAGTATTTTAAGAGATGGGTTGGATTGAGAATCTTTGCCTTTTTCTCTAACACTGGCTATTATGAGCCGTGATATTTTAGCAAAATCTTTTGCTCTTTTCTGATCAACAGCTTCTTTTTTTCTTTGTATGTTTTTAAAGTGACTATGTCCTGACATTTTCTATTGTTCTTTTTAAAAAAATTATTAAAAAACCTAATATCAATGATATGGGAAACGCAAGTAGAAGAGGATTTGGGTTTTTATTATTTGATGAATGGTTTATAAAATTAACAATATCTGCTGGTGGTTCTGGGGGAGGGTATAGATAAAAATCTAAAGAATTGTCACCTGTATTTTTATACTCATCATTAATCTTTTCTCTCATTATAATCTGTTCTTTTTCTGGATTTTCTCCAAATGGAGTATCCCAAGAATTTTGAGCATCACCCCAAGAGAGAGTGGTAATTAGTTCTCCTTCTCTATTTATTACTGCTATGCTGTTATTTTTTGAAAGATACTGCGTAGAATAAATATCAGCATCTACCTTTTCAGGAAAATCATTATTTTTTGAACTTGCCCACACAAAATAGTCTTTAGCATCAATAAAGGTGTTGTCAGGAATAACTCTAATAGATGACTCGCTCCCAGTAGAAGATCTTTTTCTTATTGCATATCTTGAAATATTAATATCTTCACTAGAAGGATTGTGTAATATTATATAGTCATTATCAACCCTTTCTCCTTCTATTTGAACCTCAGTTATCATTAATGCTTCAGATAAAAATGGCGTAAAAAGTAAAACAATTAAAAAAACTAACTTCATTTTTTTAAATAATTTCTTGCTTTATCTGTTATTACCCTTCCTCTTGGTGTTCTTTTTACAAATCCAATTTGAACCAAGTAGGGTTCATATATATCAAGGATTGTTTCTTTTTCTTCTAAAGATGCCACTGCAAGAGATTGTAAACCAACAGGGCCACCAGAAAATTTTTCTTCTAAAGTTTCTAACACTTTTTTGTCTCCTGATTCAAGGCCCATTTCATCTATATCTAAAAATGCAAGAGCCTTATTTGCATCATCTACTGTTATAGATCCATTCCCTTCAACATCAGAAAAGTCACGCACTCTCTTTAAAAGTCTATTCGCTACTCTAGGATTAAATCTTGAACGTGAAGCAATTATATCAACAGCTTTTTTATGTATACTAACACCAAGAAAAGCAGCAGATTTTGTAATAATTTCTTCAATTTCTTCTTTTTTGTAAATATCTATTCGGAAAGTTGCTCCAAAACGACTTCTCATTGGAGATGAGAGAAGTGCTAGACGTGTAGTTGCTCCAATAAGTGTAAATTTTGGTATTTTAAGATCCATAGTACGAGCCATGGGTCCATCTCCTATTATGAGATGAAGTTTAAATTCTTCCATTGCTGGGTATATCATCTCTTCGCATATCTTATTCATTCGGTGTAATTCATCAATAAAAAGCACATCACCTTCTTTTAAGTTGGTGAGAATTGCTGCTAAATCTCCTGCTTTTTTTATTGATGGACCTGCTATTGTTCTTATACCAGCACCCATTTCTTTTGCTACCAAGTAAGAAAGTGTTGTTTTTCCTAAACCACTACCACCATAAAATAAAAGATGTTCTATACACGGTTCTTTCCTTTTTTTGGCTGCACTTATTATTATTTTAATGTTCTTTTTTATTTTCTCTTGCCCAACATAATCAGAAAATGTTTGTGGACGAAGAGCAAGATCAAGAGTTTTATCCTCTTTCATAACTGATGGTGATATATTTCTTTGTTTATTTGTCATGTTACTCTATCAATCTCTTCTAATGTTGTCTCTTTATTTAATACTTTTATTAATCCGTCTTGTCTTACTGTTGTCATACCGTTTTCTATTGCTTTTTTTCTTATTTCAGATATTGATGGTGATTTAAGAATAAGACTTTCCATATCATCATTAACAACCAAAGCTTCAAATATTCCTATTCTTCCTTTATATCCAGTATAACTACATTCTCTACACCCCACAGCAGTTAATTTTTCCATTTTTTCAGGAAAAGAAAAAACACCTTGTTTAACACTTTTTAATTCTTCTTTTATATTAGCAATTTCTTCTTTATTCATTTCTTCAACTTTTGCACATTTACGACACACTTTTCTAACAAGTCTTTGTGCTACTATCAAGTTTACAGCAGGGGATATATTAATTGGAATTTCTCCTAGTGATTGTAAACGAGCTACAGCTCCTGGAGCGTCGTTTGTGTGTAGTGTTGAAAAAACTAAGTGGCCTGTAAGTGCTGCTTGTAGTGATATCTGTGCAGTTTCTAAGTCTCTTATTTCTCCAACTAAAATAACATCAGGATCTTGTCGAACAATTGCACGTAGTCCGTTAGCAAAATCATATCCTTTATCGTCATGAGTTTCTGTTTGTGAAATCCCTTCTAAGTGATATTCTATAGGATCTTCTATTGTTATTATTTTTAGTGAAGGATCTCTTATTGTTTTTAAAAATGCATATAATGTTGTTGTTTTACCAGATCCAGTAGGTCCAGTAACAATTATCATTCCATTTGGTCTTTTTATTTCTGTTTTAAATATTTGGAAAAGATCTTTTCTTAATCCTAATTGATCAAGAGTTATTAATTTTTGGGGGTCAAGTATTCTTAAAACAATTGTTTCTCCATATTCAGAAGGAAGAGCAGACATTCTTATTTCTACAAAAACATCTTTTTCTTTAAAAGGGATAGA
>JAGYLR010000004.1 GCA_018400895.1 bacterium
TCTTCTTGCAGTGTTTCTGGACCAGTAAACAATTCTCCTGTTTCCTCCATAAGAGTTTTTACATAATTATTCATTATCTCATAAGATCCTCTATCTTTAAGATAATCCATTATCTTTTTAAACTCTCCTCTATCTAACCAAACTCCTTCACAAACTCCACAAAAATCAATCTTAGTTTCTGAATCTCCATACTCTACTTCATATAACGGAAGATTACAAGAAGGACAGTGCTTTTCTTCTTTGGATACACGAAATTTATCTTCACTGTCCCAAAGATCAATATCAAGCCAATTTAAAGTATCTTCTTTCTCATCTTTAGCTAAACGAAGTTCATCTTTTTCAAACCACACTCCTAAACAAATTGGACAGTACTCCACTTCTGCTCCGTAAAAAATTTTCTTCTCCATTTTTTTTTGACAAATTGGACAATTCATATATTTGATCTTAATTTTTTAATTCTATCTTCAGTTGAAGGATGAGTCATAAAAAGCTTGTGCACAAAGCTATTTTTCTCTTTCCCTCTAAAAGGGTTTGATATATACATGTGTGCTGTCGCATCATTTGCAGTGCGCAATTGCCCGGGATAGGTAGATATCTTTTCTAGTGCTCTTGCAAGGCCTTCTGGATATCTGGTTATAAGCGCTCCTGTAGAATCAGCAAGATATTCTCTATTTCTTGATATAGCAAGTTTCATTAATTGTGCTAAAAGCGGAGAGAGTATTAAAAATATAACTGCTCCTACTAGTAAAAATACATTTGCACCTCCTTCTCTCTTTCCTATTCTCCCAAAAAATACCATTCGAAAAAATATGTTTGCGACTAATACCACAACTCCAACAAGCACGACTACAACAGTTGATATTAATATATCTCTATTCCCAATATGAGCCATCTCATGAGCTATAACTCCCTCTAATTCAACACGCTCCAACATTTTTAAAAGTCCACTGGTAACAACAATTACTCCATGCTCAGGGTTTCTTCCTGTAGCAAAAGCATTCGGCTGATCATCATTTAAAATGTACAATCTAGGCATTGGTATACCCGCACTAATAGAAAGATTTTCAGTTACACGATAAAGCTCCGGATTATCTTCTTTTTTAACCGGAATAGCTTTAGTCATCTTTAAAACAAGCTTATCAGACCACCAGTATGAGCCAAAACTCATAACTATGCTAAATAAAATAGCAAAGTAGAGAATATAATGATTGCCCACTAAATAGCTTATTACCCATCCTAGGGCAATAATGAAAATAAAAAAACCAAAAAGATAAAGATAGGTTTTCCTAATATTCTTCTCTGATTGAGTATAAAGGGTGGGCATTTAAAATTCAACTTTTACTGCTTCTCTCTGAGCTTCATCTTTTATTTCAAAAAATATAGCTTTCTTAAATTTAAATCCATTAGCAATAATGTTTGTAGGGAATTTTTCTATACAGTTATTTAAAGCCATAACGTTTCCGTTATAAAAACGTCTTGCCGCTTGAATTTTATCTTCTGTATCTCTTATCTCTCTCTGCAACTCAACAAAGTTATTTGAAGCTTTTAAATCAGGATAATTTTCTGAAACAGCAAAAAGACTCTTTAAAGCCCCAGAAAGCATATTTTCTGCTTCACCTATTTCTTTTGGGTCTCCAGACTGTTCAGCATTCATTGCATTACTTCTTGCATTGGTAACTTTTTCAAAAACCTCTTTTTCGTGATTAGCGTAACCTTTGACTGTATTTACTAAACTAGGGATAAGATTGTATCTACGCTTTAATTGAACGTCAGTATCAGCCCAAGATTCGTTTACTCTGTTACGCAAAGTAACTAAACGGTTATATGCTACTGCTATCCAAGCAAAAACCGCAATTATTGCTACTAAAATGATATTTATTGGTGTCATTTTTTTTATTTATTTATTAATACCTGAACTAAATAATAGAATATTTTACACATTTAAGCAAGAAGAAAGGGTGCCTTTACAGCACCCCTTATCTTCTTTACTCTAAAAACAGTTTTACATTTACATTTACATTCCCATTCCCATACCCATGCCAGGCATTCCATGAGCAGCACTATTGTGATTATCTTTTTTATTTTCTTCTTCATCATCAACAACCACACACTCTGTAGTAAGAAACATTCCAGATGCAGAGGTTGCATTTTCTAGAGCAATACGTAACACCTTTTTAGGATCAACTATTCCTGCTTTAAACAAATCTTCATAAATTATTGTTTTTGCATTAAATCCAAATGATCCTTTCCCTTCTTTGATTTTTTGAGCAACAACAGAACCATCAACCCCAGCATTTTCTGCTATTTGACGTACCGGAGCTTCAAGTGCTCTTTTTAATATATCAATTCCTGTAGCTTCATCTCCTTCTAGTTTTACATCTTCAAGAGCTTTTAATGCACGGATAAATGGAACTCCTCCTCCAGGAACAATTCCTTCTTCTATTGCTGCACGAGTAGCAGATAATGCATCTTCTGCTTTATGTTGGCGAGATTTCTGTTCTACCTCTGTAATAGCACCAACTTTTATCACCGCTACACCTCCTATTAATCTTGCTAATCTTTTCTGAAGACTTTCTTTCTCATAATCAGATGTAGCTTTATCTAACTGCTTTTGGACTTGTGATATTCTCTGGTCCATATCTGCCTTTTTCCCTTTTCCTTCTGTTACTATTGTATTCTCTTTAGTAGCAGTAACTTTTCTTGCCGATCCAAGCATATTTATCTCTACATTCTCTAATTTTAGCCCTACTTCTTCAGTTATAACTTGCCCTCCACAAACAGCGGCAATATCTTTGAGAGTATCCTTCTTTTTATCCCCAAAACCGGGAGCTTTTACTGCCAGTGTATTAAAGGCACCTCTTAACTTATTAAGTACAAGTGTAGCAAGTGCTTCTCCATCAACATCATCTGCAATAATAACTAGATTTTTTTGTCCTGCATTAGAAAGCTTTTCTAAAAGAGGAACTATCTCATTTATTGAAGATATTTTCTTGTCAGTTATAAGGATGTGCGGATCATCAAATACTGCCTCCATTCTTTCTGAGTCAGTAATCATATAAGGAGATATATATCCGTTTTCTAACTGTAGACCTTTAACTACTTCTTTTTCTAGTCCAAAAGTTCTTGATTCTTCTACTGTTACTACACCATTTTTACCAGCTTCTTCTATTACCTCTGCAATAAGGTTACCCATTTCTTCGTCTTCTGCAGATATATTAGCAACTTGTGCTATCTCTTCTTTATTGGAGATTTTTTTTGTTTCTTTAGTTAAAAAATCAACTACAAGGTTTTTACCTTTTTCTATTCCTCTTTTAAGAGAAAGAGGATCTGCTCCAGCGGCAACATTTTTTAATCCTTCTGATATTATTGCTCGCGCTAGAAGTGTTGCTGTTGTTGTTCCATCTCCAGCGGCATCATTTGCTTTAGAAGCAACTTCTTTTACAATTGATGCTCCAACATTTTCAACTTTATCTTTAAATTCAATTTCATCAGTAATTGAGACTCCATCATTTGTTATCACTGGTGAACCATAACCTTGATCAAGAACAACATTACGTCCTTTAGGGCCAATTGTGTACTTAACTGCATCAGCAAGTTTATTAACCCCCTCCATCATCTTTTTACGTCCTTCTTCACGATAGTATATTTTTTTAGTCATAATTTATTCAATAACTGCCAAAATATCATCTTGTTTGGCAATCAAGTACTCTTTATCATCGACTTTTATTTCATTTGGACCATACTTAGTAAAAAGTACAGTATCTCCTTTTTTAACTTCCATAGGTATTTCTTTCCCTGCAGAATTTTTCTTTCCTGGTCCTACAGCAATTACTTTACCTTTTTCTGGTCTACCTTTGTCAGCGCTTTCAGGAAGAAGAATCCCTCCTTTTGTTTTTTCATTCTCCATGTCAGGAGAGATGAGAATATAGTCAGCTAATGGTTTTATTTTCATATTTTTAAAATTACTTTATAACGACCTTTTAGCAATTTAACACCGAGAGTGCTAACATCATTATTACTGATGTTGAAAACGATGTCAAGGGGTTGTAAAATTGCCATTTTGTGGTATATTTACGTGAATGATTTACTCTTTTCTTAGAGGATTCGCTTTACACATAATAATTGGAAGTGTAGCTTTTTTAATCGCAGTAAGATTCGTAGATGGTGTTTATGGAGACACTCAGAGTGTAATTATTGCTGGGGTGGTATTAGGATTTATGAACTTTCTAATAAGACCTGTTCTAAAAATTATTACTCTCCCCTTGCGTATTCTAACACTGGGGCTTTTTACTTTTATAATAAATATTGCTATTGTGTGGTTTGTGAAAGCACTATTCCCTGAACTAGTGATAGACGGCATTGCTGCCCTGTTATATACTACAGTTATTGTTTGGGCTATAGAGTTTGTATTTTATTCAACTTTTTCTTAAAAATAAAATGAAAGAATTACTACCTTTTTTACAAATAATAGTTTCTATCCTTTTAGTCGCAGTTGTTCTTATACAACAAGGAGGTGCGGCCATGGGATCTGCTTTTGGTGGTGGAGAAGAGTTCCACTCCGAACGAAGAGGCGCAGAAAAACATCTTTTCAAGATAACAATTTTACTTGGAATTATTTTTGTTGCTCTGGCGCTTTTAAATCTGCTTCTATAAATAAAATATGATTAGTTGTTTGAAGAAACTCTGGCCAAAAGAGTGGCCTTCGGAAAACAAGTGGAAAAGATTTCCTGAAGTTTTAAATAAAACAGATAAATTAATATTTGTAGCAATTATTATGGTAGCTACTTTCTGTTTTGGGTATATCTGCTTCTCTTTTTATATATCTCAAACCTCTGTGTCCCCCGTTCACGGAGGAGTATACAGAGAAGGATTTGTTGGATCATATAGATGGCTAGTATTAAATCCGATATACTCATCCAGAAGTGATACTGAGCGCGATATAATAGAGATTCTTTACTCTGGATTAATGGGATACGACAAAAACGGAAATATTGTGCCAGAATTAGCAACCTATACAGAAGAAGATGGACGTATATTTACTGTAACACTGAAAGATGACTTGTACTGGTCTGATGGTGAAAAAATAACTTCTGAAGATATTGTTTTTACCATTCAAACAATTCAAGATCCTACTTTTGGAAGCACACTTTATCAACAATGGATGGGAGTTCAAACAGAAAAAATATCAGACACTAAAGTTCGTTTTAAACTAGATTCTCCCTCATCAATATTTTTAGAAAATTTAACTTTAAAAATAATTCCCGAACATATATGGAGTAATATTCCTGCTAAAGAGTTTTCTTTTTCTATATATAATATGGAAGTTGTTGGTTCAGGACCTTATAAATATAATAATACAGTTAACAATAATTCTGGAGAAATTGAGACTATCCATTTAGAAAAAAATCCTTACTATTTTAAATCTGCTGCTTATATAAATAATATATCTTTACTGTTTTTCCCCACTAAAGAAGAATTGCTAAGTGCAAAAGATAACGGATTAATAGATGGGTTCTCTAATGGCATAAATTATGAAGAGCAGAACTTTACTACTTACGAATTTACTCTACCAAGATATTTCGCAGTAATATTTAATACTAACGATACCGCGATTTTAAATGATGTAACTGTTCGTAAAGCACTTAATTACGCTACAAACAAAGAAGAACTTTTAAATAGAATTGTTGGTGGGAAGGGAGAAATAGTGAATTCACCGTTCCTAATTGACACTGATAATCCTTATCCCTACCACCCAGAAAAAGCCAGAGAATTATTAGAAGAAGCAGGATTTAAGGATGGACATAAAAATGTAGAAGAAGAAGTTATATTTCTTTTTGAAAAAGATATAAGAGATCAGGCTCAAGGAGAAAATGTAAGAGCTCTTCAAAGATGTTTTATTTCTCTTACAGAAGAATATCCCCAACTTTATCCTAACGGAGAAGTAACTGGATTCTTTGGAGAAGAAACAAAACAAGCAGTAACAAGGTTTCAAGAAATATACAGAGAAGATATTCTTGATCCTTGGGGTTTTGATTCAGGAACAGGAATAGTATCAACTACAACTAGAGCAAAATTAAACGAGCTCTGTTCTACTACTCCTTCCGAAATAATTCCTTTAAAGATAAATATACACACTGTCAACCAAGAGATAATGATTTCTGTTGCAAAAGAATTACAAAGACAGTGGAGTGAATTTGGTATTGATGTTCATGTAATAGAAGAAGACGTTCACACACTAGAGAGAGATATTATCAAAACAAGAGAATATCAAAGCATACTTTTTGGTACAGCTTTTACTAGTATAATAAATCCTCTTCCTTTGTGGCATTCATCAAAAATAGAAGATTCTGGTCTTAACCTTAGTGGATACAGCAGTGATGATGCAGACAAACTAATAGAAAACATAATAAAAGACTCAGAAAGAAAAATTGCTTTACGAGCTAAATCAAGAAATAATTGAACAAGCTCCTGCAGTATTTTTATATAATCCTAGTTTTATTTATTTTGTCTCAAAAGATATAAAAGGAATTGAAGAATCTTTCATAGTAAACTCTTCAAAGAGATTTCAAAACATAAGTGAGTGGTACATTAACTCTGGAAGAAGATTTTAACAAGCCGAGGTGGTGAAATTGGCAAACACGCATGATTCAGGTTCATGTGCTTTACGGCTTGCGGGTTCAACTCCCGCCCTCGGCACCACGAAATGTTTCCACAAAACTATTTTAAGTGGAATATACTCTAAGCATTTCAATTATTAATTAAAAAAAGAAAAATGAATAAAGAAAGTTTAAAAATAATCCCTTTGGGGGGATTAGGAGAGGTTGGACGTAATATGACTCTTTTAGAGTGGAATAAAAAAGTTCTAATAATAGATATGGGATTTAGTTTCCCAGAAGAAAATACTCCTGGAGTTGATTACACAATACCAAATATAGATTATTTAAAAAAAAACAAACGTGATGTTTTGGGTTTGGTATTTACACATGGACATTACGATCACATAGGAGGAGTACCTTATATAATGGATAAAGTTGGTAATCCTCCAATGTACGGGTCTCCTCTAACTATAGGAATAGTTAAAAGAAGACAAGAAGAGTTTCCTCTTCAACCAAAATTAAAAACCAATGAAGTAAAAGACGGTTCAAAAATAACACTAGGCCCATTTAAAATAGAGTTCTTTCATCAGAATCACAACATACCTGATACTCTTGGAATGGTAATAGAAACTCCAGTGGGAAACATAGTTCACAGTTCTGATTTTAAGTTTGATCCTACTCCCACAAATGGACCTAAAACAAACTTTGATAAATTAAATCAAATATCAAAAAGAGGAGTAACACTTTTGATGTCCGACTCAACAGGGGCAGAAAATAAAGGACATTCTCTTTCAGAAAAAGTTATATGTGAAAATCTGGAGAAAGTTTTTAAAGACACAAAGGGTCGTATAATAGCAGCTACCTTTTCTTCTTTAATAAATAGACTTCAAGATATGATAACAATATCTGAAAAGTATGGAAGAAAAGTTGTTGTTGAAGGATACGGAATGAAAACCAATTTAGAAATAGCAAGAAATTTAGGACATATAAAGGTAAAAAAAGGAACAATTGTAAAAACTGAAGAGATTAAAAATCTTCCTGATAATAAAATTACTGTTTTGTGTACTGGTGCACAGGGAGAAGAACGTGCTGCACTAATGCGTATAACTAGTAATGAACATAAAATAATAAAACTAAAGAAAGGAGATACTGTGATATTTTCTTCATCAATTATTCCAGGAAATGAACGTGCTGTTCAAAATTTGAAAGATAATATGATGCGCCAAAAAGCACACATAATACACTCTCAGATGATGGATATACATGCTGGAGGACATGCTTCAAGAGAAGAACTAAAACAGATGATAGATATTATGAAGCCAAAATTCTTCATGCCTATACATGGACAATACTCTATGCAAAAAGCTCACGCTGAACTAGCTAGACAAAAAGGCATACCAGAAAAAAATATTGCTGTTGTAGATAATGGGCAGATAATAAGAATAGACAAAGAAAACATAGCGATAGATAAAAAATCTATGAATGTAAATCCTGTAATGGTTGATGGTTCAGGAATCGGAGATGTTGGAGGTGTTGTTTTACACGATAGACTAGAACTTGCTGAAAGTGGAATATTTGTTTTGGTAGTTGTAATAGATAAAAAAACAAGACAAATTAAAAACTCTCCCGACATAATATCTAGAGGATTTATATATCTTCGTGAATCACAAGACCTATTACAAGAAACCAGAAAAAAAATAAATCAAATAGTGTCAAATTCTGCTAAAACAAAAAATTCCAAAGATTTAAAGGCAGAACTAAAGTCAAAGATAGAAAAACTACTATTTAATAAAACAAAAAGAAGGCCAATAGTTCTTCCAGTAGTTATAGAATTGTGATATAATACAAAATCAAAGATTTTAATTTTGAATTTCAAATTTTGAATTTCGAATCAATTTCAAATTTCTTAATGATTGAATTTTAAATAAATTGTTTTGGATTTTTGTCATTGGGATTTTGGATTTGTTTAGGATTTAGGGTTTAGGATTTAATGATGGGATTGCTACGCTCCACTTTGTTCCGCTCGCAATGAAGAAGAAAATAATTTTACATTTTGACTTGTCATTTTAATTTTTGATTTTTGCATTTTGATTTATTATTTATGAGAATATTTAGTGGAATACAACCTACCGGAGACATTCATATCGGAAATTATGCTGGCGCTATAAAACAGTGGATAAATATGCAAGAAAAAAAATGAATGTCTTTTTGTGTTGTTGATCTTCATGCATTAACATCACCATATGATCCTAAAGCATTTTCAAAAACGTGTCTTGAAAAAGCTGTGGCATATCTGGCAGCTGGAATAGATCCTGAAAAATCAATCATATTTATCCAATCAAAAGTAAAAGAACATACTGAGTTATGTTGGTTATTGAATACAATAACACCAATGGGAGAACTAAATAGAATGACGCAGTATAAAGAAAAATTAGTAAAATATAAAAAGAAAGAAAATATAGGACTTCTTGATTATCCTGTTTTAATGGCTGCAGATATACTTTTATATGATACAGAAATTGTCCCTGTAGGAGATGATCAGAAGCAACACATTGAATTAACAAAATCTATAGCAAAAAAGTTTAATAACTATTTTGGAAACACCTTTACTATTCCTCAAGCACAGATTCCTAAACACGGAGCAAGAATAATGAGTCTTTCTGATCCCAAAAAAAAGATGTCTAAATCAGATAGACAAGAGAGTTATATATCGCTATTTGATACTCCTTCTGAAATAAAACAAAAAATATCAAGGGCAGTTACTGATACAGGAAAAGAAATAAGCTACGATATTAGCAAAAAACCAGGAATATCAAATATGATTACAATCTATACAGTGTTCAGTGGAAAAACAATAAAAGAAGTAGAAAAAGAAATGGCTGATAAATCATATAAACAATTTAAGCAATCTCTTTCTGATCTTCTAATTGAAAAACTTGAGCCGTTCCGCAGAAAGAGAAATGAACTTATGACAAGAGAAGTTTATGTTCAAGAGATATTAAAAAAAGGTGCTGATAAAGCACGGATTATTGCACAAAAAAAGATGATAGATGTAAGAGATAAAATGGGAATAAAATAAACTTTACGTTCTAAGAAGAGATATAATCTCTTCTTTTTTATTCTCTAATAACTCTTTACTATCTGCCTCTAAACGAAGACGAACAAGATCTTCTGTATTTGATTGTCTTAAACTAAACCACCAATCACTGTAACTTATATAAACGCCATCTATAAACAACTCTTCTCCATCTTTGAATACTGCCTTTACTTTTTCTAGGGCCTGTTTTTTATTTTTTACTTCCATACTTATTTCTTCACTTTGAAAGTATTTTTTCAACGGAGAAATAAGTTTTGATAGTGGCTTTTTTTTCTTTGTAATGGCACTCATTGTACGCAAGGCAGCAAATAATCCATCATCTATTCCGTAGTTTATTTTAAACATAATGTGACCAGATAACTCTCCACCCAAAACACCTCCTTCAGTTATAATCTTTTCTTTGTAAAAAGGATTACCAACTCTCATCATTTCTGGTTTACCTCCCATGCTCTCTATTTTTTCTTTTACAGCTCGAGAAAAACGAAGGTCATAATAAATTCTCTCTCCAAAATTATTTAACAATTCTTCTTCTGCAAGAAGAGATAAAAGCATATCTGGAGAAACAATGTCTCCTTTCTCATCAATTATAATGCTTCTGTCAGCATCTCCATCAAAAAACACTCCCAAGTCAGCACCCTCTTCTACTACCTTTTTTTGAAGAGGAAGTATATTTTCTGCATAGTGCGGATTAGGATCGTGGTTAGGAAAAAATCCGTTAATATCTTCATACATAAAAACTGTTTTTATATCTAATTGTGATAAAACAGGACGTGCTGTTACAGAGCCAACACCATTACCACAATCAATAACAATCTTTAAATCATAAATTTCTCCACAAACATTTAGTACATGTTTTTTATAATCTTCTATTGGATTATAAAACATTTTTTTTCCTTCTCCAGAAATAAATTGTTCTTTATCTATTATTTGTTTTATCTCTTCTTTAGAAAGACCGGAACATATCGCTCTTCTTTTTTATTAATTTTAATCCATTAAATTTGCTGATTGCAGATGCAGTAATCATTACTGCTCCGTTGTAATTTTTACTTACTAATGTAAAATTAAGAAGTGGTGTATTGGTAACTCAATATCTAAAACATCTAAACCTGATTCAGTAATTGCCTACACACTCTTTAAATAAAGGGAGAGATGATTCTCTACCATCTCACCAACAACAACTACTCCTCTTTGATATAAGCAGAAAATGCTTTTCCAACAAGATAAGCAACTTGTTCGTTTATTTGATCGATATACTCCTCTTTATGTCATAAGTTTTAATATATCTTTATTCATATAAGTTCAGTATAAGTAAAATAATCTTTTTGCTCAAGCTGGGATGCAGTTATTGACCGAATAAGATAAAATGCTATTATTCATGTGTCATAAATAAAAATATGAAGCTTTACGAATTAGCATACATAGCAAATCCAAATCTTTCCTCAGAAGAAATAAATTCTCTTCAAGAAGAGTTAATAAACATAATATCTAAAATAGAGGGAGTACTTGCAAATCATCTCTCTCCCTCAAAAAAAAGAGCTTTAGCTTACCCTGTAAAAAAAAGACCAGACAGAAGCTTATCTCTTGTGTAGAGTTTAGTATTCCGTAGAAAATGTTTTAAAGAGCATAGAAGATGAAGTAAAAAAGAACAAAATATATTACGTTATCTAATAATCAAAAACCAGTAGTAAAGAAAGTAGAAGTTGAGGCACGTCCAGAGAAAAAAAAGTCTCTTAAGCCAGAAAAAACAAAACTTAAAGAGATTGACAAAGAAATAGATGAGATAATATAATTCAAAAAAGAATAAATTATCAAAATGAATTTAAATAAAGCAATAATCGTTGGACGTTTAACACAAAATCCTGAAAAAAGATCTATTCCTGATAGTGGACAAGATGTTGCTTCTTTTGGGATGGCAACTAATACTTATTTTAATGACAAATCTGGTCAACGCCAAGAAAGAACAGAATTTCATAATATAGTTTTATTTGGAAATATAGCTAATACTGCCTCAAAATATCTTAAGAAAGGTTCTCTAGCTCTTGTAGAAGGAAGAATTCAGACAAGATCTTGGGATGACAAAGAAGGAAATAAAAAATACAGAACTGAAATAGTAGGAGAAAGAATACAATTTGGTCCTAAAAATTCAAAAGAGGAACAAAATAATAGTTCTCCTAGTCCTAAAGAGGATAATAAAGAAATACCTGTAATAAACGAAGATGAAGAAATAGATGTAGAAGATATACCATTCTAATAAAAACACAATAAACAAAGACCAAATAAAACACAAAACCAAAACAATAAATTACCAAAAGTCTGTGCTTTGTAATTTGTAATTTGTGCTTTGTAATTTTTTCACATTATGCCTTGTTATTTTTGTCAAAACAATATAAAAAAAATTGATTTTAAGAATACTGAAGTTCTCTCCAAGTTTACTTCGGAGATGCACAAAATAAAACCAAGAAGAAAAAGTGGCGTATGTGCCACTCATCAAAGAAAGCTATCTAAAGCAATAAAGAGAGCTCGTTATCTTGCCCTACTTCCTTATACTAATCGCTAATCTTTGATTATCTTCCTTATTTCTTTCTCTAATTTCCCCGCAATTTGGGGATTTTCTTTTAAGTACTCTTTTGATTGATCAACCCCCTGTCCAAGTTTATCTTCTCCATAAGAAAACCAAGATCCTGTTTTTTTAATTATATCGTTTTTGAGTCCAATATTAACTAACTCTCCATACCTTGATATACCCTCGTTATAATATATATCAAACTCTGCTTCGCGAAATGGAGCACCTACTTTATTTTTAACAATTTTTGCTTTGGTTCTATTACCAATTATATCTCCTTTGCTTTTAATTTGAGCTATTCTACTAAGATTAACTCTCACCGAAGCATAAAATTTAAGAGCAATTCCTCCAGAAGTGGTTTGAGGATTACCAAATCTCTGTCCTATATTAGTTCTTGTCTGATTAAGAAAGATTACTACTGTTCCTGTCTCCGATATTATCTTTGATAATTTTCTGAGAGCAGCAGACATTAACCTAGCTTGCAATCCTATCTGAAATTCACCTATCTCTCCCATTATCTCTGCTTTAGGAGCAAGTGCAGCTACTGAATCAACAGCGATAACATCCACTTCTCCTGAGCGAACTAGTGTCTCTACTATTTGTAAGGCCTGTTCTCCTGAATCTGGTTGAGATATTAAAAGATCTTTTACATTAACACCTATTCTTTTTGCATACTGAGGGTCAAGAGCGTTTTCTACATCAATAAAAGCACCCACTCCTCCATTCTTCTGCGCCTCTGCTATTATATGTAAAGAAAGTGTGGTTTTACCGGCAGATGCTCCTCCAAAAATTTCAATTACTCTTCCTCTGGGAACTCCACCAACACCTAGTGCAGAGTCAAGAGATAATGATCCTGTTGGTATAGTATCAACATCAACCGCTCTCACATCTTCAAATTTCATTAATGATCCTTCACCAAAACGTTGTTTTATCTCTTCTATTGCTTCTTCAAGATTTTTTTTACTATCTTCTTTTTTCTTTTTAGGCATAAAATTAATTTTTTAATATATTAAACGCACGGATTAACACAAATATGAACACTGATGAACACAGATATTCAATATTCATTTGATGTTGATTTTCTGGATTCCCGCTTCCGCGGGAATGACAAGAGAAAGCGGGAATGACAAGGGAGGTAAAATCCCAAAGGTGACACCTCTATTATAAATTAACAAGGTGCGACCTTGGTAAGTTGTTGAAATTCTTTCAATTGAAAATTATGGTAACTTTTTGATTTTTGATTTTTGCATTTTGATCTTTATATTGTATTATACTTTATCCCAAAGACCGTCTTCATCTTCATCATTGTTAACGTATATGTCTCTAGGTTTAGCACCATCAGCAGGCCCAACAATACCTCTTCTTTCTAATATGTCAAGAAGACGAGCGGCTCTAACATAACCTACTCGTAATCTTCTTTGGAGTAGTGATGCTGATGCTTTTTTAGACTCAATTACTATCTTTCTTGCATCATCATAGAGTGCATCATCATCGCCTTCTTCACCAACATACATGTCATTTTCTTCTGAGTGTTGTAAAGATTCTTGGAGTTTTTCTGCTAAGTTGTCCTCTTCTTCAAGAGAAGAGTTCTCTCTTAACCAATTTACAATAGTTTTTGCTTCTTTCTCAGAAACATAAGGAGCTTGTACACGTCTTGGCTTTGAATTTTCTGTTGATACCATAAGCATATCTCCCGAACCAAGCAATTTTTCTGCTCCTCCCATATCAAGAACTGTACGTGAATCTATTTGTGAAGCAACTCTAAAACTTATTCTTGAAGTAATATTCGCCTTAATTAACCCAGTAATAACTTCTACCGAAGGACGTTGGGTGGCAAGAACAAGATGTATTCCCACAGCTCTAGCCATCTGAGCTATACGAACAATACCTCCCTCTATCTCATTTCCTTTGGCAGCCATAAGATCAGCAAGCTCATCTACTATGAGCACTATATAAGGCATTTTTTCTCTATTTTGTTCTTTTTTAATAAGTTCGTGATAACTAGATATATTTCTTTTTCCCGCTTCTGCTAAAACTTTAAATCTGCGCTCCATTTCACCTATTAACCACTGTAAAGTAGTGGTTGTTTTTTCTGCATCACAAATTACCGGAGTTAGAAGATGAGGTATATTAGCATAAAGTGAAAACTCTACTCTCTTGGGGTCAACCATTATAAGACGTAGTTCCTCAGGAGAATTTTTATATAAAAGACTAAGTATTAAAGTATTTAAAAATATTGTTTTACCACTACCAGTAGAACCAGAGACAAGTAAATGAGGCATCTTTGTTAGATCAGCATATACTTGATCTCCCGCAACATCTTTTCCTACAACAATAGTAAGAGATGATTCTGCTTCGTTAAATGTTTTGCTTTTAATTAATCCTCCTAATGTTATTTGTGCTCTTTTTCTATTAGGCACTTCTATTCCTACTAATGATTTACCAGGAATAGGGGCTTCTGTTCTTACAGGATGCATTGCTAGTGCTAGTGCAAGATCATCAGAAAGTGAAGTTATTCTTGATAACTTTATCCCTTCTGCTGGTTTTAGAGTATATTGTGTTACAGTAGGACCAACATTAACATCTCCCATAGTAACTGGAATATCAAAATCTCCCAGTGTCTTTTTTATAATAGATGAACTTCTTCTTGTATCTCCTGGATCAGGATCTTCATCGCCATTATGTAACAATTCAAGTGGAGGAATTAACCCAGGAAAACGACTACCTCCTCCAGTATAAGCAACTTCTTCTTTTTCTTTCTTTGATTCTTTTTTATCTCTCTTTTTAACAGGAATTGACTCATTTTTTGCCTCAAAAGATGGAGATAAAAATATACGGCGCATAACTGACGGCTCCACATGTTCTTTTTTAGAAAATATTTTTTTAAAAAATTCCAATAAAGAAAACTCTTCGTATAGAAGATTTAAAAATATGACAACTCCTGTGATGGTTGCACAAATAAATATTATCTGAGAAACTAAACCTCCAAAAAACTCCAAAGGGTAACTTGTTATCCTTCCCCAATATCCTCCATTTTCAGAAACACCAGTAAGTATTCCAGAAACACCAGTAACAAATAATATAGATGAAATAGAAAGAGCTAAAGCAAAATTATTATACTTTGTTTTAAAAAATATTATTGCACAGCAAAAAAATACTAAAGGAATTAATAAAGAAGCTTTCCCAAATATCAAATCAAATAATTGTGATGTAATTTCACCACCCCTTCCAGCCATATCAAAAAGACCTAGCCCTGTTATAATAGAAAATAAGACAAATACCATTCCGATAATTATTCTTTTTGTCTTATCTGAAAGTGCAGGTCCTTTTCCTTTTTTCTTGTTTTTTTTCTTTTTTGCCATACAAAACTATTTTAGCATAAAACTGCTTATTAAAGAAAGACAGCGCATCAATAAATATTTATGCGCTGCCTTCTCAAACCATCTTTTTACTACTTTATTTTTTTCTTAAACCCTGTCCCTGCAGGAATAAGTTTTCCAATTATAACGTTCTCTTTTAGTCCTTTTAGTGAATCAACTTTTCCTTCAAGTGAAGCGTCTATTAGAACTCTTGAAGTTTGTTGAAAAGAGGCAGCAGATAGAAAAGAATCTGTACTAAGAGCAATCTTTGATATTCCTAAAAGTATTGTTTCTCCAACTGGAGGTTTTAATCCTTTTTTCTTTAGTTCTTCACAAACTTCTCTATATTTAACTTTTTCAATTACTTCTTTACCTGTAAAAGCACTATCTCCTGGATCTTTTATGCTTATTCTACTAAACATCTGTCTTACAATAATTTCTATATGTTTGTCGTGTATATCAACACCTTGAGAAACATAAACATGTTGTGCTTCTCTAAATATGTACTTCTGTGTTTCTTCTTCTCCTTTTAATTTAAACAGCTTGTTGATATCAACATGTCCTTCGCATAAAGAATCTCCTTTTTTAACAGAATCTCCTTTTTTAACATATATTGCTTTTTTGGGCTCAATCTGATAGTTAATATGCTTCTGTTTTGAATCTTTGGCATTATTTGGTTTTATTTTAACAACTCTATCTTCGGTTACATCAATAACTTTTCCATCAACATCAGATATATGGGCTTTTCCTTTAGGAATTCTTCTTTCAAATATTTCTTGTACACGAGGAAGTCCCATTGTTATATCAGCACCACCAGCAACTCCTCCAGTATGGAAGGTTCTCATGGTTAACTGTGTTCCTGGCTCTCCAATAGGCCTGTGCAGCCACCATTCCCACAGCTTCTCCTAATTTTACTGGCTCGTTATGACCCATATCCCATCCATAACATTTAGCACAAACTCCCCCAACTGTATTACAGGTAAGCACAGACCTAACTCTAACAGCTTCTATGTCAGAATTTGATATTGCCTTTGCTTGCCTTAATCCTATTATTTCTCCCTTTTTGACAATAGTTTTATTGCCTATTTTAATATCTTCCAAAGAAAATCTTCCTACTATTTTGAAAGAGAAATCTTGATCTATTGCTTCAGCATCTTTTCTCTCTACTACCATCCCTTTTATCACCACAATCCTCTTCTGTAACTATAACCTCATGAGATACATCAACAAGACGACGAGTAAGATATCCAGCAGTAGCAGTTCTAAGTGCAGTATCTACTGTACCTTTTCTTGCTCCGTGAGTTGATATAAAGTATTCAAGAACATCAAATCCTTCTTTAAATGAACTTTTTATAGGAAGTTCCATTGTCTCACCAGAAGTATTAACCACTAAACCTTTCATACCAGACATCTGTATTGGTTGAGACCAAGAACCTCTTGCCCCAGAATCAGTTATTGTAAATACTGAACCTTGATCATCATGAGCTTCAGGAACCTTCCCTTCTATTTCAACTTTAGCTTTACTCCATATCTCAACTATTTTTTCTTTTCTTTCTTCTTCTGAGAAAAGCCCTTGTTCAAAATATTGTTCTGCTTTTTCACACTCTTTTTCAGCTTGCTCTATTATATCTTTTTTACCTTCTGGTATTATCAAATCTCCCATTCCCAGAGAAATACCAGATTCAGTAGCATATTCAAATCCTGTATTCTTAACCTTATCAAGAAGGAAATGAGCTTCTTCTATATTGTGCTCTTGTATTATACTACCAACTATTTTTTTTAATTCTTTAGAGTTTATAAGTTTATTATGGTAAGGAATACTCTCTGGCAAAGCTTCATTAAACTTTATTCTTCCCATAGTCGTTTCCATCATCTCTCCATCTATAATTACATTTATTTTTGATTGAAGCTCTATTTTTCCTGCAGCATAAGCTAACTCTACTTCGTCAGAAGAAGAAAAGTAGCTACCTTCACCCTTGCCATTTTCTTTTTCTCTAGTTAACCAGTAGCATCCTAAAACAATATCCTGTGAAGGTGAAACTATTGGCAAACCAGTTGCTGGTTTTAATAAGTTTAGAGAAGAAAGCATTATCTCTCTTGCTTCTTTTTGTCCTTCTTCAGACAAAGGAAGATGAACAGCCATTTGATCTCCATCAAAGTCAGCATTAAATGCTTCACAAACAAAAGGATGTATTCTAATGGCAAGACCTTCAACAAGAACTGGTTCAAATGCTTGAATACCCAAACGATGAAGAGTAGGAGCACGATTTAATAAAACAACCTTTCCTTTAACAACCTCTTCTAAAATTTCCCATATCTCGTCTGTCTCTTCTTCTATTAATCTTGTTGCCCCGCGAACATTATAGGCAAGTTTTCTCTCTAATATCTTTGATATAACAAAAGGTTTAAATATTTCTAGAGCAAGTCCCTTAGGAAGTCCACACTGATTTAAATTTAAATCTGGACCAACCACAATAACTGACCTTCCAGAGTAGTCAACTCTCTTACCAAGAAGGTTTTGCCTAAATCTTCCTTGCTTTCCTTTAAGCATATCGGCAAGAGATTTCAATAATCTTTTTCCACCAGTTGAGGCTTGTGTTACAACACCTTTACGCATCTGGTTATCTAGCAAGGCATCAACTGCTTCTTGGAGCATACGCTTCTCATTTCTAACAATAACATCTGGTGCACTAATTTCTAACAAATATTTGAGACGATTATTTCTATTTATAACTCTACGATAAAGATCATTAAGATCGGAAGAAGCATATCTACCTCCATCAAGTTGTATTATTGGACGTAAATCAGGAGGAAGTACTGGAACAACTGTAAAAAACATCCATTCTGGACGTAGCTTCGCCTTTTCCAAATTCCTAAAAAGATGTAAACGTTTTAGTATTTTTTCTCTCTTTGCTGAAGATATTGTTTTATCTTTTTCTTTTATCATCTTCTCTATCTCTTCTTTGATATCTACCTTTTCAAACATCTTACGCAAAGTCTCTGCCCCTGTTCCAGCTTCAAACATTTCTCCGTATTTCATCGCAAGTCGGTGATATTCAACTTCTGAAAGAACTGTTCTCTCTTTTATTATTTTTAATTCATCCCTAACTTTCATTCTTTGTTTGTTGAGCATCTCCAACTCTTCTTCTAGCGCTTCTCCTTCAAGTTCTTCTCTTTTTTCTTTTACTTTCTTTTTGTATTCTTTATCTACTTCTCTTAAAATTTTCTTTTTCTCTTCTTTGTTTGTGCTGGTAATTATATAAGCAGTAAAATAAACAACTCTCTCAAGATGCTTCATTGGCACATCAATAATAAGCCCCATCTTAGAAGGAACTCCACGTAAATACCAAATATGAGAAACAGGACAGGCAAGTTTTATGTGCCCCATTCTTTCACGCCTAACAGATGCTTTTGTAACTTCAACACCACAACGATCACAAACAACACCTTTGTATCTAACCTTGCGGTACTTTCCACAGTAACATCTGTAGTCTTTTTCTGGACCAAATATCTTTTCACAAAAAAGACCGTCTTTTTCTGGTTTTTGGTTACGATAATTAATTGTTTCCGCTTCCAGAACTTCTCCATGAGACCACTCTAATATATCTTCAGGAGAAGCAATTTTTACTCTAATGGATTCAAGATCTTCTACTCGCATAAATAAGAAATCAAAATGCAAAAATCAAAATGCAAAAAATATTGATAATTGAAAATTGAAAATTATATTGTTTAGTTATCATCACCACCTTTCACTACTTTTTTTTTAATTTCTACATTTATTCCCATTGCTTTCATCTCCGCTACAAGGAGTTCAAAGGAAGCGGGAACATTGGGATTTTGGATAGAATCCCCTTTTAAAATAGCTTCATAAGCAGAAGCTCTACCAGGAACATCGTCCGACTTTATGGTAAGCATCTCTTGTAAAATGTGCGCTGTCCCGTATCCTTCTAAAGCCCACACTTCCATCTCACCAAAACGCTGTCCCCCAAATTGAGCTTTACCACCTAATGGCTGTTGTGTAATAAGTGAATAAGGCCCTATTGATCGCATATGAATTTTGTCTTCTACCATATGCGCAAGTTTCATCATATACATATACCCCACTGTTGCCTTGTTAGGAAAAGGTATTCCTGTTCTTCCATCTATAACATGCATCTTTCCATCCCCAGGAAGTTCATTTTTTTCTAACTCTTTTTTTATATCTTCTGCATTAGCACCAGATAAAGATGGTGTTATTGCAATATACTCACCTTTTTTGGCAGCAAAGCCAAGATGAGTTTCTAAAATCTGTCCTAAGTTCATTCTTGAAACAACAGACAATGGATCTAAAACAATATCCACTGGTGTCCCATCTTCAAGAAAAGGCATCTCCTCTTCAGGAAAAACTTGAGATATTATTCCTTTATTACCATGTCTTCCGGCAAGTTTATCTCCTGCTTGAATCTTTCTCATTTGAGCCACAGTAACTTCTATTTTTTTAATAATTCCCGTATCAAGTTTGTGCCCTTCTTCTCTGGAAAATACTTTTACTCCTATTACTCTTCTTCTCTTTCCATGTTCCATAACAAGAGAAGTATCTTTAACATCTTTTGCTTTTTCACCAAATATTGCCTTTAATAAGCGTTCTTCTGCTGTAAGATCTGTTTTACCTTTTGGAGATATTTTCCCTACAAGAATATCATTAGGACCAACATCAGCACCAACTCTAACTATTCCTTCTTCGTCAAGATCTTTTAGTTTTTTTTCAGAAACATTAGGAATATCAGAAGTAGTAACTTCTGGTCCAAGTTTTGTTTCTCTCACATCACAAACAAAATTTTCTATGTGAACTGAAGTATAAGCATCATTTTTAACTAATCTTTCAGAAATAACAACAGCATCTTCAAAGTTTCTACCTCTCCAAGACATAAAAGCAACCAATATATTCCTTCCTAATGCAAGCCTTCCGTTTGATATTGCTCCTCCATTTGTAAGAATTTGTCCTTTTTTAACTTTTTCTCCTTTCTTAACAACAGGTGTCTGATGAAAACAAGTATTTTGATTACTTTCAGAAAAAACTTCTAAATCGTACTTTTTCTTCTGGCCACTTTTACCTTTTACTGTAACTTGTGAACCATCAACGGAAACAATTTCACCATCTTCTTCAGCAATAATTATATGTCCTGAATCTCTTGCCACTCTCTCTTCAATTCCAGTTGATACTAATGGATCTTCAGGGCGAAGAAGAGGAACTGCTTGTCTTTGCATATTTGCTCCCATTAACGCTCTATTTGCATCATCATTCTGTATAAAAGGAACAGAGGCAGCAGCAGCAGATAAAAGCTGCTCAGCAGATACATCAATATAATCAATCTCATCTCTATCTGCCATTCCCGGCTCGCCTTTTATTCTTGCTTCAACTCTTTCTCCAATAATATTACCTTTAGAATCTACTTTTACTCCTCCATGAGCAATAATATATCTTTCTTCTTCATGAGCATTCATATAATGGACATCAGAAGCAACTTTCCCATTTTTGACTTTAAAATAAGGTGTCTCTAAAAATCCGTATTTGTTTACTCTAGCGTAAAGAGATATCTGATTTACTAATCCTACATTTGCCCCTTCAGGGGTTTGTATAGGACAAACTCTTCCGTAATGTGATGGTTGTACATCTCTTGCTTCAAATCCAGCACGTTCACGCTTTAACCCTCCAGGACCAGTAGCAGTAATACGCCTCTTGTGTTCTAATTCAGCTAAAGGATTTTCATTGTCCATAAATTGTGATACCTGTGAAGAGGCAAAAAACTTTTGCACTGCAGCAGCAAAAGGCCTTAAACTAACTAACTTTACCGGGCTCATATCTTCTGATTCAGTTGTTGATATTTTGTCTTTTATGCTTCTTTCAATTCTAGCAAGACCAACTCTTAGAGAATTTTCTAAAAGTTCTGTAAATAATCTTACTCTTCTATTTCCTAGATGATCTATTTCATCTTCTCTAGCATGAGGCGTATTACTCATTCTAATTATTTCACGAAGAACAAAGACAATGTCTTCTGAAGATAAAATTCTGTCTTTTATTTCTATTTCCTCTTTTTCGTTCATTTCTTCTAATCTTTGCCACATTCTCCATCTTCCAACTTCTGATAAGTCATATCTACTAAAGTTAAAAAAGGTATTTTCAATTAAATCTTTCGCTGTATCTGGGGTAACAACATCTCCAGGACGCATTCTTTTATACATTTCCACTAATCCACTCTCTCTATTTTTAGAAGTATCACGTTCTAATGTCTTTTTAATGTAATCTACTTCTCCTGTTTTAATTACATCTTTAAATAAGCTTATTATTTCTTCATCTGTTGCCGCTTTCCACCCCGGTTTATCCATCCCTGGCAATCCTAATGCGCGAAGAAGGGTTGTCGCAGGAATTTTTCTTTTTCTATCTATTTTTACTCCAATAAATCCAGATGGTTCTACTTGAAACTCAAGCCATGTACCACGATTAGGAATTATTTTTGCTCCAAAACAATTAACCCCTCTCATTGTTTGAGCGGTAAAAAATGCTCCTGGAGATCTTATCAATTGTGAAACAGCAACTCTTTCAACACCATTTATAATAAAAAGTTCCCCTTTCTGTCATAAGGAAAATCGCATAGAAAAACTTCTTGTTTGTTTAACTTTTTTGTTTAAGATTAATCAGCTCAACATCAATTTTTAATGGAGCCTCATAGAATCGTTATTTTTTTGCCTCATTTCCATTGGCATATTTAGATTTACCTAGTCTATAATCTCTAAAATAAAGTTCCCATTCTTTACCTGTATAATCTTTAATCAGTGATATCTCATAAAAGATTTTCCAATCTTGAATTCCAAAAAGTATCCCAAGATTGTTTTGGATTTCTAAAAGATAAGGAATTGGAAAGAATTAATTGTTTTACCAAATATTTCTGATTTTTGCATAATATCAAGACACAACAAAACTACCCTATTATAAATTGTTAGGGTATTAGATTTTGTGTAAGTTATAAAAAATTAATTGCAAACAAAAAAGTACAAAGAGTATATTTATAAGAAGCAAACAAAACTCAGGACCGTTTATAGGGACCTGTCGCTAAGTACTCGTAATTATACTTATATGTTTTTCTTTGTCAAGCCCCTCTAACAAAAAGCTAAAAACATACATAAATGTCAAAGAAATGTCAAAGGTGTCACCTTTGACATTTATGCATAATTCGGAGGTTAAACCTTCAATTATACCTCTGACTGTACACCCCAGAGGTGTACATGGGAGTTGTTGACTTCTACAAGTCAACAGCTATAGTCAGGATGTTCTTTTAAAATTGAGAAGAATTCCAAGACCAGTAAAGACAAATAGTAAATTACTCCCTCCGTAACTTACTAAAGAGTGGAGTACCTATTATAGGCATTATTCCTAAATTCATACCAATATTAATAAACCTGTGTAACAATAATTCTTATAGTCAGAGACAAAAAGTCCGGGAAAATTTGTTTTTGATTTAAATATAACAATAAGAAGTCGCCACAGAAATACAACAAAAGCAATAAAAGAATAAACTCCACGGCCAGCCCCATCTCTTCTGCTATGGCTGCAAAGATGTAATCAGTGTGCAGTTCAGGTAAAAATCCGTACACTGAGTTTGTGACCCACTCTAATCCCTCTCAAATAAACCGCCATTACCCACAGCAATTTGCATTGCTTGATTTTGCCCCACCCCTATTCCTTGAGGATCTAGTTGAGGCTTAACAAAACTCAAAACTCTATCTTTTGATAATCTGCAAAGAGAAAATAAGACCAACCCAGATAAAGTAACTAAACCAAAAAGCAAAGCGCTACAAATGACGAAGTGTTATTCCTGATATAAGCAGTATTCCCACCCATAATTATTAGAATTGTTGCTGACCCAAGATCAGGCTGAAGAAATATAAGCGAAGTGCTGGTATAAAAACATACAATCCCGAGAGGACTATGTGAGAAATTTTATACATCTCCACATGACGAGTTGAAAAATACTTTGCAAGAAGTATTATAAGAACTAACTTTACTAACTCTCCCGGACCAATAAGTATCGGCCCAATGCTGTACCACCTACGAACATCCCTTATTACTGGAGCAAAAAAGAAAAGTCCAATAAGTAGTAAAACAGATACAATATATAATGTAAAAACCAGATAAGGACTATCTCTCAACACCCTCCAATCAATAAAAGATATAAGAATCATTATTAAAAACCCCACACAAATAAATAAAAATTGTCTTAAAAAAAGATGAGGAGTAGAACTGCTTATTGATAAAAGTCCTATAGTAGAGATAACTACAATAGAAATAAGTAAAATAGGATCAAAAGATTTAATCTTTGATAAAATACGAGTCATTCTATAATATTTTTAAATTCTTCTTCTGTAATTATCTTCACTTTTAGTTGTTTTGCCTTATCAAACTTTGAGCCTGGATTTTCTCCACACAATAGATAATCAGTTGCTTTTGATACAGAAGAAGAAACTTTTCCTCCACTATTAATTACCATTTCTTTAGCATTTTCTCTACTAATATTAGGGAGTGTTCCTGTTATTACAAAAGTTTTTCCCTTTAAAATATTACCTGAGTAATCTTGCTTTATATTTATATCAAGTTGATCAATGCGAGATAACAAACTGATATTATTCTTTTCTCTAAAAAATTTAAATATATTTTCAGCAGTAACAGGGCCAATATCAGAAATAGAAGAAAGCTGTTCAATGGATGCCTGTTTTAATTTTGATAAATCTTTAAAATGATCCGAGAGTATTCTTGATGTCTGTTCTCCTACTCCATTTATTGATAAAGAATATATAAATCTAGATAAAGGAATTGTTTTTTTACTATTTATTGCTAATATCACATTCTCCGCCGATTTTTCAGCAAACCTTTCAAGTAACAATAAATCACCTTTTTTAAGAGTAAAAATTTCTAATGGATCTGAAATAACTCCATTTAATAAAAGCTGATCAACTATTTTTTCTCCTACACCATCTATGTCAAATCCTTTTTTAGATACAAAATGAGTAAATTTTTCTCTTCTTACTCCATAGCAATCAGTATTTTTACAGTACCATTTAGCTTCTCCTTTTGGGCGAACAAGTTTAGAATTACATAAAGGGCAATTTTCTGGAAAACTTATTTTCTTCTCTTTGCCGGTACGCAACTCTTTTAATACTTTTATTACTCTGGGAATAACATCTCCTGCTCTACCAACAATAACTGTATCTTTAATTTTTAATCCCAAACGTTCTATTTCATCTTCATTGTGAAGGGTAGCCCTAGAGATAGTTGCTCCAGATAAAGAAACAGGAGAGAGAACTGCTACCGGAGTTATAGCTCCTGTTCTACCTACTTGAAATAAAACATCTTCTACTACCGTTGTTCTTTGTTCTAATGGAAATTTATAAGCAATTGTTCCACGAGGGGCTTTTCCAACAAATCCTAATTTTTCAAAGAAAATATTATCATCAACAAATATAGCAATACCATCAATCTCATAAAGTAGAGAATCACGTATTTGTAGTATCTGTTTGTAAAACTGATCTATTTCTTGAAGATTTTTACACCTTTTCTCATGAGGAATAACCTTAAATCCTAACGCACGTAAGGCAGAGTGTTTATCTTTATGAGTTTTTATCCCAAAAGGAGTAACTGTTTCTCCTTCTGATATATCTGCAGCAAGATCATAAGCAAAAAAATCAAGATTGCGATTCATCGTTATTTTAGGATCAAGTTGTCTAATAGAGCCTGCTGCAGTATTTCTAGGATTAGCATAAACGGGAAGATTTTCTTTTTCTCTTTTTTTGTTTAATAGTTGAAATTCTTTTTTTGTTATAAAAACCTCTCCCCTTACAACAACACTCTTTTTTTGATTCACCCAAGAATTGCTAGTAGATATGTTTTTTTCTTTTTTTGTAAAATTTTCTGAAGACCTTAAAGATAAAGGAATAGATTCAATAGTTTTAATATTTTGAGTAACTTCTTCTCCCACAACTCCATCTCCACGAGTTGACCCAGAAACAAGAATACCATTCTCATAAATTAGCTCCACTGCTAATCCATCTATCTTTAGTTCACAAAAAAAATCAAAGTTATCTGTCTTTATTAATTTACTTACTCTATTTTTAAAATCTTCTAAATCATTTTCATCAAAAGCGTCTTGGAGAGAAAGCATTCTAGTGTAATGTCTTTTTTTAGGAAACTGATCAAGTGCTTTTCCTTCAACTCTTTGGGTTGGAGAATCTGGTGTCCTAAAAGAAGGAAACTTATTCTCCAAATCAAAAAGTTCCTTTTTTAAGGAATCAAGAGCTTCAATAGATATCTCTTCTTTGTCATGGACGTGATAGAGATAACGGTGATGATTAATAAGCTCTTTTAATTTCTCTATTCTTTTTTGAGCTTCTTTTTTTTGCATATTTTTAATACAAACTATCAACAAGAGGAGAAAAACAATCTCTTTTTACTCCATCTTCTACACAAACTATCATTGCATCAGCAATATCTATATCAGTATACCAACTAGGGTAAGGAATAGAACCTGGATCATCTGTACAACCATCATTTTCTAACCCTGCTGTGCCTTCACAAAAGTAGGTTCTTAAGCTCTCTATGTTTTCTATATTTATTTCATTTTTGACCCAGCCAAGATACTTTTCTGACTCAATCATATCGTCCTGAATAATTGCTGTATTACTACTGTAATCTGTTATTTGATAACGCATTGTTACGTTTGCCCAGTTGTTTGGATTGTTATAATAAACAACAAAAGTATTAGGAGAAAGACAACTTTTCCCTGTTTGACTATTTAAAATACAAACACCTAACGCATTATCAAGGTTGTAAAATAATGATCCTCCTGGATACATTCCATCAGTTTGACATCCCGCATTTTCTTCCGCCAGACCTTCACAAAAGTAGGTTCTTAGTCTATTTACTTCATTTATATTAATCTCATTTCTCTGCCAATTTTCATAATTGATAGGAGTCATATCATCTCTTAGAATAGCACCACTTAAATCTGTTATTTGATAACGCATTGTTACACTGCTCCACCCCAACAAATTTTCATAATTAAAAACAAATACATTCTCCGGATCTTCAACTGGAGGATCTTCTTCTATATAATCTTTTTCTTTTAAATCAAAAGAGTAATATCTATCCCCTGTATTAACCATTACAGAAAATACTCCTTCTGTTGTTTTTTCTGCTTTATATAAAAATGTTTTACTCAACTCATTAAAACTAATCTCTGTCCACACACCTTCTTCAAACTGTTCCCCAAGTTCTGATATATGGTCTATTGCAGACTCTGCCACATAAAAAGCAACCACATGATCTTCCATTACTGGTATCTCTCTTATTTGACGAGATAGAAGCAAACTTATCGCTATTCCTGTTGTAAGAACAACGCTCATTATTATCATTGATAGAAACAGTGTTGATCCTTTACTCTCCATAGTACCTACTTATTACTGTTGTTTGTAATTTAATTTTTTTTATATCATCTTCTCTCTCTCCTGTTTTTGTTTCTGCTTCTATAGTAAAAGTTACTTTATCTCTACCAGAACTTCCTTTTGCAGTATTAGCGTAAAAATAATTGATATTAATTATTTCTGAATTAATGTGTTCACCATCTTGAACTAAAACCCACCTGTCCTCTGGAAAATAAAGATGCCTTTGAAAATTTTCTGACCCTCCTTCAGAATTTACAAAATTAAGTTTTTGAAATTGCTCTTCATAAACGTAATTTCCCCCTTGAGATAATTCCTCTATCATATAATTCATTACACGAACTGTCTCTGAAACAAGTTTTTGATTATATATTGCAACTCTCTGATTTCTAACATTAGCAGTAAAAACAGCTACAACAAGAGACATTACTAAGGTAAATATAACTACCGTAACCATTGTTTCTATTAGGGTAAACCCCGTTAGAGATTTGTTCTCTTTATTGTTTTGTTTAGTCATAAAAAACTCTGTAAACTGCTACATCATTTTCTCCGTAACGGTAATTAAATGTTATTTTTGATTCAACTTCCATTTCACTTGTACTGTCTTCTGCCCAAATAGTTACACACCTTGAAAATGGAGTTTCTGTGCCAACTATTCCATCATAATAGTATCCTGATGTATTTATTCTTAATGACCTACACTCTGTGGTAGTTTTTGAGACATTGCCAGTGTAATTTACTCTCCAGTATCCAACACCACCCCAAGAAGCATCATTATTTATATCTTCTCTTATAATAGTACGCACATTCTCATCACTCACTACTTCCATTGCTTCTTGTGCTAAAAAAATTGCCTGTCTGTTTCTAGAAAAAATATCTGCTTGTAGTAGGGCTTTATCACCTAAAACCAAAATAGCGGTAATAGTAGACATTACTATCGCTATAGAAACAAGTAGTTCAACAAGTGTTAACCCTTTTTCGTTGTATTTACTCATAGGTATAAATTATTTCTGCTTCTCCAGAAGAAGTTATACGCACACTTCTTTTTATTTCTTCACTGTCTTCTGACATAAAAACAATATCTACATAATCTTCTTCTATGGGTAATTCTCCCTCAAAGTAAACTTTTCTGGAAGAAAATAATACCCTTACTTCATCTTTTTGTTCACCAGAAACCAATATATCTTCTATAAAAATTCCTCTCTCTATATCTATTTGCTCAATTATTTTTTCACCTTCTACTTTTTCAACAAAAATAGAGTAATTGTTAGTGTTTTTAATTACTAAAATTCCATGGTCTCCCCCAACCAGGTCACTATTATCTTCATAAAACATCTGTGATACACTTCTTTCTTTGGCTCTGTAGACATCATTAATAAAGGTTTCTGTAACTCTTTCTAATGCCATACGTGGACGAGATTCTAAATAACTCACCATCATCATAATCCCAATAAGGGCCATTATAACAAAAACCACCATTAACTCTATAAGAGTAAAACCGGCACTGTTGTCATTATTGATACAGTGCCGGAAAACTTCTTTTTTTATCTCTATTTTACTACTAAAAAACATAAACCATGGCCAGTCTCACAAATAAGTGGTATTACTTATTAAGATACTAGAATCCTGTATCTTCAACACACACTCCACTTGGGTCACACACAAATCCG
>JAGYLR010000040.1 GCA_018400895.1 bacterium
GGCCATTTGACTCTTCATTCATAACCGATCCCCTATATCTACAGACTGCTTCCTAATAGGTAAAAAGATCATTTGAGTGAAACCACTAACCCCGCTTCTGCGGGGTTTTTGGTTTCTCTAAAACTTGACAACTTTTTATTCTTGATTAAAATGATTGTTAGCAGTCAATGGTCGAGTCTGCTAAATATATAAAAATAATATATAAAAAAATGAAAATAAAACCATTAATGGATAACATCTTGATTGAACCAATAGAACAATCAGATCAAACCAAAGGAGGAATACTTCTCCCTAAGACCGCTGATAAGGATCGCCCAGAACAAGGCAAAGTCATTTCAGTTGGTCCAGGAAAAAGAGATTCTTCTGGAAACATCATCCCTATAGAATTAAAAGAAGGACAAAAAGTTCTTTTCTCAAAGTATGGTCCTACAGAAATAAAAGTCGAAGAAAAAGATTATCTTATTGCAAAGCAAGAAGATATCTTAGCTGTAATTGAAGAAAAATAACGATAAAAAAATGGCAAAAAATATTTATTATAACGAAGAAGCTAGAAAAAAGATTAAAGCCGGAGTAGATAAACTAGCAGATGCTGTTAAAACTACTCTTGGACCTAAAGGAAGAAATGTGATCCTAGATAAAGGATATGGATCTCCAACTATAACCAATGATGGTGTTAGTATTGCCAAAGAGATTGAGCTAGAAGATAAGATGGAAAACATGGGAGCAGAAATTATTAAAGAGGTTGCATCTAAAGCTAATGATGCAGCTGGAGATGGAACTACTACTGCTACTATCCTAGCCCAAGCAATAATATCAGAAGGTTTTAAGAACGTTGTTGCAGGAGCTAATCCTTTAGCTCTTAAGAAAGGAATAGAAAAAGGAACCGTTGCTATAGTTAAAGAGTTATCAAAGATGGCAAAGCCAATATCAGAAAGATCAGAAATAGCTCAAGTAGCTACAATATCAGCTGAAGATCCAGAGATGGGAGAATTAATCGCTGAAATTATAGATGAAGTTGGTAAAGATGGCGTTGTTACCGTTGAAGAATCTCAGACCTTTGGACTTCAAAAAGAGATTGTTAAAGGAATGCAGTTTGATAAAGGATATATCTCTCCATATATGGTTACTAATGCTGAAAAGATGGAAGCAGAATTTGAAGATCCATATATCTTAATAACCGATAGAAAGATAACATCAATACAAGAGATAGTTCCTGTACTAGAAAAGATAGCTAAAACAGGGAAAAAAGATCTAGTCATAATAGCAGAAGATGTTGATGGTGATGCTTTAGCTACTCTTGTAGTAAACAAACTTAGAGGAAACTTAAATGCACTAGCAATTAAAGCTCCAGGGTTTGGTGATTCTAAGAAGGATATGCTTCAAGATATAGCTATTGTTTCTGGTGGTCAGGTAATATCTGAAGATGCCGGAATGAAGCTAGAAGATACTGAGTTAGATATGCTTGGTTCTGCCAGGAAAGTTATATCAACCAAAGATAATACTACTATTGTTGATGGTAATGGAACTAAAGAGAATATTGAATCAAGGGTTTCTCAATTAAAGAAGATCTCAGAGACGATTGAATCTGATTATGATAAAGAAAAGATTCAAGAAAGAATTGCTAAGCTTTCAGGAGGTATTGCAGTTCTTAAAGTTGGAGCTCTTAGTGAGGTTGAGCAAAAAGCTAGGCAACATAAAGCGGAAGATGCATTAGCAGCAACAAGAGCTGCAATAGAAGAAGGTGTTGTTGCTGGTGGTGGAGTTGCTCTTATTAGAACAATAAATTCACTAGATTCAGTTGAAACAGTAGATGAAGATGAAAAGACTGGATTAAATATCTTAAGAAAAGCATTAGAATCACCTATAAGACAGATTGCTGAAAATGCTGCAGCTGATGGATCAGTTGTTGTTCAGAAAGTAAAAGAAGGCAAAGGTTCTTTTGGGTTCAATGCTTTAAAGATGGAATACCAGGATTTAATGAAAGAAGGAATTATTGATCCTAAAAAAGTTGTAAGAGTTGCTTTAGAGAATGCTGTATCAGCATCAACAATGCTCTTAACAACAGAATGTGCAATAGTTGATAAACCAGAAGAGAAGTCTTCTGAAACTCCTCCAATGGGAGGTGGAATGGGAGGCGGAATGGGAATGGGTTACTAGAAAAAGAATGCCCCCTTAAAAGGGGGCTTTTCTTTTTTCTTTTAAAATAGTAATATACCTTAAGATTATTAAAATAATATAAAAATATGAATTGGTTACAAATAATTATAGTATCAGCTGTAGTTTTAGTGTTTCTATCTATCGCCATATATAATAAATTAGTTCAATTGAGAAATAGAACTGATGAGTCTTGGTCTGATATAGATGTTCAGCTAAAGAGAAGGTATGATTTAATACCTAATCTTTTAGAGACAGTTAAAGGATATGCAGCTCACGAGAAAAGTGTTTTTGAGAACGTTACCAAAGCTAGGTCTTCAGCTATTAGTGCCGAAGAGTCGGGTGATCCTAAGAAGATAGCGGAAGCAGAAAACATGCTCTCAGGTACACTTAAAAGCCTTTTTGCGGTCTCAGAAAACTATCCTGACCTAAAGGCCTCAGAAAACTTTATAGAGCTTCAGAGAGAGCTAAGAGATACTGAAGATAAAATTCAGGCAGCGAGAAGATTCTATAACTCAATGGTAAGAGACATTAACATTAAAATTAATATGTTTCCTTCAAATATCATAGCTAAAACTTTTAAATTCAAGAAAAGAGATTTTTTTGAAATCACTGAACCAGAAGAGAAGGAGACAGTTAAGGTTAGTTTCTAGAAGATTATGGCAAATCTCTATACTCAAGTTGATTCGAATATAAGGAAAACTTGGCTTTATCTGTTTTTCTTTAGTTTAATATTAATATCTATTGGTTGGATCTTATCTATCTATTTTGATTCATTGATAATTGTTTTCTTTTTTCTTTTATTCTCAATTGTAATAAACTTTTTCTCTTACTGGAATTCAGATAAGATAGTTCTTAAGATAACTAATTCAAAACCAATAGAGAAAAACGATAATCCAGAACTTTATAGAATAGTTGAAAATCTTTCAATAACTGCAGGTATTGAAATGCCTAAGCTATATATAATGGAAGAAGCTCAACCAAACGCCTTTGCTACTGGCCGTGATCCTAAAAGAGGTGTGATTGTTGTAACTAGAGGATTACTAGATATATTAGATAAATCTGAACTTGAAGGAGTTATTGCTCATGAATTAGCACATATTGGTAATAGAGATATTCTTCTTTCAACGATAATTGTTGTTCTTGTTGGAATGATAGTAATGGTTACAGATTTCTTTTTTAGATATGCTTTTTGGGGAGGAGGAAGGAGGGGAGGCAAAGACAAGGGGAATGTAATGATAGTTGTTGCTGCCCTAGCCCTTGCAATACTAGCTCCAATACTAGCTCAGCTAATGAAGATGGCTGTATCTAGAAAAAGAGAATTTTTAGCAGATGCTTCAGGAGCATTACTAACTCGTTATCCTGATGGATTAGCTAGAGCTCTCGAGAAGATTTCAGCTAATCCAACTCCAATGAAAAAAGCTAATGATGCTACTGCCCACCTATTTATATCTAGTCCATTTAAAGGAAAAGAAAAAGGTAAGTTTATGCATCGTCTTTTTGCAACACATCCTCCAGTAGAGGAGAGAATAGCTAAATTAAAAGGTATTAAATTATAAATATATGAAAAAAGAATGTTTTTCTTGTGGTATAAAAATGGAAAGAGCTTTGATTAATAATGTTGAAATTGACTATTGTCCTAAATGTTTAGGGTTATGGTTTGATGAAGACGAGCTTAGGTTGGCTAAGGATGGTAAAGATGAGAATTTGAAATGGTTTGATGTTGATCTTTGGAAGAATAAACTAAAGTTTAAGATATCTAGAAAAGAAAAGCTTTGCCCTGTAGATAGACTTCCATTATATGAAGTAGATTATGATGATTCTGGGATAAAAGTTGATGTTTGTAATGTCTGTAAAGGAATCTGGCTAGATAGAGGAGAATTTAAAAAGATAATTAAATATCTTCAAGAGAAATCAGATTGGGAGATATTAAATAATTACTATAAAAACCTAGGAAAAGAAGCAGTTGAAATATTTATTGGTCCGGAAACTGTAAGAGAAGAGATAGAAGATTTTATGGTAATATTAAAACTATTTAAGTATAAATTTATCTCTCAACACCCTAAAATATCTGAAATAATATTAGGTTTACCAAAATAGATTTAGGGAGGGGTCGGATAGTGGTTTA
>JAGYLR010000041.1 GCA_018400895.1 bacterium
TACAAATTAGAGAAGGCAGTAGAAGATGAAGAAAGGCAAATAGAAAAAGATTTAGAAGAGTGGGAAAGAGAAGAAATAAAAAGAAGAGAGTTTGAATTTCACACCTCAAAAGAAAAAATATAAAAACCCAGCCGTAAAGCTGGGACAAAATAGTTTTAGTTTCATGTCAAGATATCTCTTGTATAAGTAGACGAATAACTAAACATTTTGTTACAGTAAAGATTTAATTTTTAATTGTCTTTACTGTAATTTTTGTCTAAATATTATTCTGCTTTTTCCTTTGTAGTTATGACGACTTTTTAGGTTATAAGACCTAGTAAAGAAAATTTATGACACACAACTTAATATTGGATAAGTTTTTTTCTGCTTGTTTCCTCTCTCATTTTAGAGGCGAGAGCACCCCAGCATTTAACTATCTGTGAGTGGTTTAACATTCCTTAGGTTCAGGGCGTTAAGGACATCTCCACTGTTTTAGGTTCTTGGGCTGAACCCTTCCACTAAAGCACACAGACCTACAATTAGTGGTTTTGGGGTTGAGAAAGTCGTCAACTCATTTCCCCCTCCAATATTCAGTTGTGATTTGTACAACAAATGCCAAAAACCCCCATATTAAATGAGGGCTTTTGACTGAACATCATATCAATACAACTTACTATTGTGGTGGTTGCAACAACAATATTAAACTGTATAAATATGATGTTCATTAAATTAAAATTAAATTACTCTTCTTCTAATTCCTCTTCCATTTCCTCTTCCATTTCTTCGTCTGGCATAGAATTGGTTAATTAGTGAATAACGCTATAAGTATATTATATACATAAAATTTGTCAATACCCCTACAAGTATTTTACACAAAGATAGATTAAAAATAGAAAAACACTTGACAAGTAATTAGTTTTATGCTAACCTTTTAATATGAATGATATAAAGAAATTAGTTAACTATTTTTTCAAGATTAAAGGTTGGGACTTGGGTAAAAAAGAATATAAAATTATCTATCCCAGATATGTAAGGTCAGCAGAGAAACTATTAGAGTTGAGCGACTTTTACACTATAAAATGGAAGTTAAATCACCTAAAATATTGGGCAGAAAGCAATGGGCTGGATTGGTCAATGGATACTCTAATTAAAAAGTGGTTTGAAATAGATAATTTAAAAATAAAAGAAGTTAAAAGAAAGCCGCATTATAAGGGAGATGCTGTTGTAGAAAGGTTTGGCAAGTTATATGTGAATATTAAAGGAGAACTTCTTGAATTCGCAGGAGACAAAAAAGACATTTATTATAAGTAAAAAAATATGTTAGAAAGAAGATTAATTAAATTAAGAGATAACATCTTTTATGATGAGTGGGAAAAAAATAAGGGAGATTACTCGGCAGAGGATTTGTCAAAGGTCTTTAGTGTAGAGTTAAAAAACTTTTATAGAATTATAAATGAAAAAGAGAACAGAAAAACACAACAGAAAAATTAGTGAGGCAAAAAAGGGTAAGCCACAACCAATAGGAACAAGAAGAGCATTACTTGCAAGGTGGAGGACAGACAGATTTAAGAGATTAGAACATTATAGAAATACTTGTAGTGATACCCAAAGAGCAAGAACAATAATGAATTTTATGGCTATGAATAAATCATTTTCAGAGATAGGTAAGGAAATGGGCATATCCAAACAAAGGGTTAGTCAAATATTAAAAAAAGATTGTTCATAAAGGTCGATTATTAAATAAAAACAAAATATGTATTGTAAAAATTGTGGAAAACAAATAGATGACAAGGCAGAGATTTGTGTATATTGTGGAGTAAGGCAAAAAGAACAAACACAGGTTAAGAGTCCAACTACTGCTGCAATATTATCATTTTTACTTGCAGGACTTGGACAGATTTATAACGGAGAAACATCTAAAGGTTTCCTATTTATGTTTGTTACCCTTATACTCCTTCTAACTGTATTTATTGGAATAGGGATTATCCTTTATCCTTTGTTTTATATTTATCAAATATATGACGCATATAGAGTAGCTAATGAGGTAGCGAAATAAAAGTCGTAATTAAAAATGTAAATTAAAATTATTATGGCAGACCAATGGCTTCAAAAGTATCTTCGCGAGAGTTGGACTTTTCCTCTTGGAAGTATGCTTAATACTTACTCATCAACAATAAAAGGTTTAGATAAAAGCCCAAAGGAAATTGTAGAAGCAACAGAGATATTTTATCTAAAATCACAAGAATTAGTAAAGAGGTCGGCAAAAGAAGCAGAGGGAACAAAACCAAAAGAACCAAACTTACCATTATGAGCAAAACAATTACAGATATAATTGTAGAATATGTAAACAGAGAAAATAAATCAAGAGATTTAGGTCGATATTTTTCGTCAGAACTTTACGGAATAATGAAAGGATATGTTAAACCGAAAGATATTTTTGACAAGAAACCAATAGAAGAATATGGATGTAAATTGATTAGTGAAGGGGTTGCAATAGAAGATTATCTTAATAAGATTTTTGAAGAAATGAAAGTGCCAGTTAAAATGCAAGAAAAAGAAGTGATAAGTATAAATGATGAGATTACTATAGTAGCAAAACCAGATTATCTTTTTAAAACTTGTATTAAGGATTTAAAGAGACCAAGAGATGTTTGTGATAAGTTTCCAGATAAATGGGCTCCACAAATGGAAGTGTATTATAGAACATTCAATTTACCAGTCGCAGTTTGGCAGGTTCAATATCCTATCACTATAACCGAGTTAAAATATGTTCCCTCAGATAAACTCTGGGAAGAGATAAAGGTCAAATTAATTAACTTTCATGAGAAAGTAAAAAAGCTAAAAGAATAAAACTATGATTAAAATACCAACAAAAGAAGAAACCGAAACAGAGGGATTTATTACCCTACCAGAAGATGATTATCTTTTAGAGATAGAGGAAGCAGAAGAAAAGAACCAAAAGAAATATCAATCAGAGGATATGGAAGATGTCTTAAATGTAAGATTTAAGGTTAAGGGGTTAAGAGATGATGGAAAATTGGTAGATGATGAAGGAGAAGATGCTACTGGTAGAAAGCTTTTCTTTACTGGAAGATTAGAAAGTCTTGGATTTCAACAAGACGGAACTCCCTCTAAAACAAGACAACTTTTATGTTTTGCTATGGGGAGTGATATAAATGAAGGACCAGAGCTGGAAGCATCTGACTTAATAGGTAAAAAATTGTATGGTCAGGTGATTAAGAAAATGAACACAAAGGGAGTAATGACTAATAGAATTGTAAGATTTATACCAATTAAGAAAGAAAAGAAAGATGATATTCCAGTAGTAGAAGATGAAACATCAGTAGAAGATTTACCATTTTAAGTATGATTAAAGTTCCTGAAAATCGCACTAGGAGGGTTAAACTTTATGAGAGTAAAAGCTCTCCTGGTGTGTTCTACAGGGTTGAGGAAAAGAAAGATGGAAAGATAAAATGTGATTGTCCTACATTAAATAAATATGAATGTTGGCATATCCGAGCATTCAAGTGTGAATATAATATAAAATGAACATAGTAAAAATAAACAACGAAGATTGGTATCGCCTTTTAATAGATGATGTAAAATCAATTAATGTTGAAGGTGTGTTTGAATCAAGATTTGTGCTTATAGAAACATATCATCAGATAGGTAAAAGAATACTAGATGATTATGAAAAGTTTAAATCTAAAAAAATATATGGAGAACAGATTGTGCAATGCCTTGCAGATTCTATAAACAGCAATGAAGATGAAAACGGAGATAAAGTTCAAAAGATAGATAAGAGGAGTTTATATTATGCTATAAAATTTGCTAAGAAATATCCTTGTGAAACATCAGAACTTCCCTATGTATTGTCAGAAAATATGGGCAAAAATGTCTCTTGGACTAAAATAGTAAGACAAGAATTAACAGAACCCAAAGAAGAATGTAAACATGAAGAACTCGAGCAAGTATATAGATGTATTAAGTGTAAAAAAATATTTAATGAATCATCAAATCTGTCAAATTTGCCACAGAAGAAGAAAAACTAAGAAGGGAGTTTGTGCC
>JAGYLR010000042.1 GCA_018400895.1 bacterium
GTTATCTTGATAATAATTTTTGTATTAAGTTTTCTTCAGTGTCAGATGGTTCTTCTCCAATTTTTGTTAAGAAGTTATTTCTCCACTCTTCATCGTTTGGATCAATTCCTGTTGCATTTACTGCTTCTTTCCAAGCTTCTTCTTCATCCAATCCTTCTCTTTCGTAAAACTTTAACCTTTTATCAAACAAACGGAAATCCTCAAACAAAGACTTTCTTGATCTATCTCTTATCGTGTTGATACGAGATTTTATCAGTTCTTCTTTTCTATAGTCATTGTATTCTTTATAATCATCCGAACTTATAATATTGGACAATTCGTCATATATCTTCGGTCCGTGATCTTTCAAATACAAGTCATACTCTTCCGGGGTTAACTTTATTCCATAGACAACTTTGCTTGGATAATTCATATCTGCATCCAGTCTGCTGAGTTCTTGTTTTACTTCATCAACTTCTTCTCCTTTGAGAAAGCTTGATAGGATTGATTGGTTTTCTTCGATTACACCAAAAGGATCTCTTTTTCGTTCTTCTATGTCAGAGTCTGTTGCCCAATCGCTATATCCAAAGAGTTTAAGATAATTATCCTCATCTTCAAATATCGTCTGATAATAACTTCTTGAAAGCTCTGCAACATTCTCTATTGGTAAACCAGTTGCAAGGGTAGCGGCTTTCTCAAACTCTTGTAGTGCTTCAACTAAGTCTTTTGGACCAAAGTCGCCAGTTTCTGCAATATCTTTGATTGTATCTACCATTGATCTTATTTCTCTTTCTACTTCACTTATAACTTCGAGTGAAACCGGGCTGATATCCCCACTAAATGGTTTTAGCCCAACAGCTCCTCTTCCTATATTGTTCAACGCAGATCCAATTATAACAAAGTATTGTGTTCCCCCTGCGGCTGCATTTAATGTTATTCTCCTCCTTGCTCTCTTTCCTTTCTCATCAGTGTTGAATAGATTGATTATGTCTTGTGGGTGTGTGGCTAAACCGAATAATACTGGTAATAACGACCAGAATATAAATGCTGTCTTTGCATTTTTTCTTCGTGATCCCTTTCCTTTCTTCATGTTTCTAAACGCTGCTAATGCAAATCTATTATACTGGAGTGTTGCATTATTAAACAATGTCCATGTGGCTCCCCATGATCCTCCTGCCTGTAGTGATCCTATATCTCCCATGTGTGGAGATGTTTGTGTTTTACTGAAGTTATCTTCAAATTCAGCTATTGCTTTATTATGTGCCTCTTCTTTTGATAATCCTCTTGATATCGCTTGATTGTATTCATACCTATACACTGGCCAACCTGCCACAGCTATACCTCCCATATCTCCATACTTTGTCATGAACATCATTTTTTGTCTGAATGTCGGCTTTCCGGTAATTATCTCCAACCACCCATCTTTTCTTGCCTGTGCTAATTCCTGACTGAAGTTCATATTTCTGTATCTTGCCCTAAGTAATGGAGAGTGTTTACGCAAAAAGTTAGTAATCTTAACTGGAGATTTAACATACTCATTAAATCCGGCGCTCCACTCTTTTACTGGAACCCTATAAAGAGAAGCTACTCCAGATGTAAGCTGTTTTGGTATCTGTGTAGGGTTAATTCCTAATAGTCCGGTATATGCATATCCTTTAAGAGTATCAAGCCAACCCACTCTGTCTTCAAATTTTCTCTGACCTCTCCATATTCTTTCTATCGTATCGTTTAATAAGTTTAAATGTTTTTGTCCATCGTATTGTGTGCTTAGTATTGCTTCTCTAAATTCCTCGTTGTGGAAGATTCTTCTAGTTTCATCTATATATTCTGACATGTGTTTAAATCTCTCCATGTCTGTAATATACTTGGCAGCTATTTCGGTAGCACCTTTAATTTTTATAGGATTATTGTTCGCAATTCTTGCTTTAATTGCTCCGGGCTTAGTAGACATGTTTTGAATATAGTCATTCAGTTGTTCTAGGTAAACTGGTTTATCTACATCTCTTGCAAGTGGAGTATAATTTGGTCTTGGATTGAATGCTGTGTCAAACCTTCTTATATACACTTCTCTCAATGATGTCCCATCATATCCCTTAAAGTATTGTGGATAAAACTCATTAACCAAGAAATTTGCATATTCTACTTCTTCCGGTTTCAATGCTCCCTTAATAGCACTTATCATTGAATCATTAAATCCCATTACATCACGAACAACCCTATCAACCTCACTGTCTTTAAGCCAATTATTTAACGCTACAAGTTCATCTACACTAAGTTTTATTTGTACATTTTCCTGAAAATTATTCTTGAACTTTCCTAAATCTCTTGTTTCTTGCAGTCTTATTAATCCGTACTTTATCTTCATGTCTTTTTCTTTTTCAGGACTACCCTTAAAATGATGTCCCATCATATACCTTAAAGTATTGTGGATAAAACTCATTAACCAAGAAATTAGTCCTACAACCTTTGGATCAACACTCTTTCCAATTGTTCGCGCTATCCCTTCATTTAATGCTTCATATCCTATAAATTGTCCTTCTAGCACCTTGCCTAAGTTTCTCCTATGTTGTTTTGCATGATCTACAAATGGTCCTTCAAGAATATCGTACTGCTTTGCGTTTGTAAGTTTATCTGCGTGAAACTCAAAATCTACAGTCATGTTAATATAATCATCTACTACTCTTCTCGCTCTACCCAAAAATACATCATCAAATGATGGATCTCTACGAGGGAATGTTCCGATTACTCTTTCTAGATCTCCCCATATAGCCGGAGCAATTACATCCACCTTTCTTTGTATTGCTGCTTCTTTATTTATTTTTCTTATTTCAGCAATAGTTTTTCCAGTTTGCTTAATAGACATGATGTCATCTAGCAACTCTCTTAGTTCGATAGAATTCATGTCCCTATTGGCATAACGAAGTAATCTTATCTGTTCTCCAATGTCTAGTGGTATATCCTCTTGATACATTAAATCGTTTGATATCCTTTCTATCTCTTTGTCCGCATCTTTCATTTTCATACTTGTGGCATCTCTGATATTATCTAACTTTGCTTGTTGTTCTAGGGTGAATTTACTTCTAAGAACACCACTGTCATCTCTTTCTAGCTTTGTATCTTTTAGTTGTTTGTTTATCTCTGCCCTAAGAGTTCTTACTTCTTCTTCTTCAAATAATCTTGATATCCTATTACTTATTTCTGGCCATGCTTTTTCCAACTGACTCCTATTTTGTATCTGTACTATCTTGTCAATAAACTTCTTCTGATCATGGAAAGAAAGTCCTGACTTCTTAATAACATCCTTTAACTCTCTCTGTACATTTTTTATTTCTGTCTTGGTGTTGACTGTTCCTTCTCTTATTCCACGGGCGATACCTTTCATTCTTTCTGTGATTCCAGCTCTTAATGTCTTAAGTTCACCAGCTCTTTTTGTTTTAGCAATATCTTCTTTGGCTTTATTGATGGCTCGTTGCAGTTTGACATTTCCCCAACTTTCTATTTTAGCTAGTTTTTGTAATTCTTTTATTCTGTCTTTAAGAAGAGTAGTTTCTCTCTTTCTTACAAACGGAGATGTTTCTGGTGCTACCTGTTTTTTTATAAGTTTTGATATAGATGTTTTCGGAGGAGATACTGTTGCTTTTTTTAATAGCTTTTCTATAGTATCTCTTGCTTCTTTTTTTGCTTTTTCTGTTAACTCTATTGGAACGCCCATTATATCTTCCACTGGAACACCAGCTCTCTCTGCAATCTCTCCTTTAACTACATCATATAATTGTCTTACTCTTCCTTTTGTGGGGGCAGTTCCTTCCATCATGTGTTCCATAACCGACTCAACAAGAGGTGTTCTCCTCAACTCTGACGGTATCCATTTAGGGAAAGAAGATGGTATTCCTGCAAACTGTGCTTCTTCCATCTGAGTGCCTTCGTCAAGCATCAACCTTCTTCCAGCTTCTGCTGTATCAAGTTCCATCCAAACTTCTCCCTCTGCTTGGTCTATGGCCATTCTTGTTG
>JAGYLR010000043.1 GCA_018400895.1 bacterium
GGAAAAAGATAGAGAAGAGTTAATAAAAGAAAAAGAAAAGGAGATGCGCGATGCAGCAAAGAATTTAAATTTTGAGCTAGCAGCCATCTTACGTGATCAAATAACAGCATTACAAAATGAAAGAAAAAATAACAATAAAAGGGGCAAAAGAACATAACCTCAAAAATATAAACTTAGAGATTCCCAGAAACAAGATGACTGTTTTTACTGGTATATCAGGGTCAGGGAAGTCGTCTTTGGCATTTGATACAATATTTGCTGAGGGACAAAGAAGGTATGTTGAATCACTCTCTGCATATGCTAGACAGTTTTTGAGTAAAATGGATAAACCAGAAGTAGAAGAGATAGAGGGGCTATCTCCAGCTGTATCAATAGATCAAAAGGCTCATTCTCATAACCCACGCTCAACAGTAGCAACAATAACAGAAATATATGACTTTTTAAGAGTAATATTTGCTCGTTTAGGTAAACCTTATTGCCCATACTGTGGAAGAGAAATAAAATCAATGACTACAGACCAGATAGTTGATGCGATTCTTTCTTTTAATAAAAAAGATAACATAATTGTAATGGCTCCTGTAGTTCAAGGGAGAAAAGGGGAATATTATCAGTTGCTTTATGATTTATTAAACGATGGATTTAGGAAAGTTCGCATAGATGGGGAATTTAGATCTTTAAGAGAGAGGACAATAATATATAAACATAAAAAACACGATATATCTGTTGTTATTGATGAAGTTCCTAAAACAACCCCCAAAGAAACAAGAAGCAGATTAACCGAAGCAGTTGAGATTGCTCTTAAAAGAGGTGGAGGAGTACTTGAGATTATTACAGAAGGGGAGGAGCACACTTTCTCTGAAAAATTATCATGTCCTAAGGATAATTTTTCTTATCCTAGCATTGAACCAAGATTGTTCTCTTTTAATAGTCCTTATGGGGCTTGTAGTGAATGCAATGGGACAGGAAGAGAGTATATAGGATCAGAAAAGATTTGTCCGTCTTGTATGGGCAAAAGATTACGCAAAGAATCATTAAGCATTCTTATCGCTGGGAAAAATATAGCAGAAGTTACTGCTATGCCAGTGGTTGATGGTGTTAAGTTTTTTAATAATCTAGAAAATTTACTTAAAGATCATGAAAAAGAAATTGCTGAAGCAGCTTTACGTGAAATTAAAGAGAGAATGGAATTTTTGTTAAATATTGGACTAGGATATCTTACTCTAGATAGAGTAACGCACTCTCTTTCAGGAGGAGAAGCACAGAGAATAAGGCTTGCCTCACAGATGGGAACTCGCCTTGTAGGTACGCTTTATATACTTGATGAACCAACAATAGGGTTACACCAAGAGGACAATATGAAACTTATAGAAACCCTTAAAGATTTACGCGATATAGGCAATACGATAATAGTAGTTGAACACGACGAAGATACAATATTTGCCTCTGACTATTTAGTTGATTTTGGACCGGGTGCAGGAACAAATGGAGGAAATATTGTTGCAAATGGTAAAATGCCTGAGATACTTGGAGACAAAAAAGAAGATTCTTTGACTCTTCGTTATTTACGCAAAGAGGAAAAGATTCCACTTCCTAAAAAGAGAAGAAAAGTAGATTCAACAATTCCGTTTATAAAAATACGTGGTGCAAGTGAGCATAATCTAAAAGATATGAACGTTGATATACCTATTCGTAGGTTTGTTTCCGTTACTGGAGTATCTGGATCAGGTAAGAGTACTTTAGTTTATGATGTTTTATATAAGTATTTGTCAGGGGTTATTGGAAAGTCAAATGTTATTCCGGGAAAAGTAAAACAAATTACAGGCACAGAGTATATTGATAAAGTAATTAGAATAGATCAGTCTCCTATAGGAAGAACTCCCAGATCAACTCCAGCAACTTATGTTGGTGCTTTTACTGATATAAGAGAACTTTTTTCTTACTCTTCAGAAGCAAGAATGCGTGGATGGAAACCAGGAAGATTTAGCTTTAATGTTACTGGAGGAAGATGTGAAAACTGTAAAGGCTATGGATATATAGCTGTGGAGATGCATTTTTTACCTACGGTTAATGTTACTTGTGATGTTTGTGGGGGAAAGAGATATTCTAGAGAGACTCTTGATATAACCTATAGAGATAAAAATATATACGAAGTATTAAATATGACTGTTGATAATGCACTTGATTTATTTAGAGATACTCCTTGGATAAAGAAAAAATTAAAAATACTAAGTGATGTTGGATTAGGATATCTAACTCTTGGCCAGTCAGCAGTAACTCTTTCAGGAGGAGAAGCACAAAGAGTTAAACTTTCTTCAGAGTTAGCAAAACGAGATACTAGAAATACTGTTTACATACTTGATGAACCAACAGTAGGACTTCATTATGAAGATGTTAAAAAGTTGCTATATGTTTTAAATAGACTGGTAGAAAGGGGAAATACTGTGATAGTAATTGAACACAATATGGATGTAATAAAGAGTTCAGATTATGTTATTGATCTTGGTCCTGGAGGAGGTGATAAAGGAGGGTCAGTTGTTGCTACAGGTACACCGGAGCAGATTTCTAAAAAAGGAGCAAGTCTTACTGGTAAACACCTAAGAAAAGTAATATGAAAAAAGAAGAGATAAAAAATCTTCCTACAAGTTCAGGAGTGTATATATTTAAAGATGATTCTGGAAAAGTTATATATGTAGGTAAAGCGGCTAACCTTAAACGGAGAGTGAGTAGTTATTTTCATGGCAAAAGAGATATAAAAACAGCAAAACTATCACAACAGGTGAGTAGTATTTCTTTTAAAAAAACTGATACGGTTATAGAAGCATTGATAAAAGAAGCTCAACTAATTAAAGAATGGAAACCAGCGTACAATATAAAAGGAAAAGATGATAGCAGTTTTCTTTATGTTGTTATAACAGACGAAGAGTATCCCAGAGTATTACTTCGAAGAGGAAAAGAAATATTAGAAAAAGAGAGAGTTGCTTTTGGTCCTTTTGTTTCTTCTTCTAATATAAGAGATGCACTAAGTATAATAAGAAAAATATTCCCTTTTCATACTCATTCACAGCGTGAATTAAATAGAGGGAAAGCTTGTCTTTATTATGAGATAGGGCTTTGTCCAGGGACTTGTGTTGGTGGTGTTGATAAAAAGCAGTATAAGAAAGATATAAAAAATATAGAGTTGTTTTTTAAGGGTGGTAAAAATAGAATAATTAGTAATTTAAAAAAAGAAATGGCAGAGGAGAGTAAAAAACTAAATTTTGAGAGAGCAGAAAAAATAAAGAGAAAGATATTTGCCATAGAACATATACGAGATACAGCTATTTCTTTGCAAAATGAATCAAAAAAAGGAGACAAGAGAATAGAGGGGTATGATATTTCAAACATATCAGGTACTTTTGCAGTAGGATCAATGGTGGTTTTCAGAGGAAATATTGCTGATAAAAAAGAGTATCGTAAATTTAAAATAAGGAGCGTTGTGGGAGGAGATACAGATATGATTAGAGAAGTTTTAGAAAGAAGATTTAAAAACAGTTGGCCACTTCCTCATTTAATTGTTATTGATGGGGGAGTAGGGCAAGTAAATACAGTAAAAGAAGTATTAAAAGAAAATGGACTTTCTATCCCAGTTATTGGTATTGCTAAAGGTAAAGATCGTAAGGGAAATCGTCTTGTAGGGAAATTAATTTCTGGAGTTACAAAAGAAACACTTTTAAAAATAAGAGATGAAGCACATCGTTTTGCAATAAAATATCACCGTAAACTTATCAGAAAAATAAGTTAACTTACTTTTCAAGTTCTTTATTTTGTGCTATTATCATGATACTTTTTGGG
>JAGYLR010000044.1 GCA_018400895.1 bacterium
TTTTGTACAATGCAAGATAAGTTTGAAATGATACCGTTTCCTACGCCATAGCGGGGTCGGACCCCGCTATGCTGTTTAGGATTAAGCTACGGTTTATTGACATATTTACATTATTATTATATAATATTGGCAGATCTTTAAAAAATATAAAGGAGGGCTATTATGGAAGCCATATTAAGTTATTTTTGGATTGTGCTTGTTGTTGTATTTGTTTTTATGTTGCTTAAATCTCTCACCATAGTTAGAGAAGGAACTGCAAAAGCTGTCACCTTTTTTGGTGGGTTTAGTAAAGTGATAATGACATGGAAAGATCACTTTTTAGACAAAGATTACAATGTTCTTCGAAAAAATCATGAAGAGGCATTTGTGGTTTACAAAACTAAAAAAGGAGCAGAAAGAAAAAGAGCAAAAAAAAGAAGAAGATCTTGGGGAAAGATTATGGGAGGAGTGTATTTTTACGGATTGTGGCCGTTTAAAAGAATACATAAATACACTGTTTCTTGGTCTGAGAATCATCAGAATGGTGAAAAAGAATTTTTCAATTATGTCTCTCTTTTTCCTGCGGTTTATGAATCAAAAGTTACTAACTGTGAAACTCAACCGCCAGACAGAATAAAAGTGGATATTGAGTATCTGGTAACAATGAGAATAATTAATCCACATCTTTATTTGTTTGTTTCTCCAGACAATTCTATTGAAGATGCAATGAAAAGGATTGATTCGTTAATGAGAGATATTGTTGCTATGTTTAGCTTTGATGCAACAATGGCAATAGTTGGAAGGCCAGAGATTCTCTGGGAAGGATTAAATCCTGATTCAGAAAATCCAGAGAAACAGGCTCTTTGGAATGAATTTAAGAAGCTTATGAGAAAAAAACCAGTTCCTTTTGAGGGACTTAGTCAAAATAAGCTTATTAAAGAAACTCTTCCAAAGTGGGGACTAAAAATAGCCGATAAAGGTGTGTCTATAAAAGACATAAACACTTCTGACCCAGAGTATGCAGAAACTTTTGCAGAAAAGCGGAAACAAGAAATTCTTGCTGAAGCTAAGTTTGCAGAGGCACAGGGAGAAAAGAAGGCTATGGAAGAAGTAATGAAGGCAATTGTTACCACAAAAAAAGCCCTTATTAAGGCTGGGTACAGTCAATCAGATGCTTGTAAAATGGCTTATGATCGTCACGGAGAAATTCTTGCTGAAAAGAAAGGGAATTTAAACAAGGTAATCTGGGAAGGGTCTTCTGGAAGCATACCAGAGATAATGAATCAGATTGGTTTTGGGAAAAAGTTGGTTAATTCATCAACAAATGTTGCTTCTCCAGAAGAAGAAAAAAAAGAAGAAGATAATTCTAGTAATTATGTTCCTCCTGATGAAATGCAGAGAAGAATGGAAAAAATGGGAGAAAGTATAATAGAAGAAGAATCTTCTCAAAAAAAAGGTTCTAAAAAATAGAACCCAAAGGGAGACAGTTTTTGTCTCCCTTTTTTTATGTGCTTTCCCTATAAGAATCAGTTGATTTTTTTTCTACCTCTTTTGTTTCTGTAACAAAAAATCTTTCTTCATAAGTTTTTTCCAAAAAGCTTTTAGCCGAAATAAGACTTCTTTTTATCTCATTAGTTATTTTATTTGCTTCCTCATAATTAACTTCTATTTCGGTTTCTAGTACTTCTGGTATTTTTGATGGAGGAAGTTCGCCAAAAAGAACAAGCCCTATTATTTTTGATACAAGATTATTGTTTTTGTCTATAGAATAATTTTCTTCTATTTTACTGATTGCACTAGTTATGCTTTCAGACCAAAAAAGATTTCTGACACTTTCTGGAAGTTCTTTATATATTTTAAAGTAGTTTTTTTTTATTGTATTTTCCATTTTATCTTCTTTGTTCTTTAATATCTATATAATTCCAGATTGGCTTTTTCTTTATACTTTCAAGTAATCCTTTATTTATATTTTGCAAAGCATAATATCTTTTTTGATGTGGTTGAGGATTTTGTATTGCAAATCCTTCATCTTGAGCATGTTCATCATAATATCTTTCCAGGTGACTATAAAGAGCTTGTTCTCCTTCTCCAGAATTATCAATAATTCCTTGCACACTTGAAGCATCTCCTTTATAGAGAATATCATTTAAAACATAGGTTCCTGCTTTTTTATTTTTTGGAGATCCTGTTAATATAGCACTTGAAACATTATTTGCTGATGCTTCCATTGTATCTTTATTCTTTATCATTTTTGAAGATATTTTTGATGCTTCTTTAGTATAGTTTTTATTTGCTTCTTGGCGTTGTGTGGCTGTTAAATTAGGATCGTTGGTATTATCTATACCTGATAAATATTCAGTAGGCATTACACCAGACAACACACCTTCTTTGCCTGTTGCTTTTGCTTTTTTAATTAATCCAGGCATATCTCTATTAACTGTTTCTCCAAGACTACCCATCATTTTAGACAAGTTTCCAGAAGAAGATGCAGATGATATAACAGAAAGTCTTTCAGAATCAGTTTTTGCTCCTCGATAAGCTGATGCATGATGAATCGCGTCTTTCCCTTTTAGTTTTTCTTGTGTAGCAGATACAGTACTATCTCTGTAATTACCTATAGCTAATCCTGCCTTTCTTATACCTGTACCCACAATAGGAACATTAGATGTTGCAAGAGTATTTGCCATTCTTCTTGCTGTGGGTGTATCTAGTGCTCTACCAACAGTGTTATCAGAAGTCCATCTTGATGCCTGTTTTGCTCTTTTTTGCATTCGCTTTTTTCTTTCTTTTGCAAAGCCAACTATCTTATCAGCTCCCATAGCAGAAATTTTCATTGAATATATAAAACTAATAACAAAGAATATACTAACAAGAAGTAGAGGAAATATAGTCATAAAAAATGAACCAAGTATTCCACTATCTTCTGCGTGGATAGTTCCTGACCTGTACATTGTTACAACTGCTTCATTTACCACCATAGAAAGATAAAGAAAGAATGCTCCAACTGCTCCTATAAGAGACCATTCTGTTAACTGTTTCCACCAATCTCCCCATATTTTGTTTTTAAAAAGAGGGTGTACTAATGAGACAAAAGCAATTGGTGAAAGTATAGTTATTATCCATAATGCTATGTGACGAAAAAGAAATAAAAGAGCATATAATAGCATAACAATAGCCATAAGAATATTTACAGCCGTTTGGAATAATAATATCATTATCATCTCCATCATTGACTCTGATAATCTTTGCGGTACGCCGTCTATTTGTCCTAATAAATCTTCTCCACCGGTATTGTATAAAGAGTAGTATATAGAGTCCATTCCTCCCTCAACTTGCACTAAAAAATGATTCATAACCACATTTGTAGCATCAACAATTAAGCCTACCAAGAGAGGTGCAAAATTTACAAGAAGAGCAACTATTATTAAGTGGACAAACATTTTTTGTGATCCGTATGACTCCAAGCTAAGAATTATTCCCATAACAATCACTATCAATATTACAACTAACATTATATTTGCTAGTCCTTGTGTTGTTGATAATCCAGCATCTATTATGGGATTGCTTGTGTATCCCCAATCAGGATGTAAAAATTCTCCTTTTATAATAAAAGAGAGCATGTCAATAACAGCTACAGCTATTTTTTGGCTAATCCAATAAAATGATGCAAATATTGATATTACAAATGATTCTAATGCATTTGAAAATGTTGAAAACATAACTATTGAATATTCCCGTTTATAACAACTACTTTTTCAAAGTTAATAC
>JAGYLR010000045.1 GCA_018400895.1 bacterium
AATGCCAAAGAAAACTAAATACCAAAAGAAGTTAGATCACGAAAAAGCACTCAAAGCATTCCAACTTTACAAGCAAGGATTAACACTACGGGAAGTTGGAAAGATTATGGGAATGAGCCACGAATGGGTTCGTCAAAAAATTAAAGAATTGACAGATGACTTGACAAAAAATGACAAAGGGAGTAATATTGGAGAAAGGTCGTAATACAAATCATTAACAAAAAATATATGAGTAACTACACACAAAAAGAATTTGACGAGATGTTTCAAAAGAGGGAGCGAGAGTTATTAAAAGAAGAGCGCAAACAAGAGAGAAGAGGACAGGAAACTCAAAACCTCAAAGAACATCAAATCGTTAGGCAACTATTAAATGATTACAATTTTTAAAATATATGACACAAAAAAAACAAACTACCTCGATAGTTAAAGCCAAAGAAGGGAAACAAACTAAAAATAAACTAATGTTAGGTCAGAGTCCTTTAACAGCAAAACAAACATTATTTGTTTTACAAAAAACACCGAAGAGTCATATTTACAAAAGACCCGGAAGAGGGAAAGGAGAGTTCGAATATGTTACCGGAACCTACATGAAGAAAGTTCTTAACTATACTTTTGGATGGTTGTGGGATACGGAGGTAATAAATAGTGGAGAGGTTATTGTAAATGACAAAGTGGTTCAGATCTGGGTAGATGTAAAATTAACTATTAACAGAATAAATCCAAAGACAAAGGAGATTGAAAGGATTATTACTAAAACTCAAACAGGAAGAGCTGATGTTAAATATCTTAGAAATGATCCAAAGACACCAGTAGATTATGGTAATGACAGAAAGGCAGCAATAACAGATGGGTTAAAGAAGTGCGCATCAGAACTTGGAGTTGCAAGTGATGTGTATGGAAGACATGAGTTTAAAGAGATCCAGCAAAATGTAGATAAAGATTTTACTCCACCAGAGAATGGAGGAGATGAGCCAATCTATTGTCATGGTGTACACAAGAAGGGATGTGAAGAAGGAGCAGTAATAACAGAACAAGAAAAAAAGTACTCTGAAAAGATGTTTGGAAAACCACTTTGTAGAGATTGTCAAAAAATTGCTAAAACTAAAAAATAAAAATATGGAAATTAAAACAAAACTTTACAAAGGAGAACACGAAGTTAAGTTTCTAGGGCCAACAGAAGATAAGCCGAATAGACACATGTATTATGTAGATGGAAAGAGAAAGACAGGAGTAACAACTTATATTGGAATTGTAGATAAAAGCAGACCTCTTATTTTCTGGGCAACAGAACTTTACAGAGATTTCTTGTTAGAAAACCTTGGAACTATTGATGAGGAAATTATTTATAGAGGTTGCTATCTTCACTCTGAAAAAAAAGAAGATGCAGCAGCAATTGGAGATGAAGCGCATAGATGGATAGAAAAATACTTGAAAGGAGATAGTCCAGATATGCCGGAAAGGAAGGAAGCGCAAGTTGCAGTAAACAGTTTCCTTGAGTGGTCAGAAAAAGAGAGATTAGAGTTTGTATCTGTTGAGAGAGTGGTATATTCAAAGAAGCATGATTACATTGGAACATTTGATATTGAGGCCAAGAAAGGAAACAAGAGATACTTAATTGATATCAAAACATCTAACGGAATATACAACACTTATTACATGCAAACAGCAGCTTATGTCAAAGCAGACGAAGAAGAGAGCGGAAAGAAATACGATGGAAGATATATAGTTAGATTAGCGAAAGAAACAGAGAAAGAATACAACGAAAGAATAGAGAAAAAAAACAAGAGCAGACAAATGAAAGGAAAAGATAAATGGGATTATGGTCCTTATCAACCATTTGAAGCAATGTTTTTAGATGAAGATAAGAAAAATATAGATAGAGATTTCAAAGGATTTTTACATGCAAAAGCATTACATGAATGGAACAAGGAAACAGATCTATTTTTTAATAAGAAAAAATAATTGATAATGAAATATGACTAATTATAATTGTAAAATTTGTGGTGATAAAGGGAGTTATTGTGAAGAAGACTACATCAAAGATGGAACAAAGCACTCCGGAATATGTCCATTTTGTGATATGCCTACAAGTCAATTATTAAAAGACATCACAGAGAAAGAGGGTTTGATAGAAGCATTAAAACAATTATTCAAAAGAGTTAAAGGGAAAATTAGTTATGAACAAAGAAGAAAAACAAAGAACAACAAGGCAAAATAAGGCACTCCATCAACTCTTCGGAATGATTGCCAAGGAACTAAACAACGCCGGGTTAGATATGAGAAGAACCCTAAAACCTGAAATAGACATTCCGTGGTCAACAGATACTGTTAAAAACTATCTATGGAGGCCAATACAAGAAGCACAGCTCGGGAAAGAAAGCACCACAGAACTTACAACAAAAGATATTGATAAGGTCTACAATACAATGAATAGATTCTTCGGAGAAAAACTACATGTCCATGTTCCTTTCCCAAGCATAGAAGAGTTGATCGAGTATCAAAAGGAGTTGGAGAAGAAGGTTGACAATAATTAAAAATGTGCTACCCTTAAAATATGAACATTAAAGCAAGACAATTAGTTAGTAAAAACCCCGATACGAAATTTAGTGTCTTGCTAAGTGTTCATTCGTATCGGGATTTTTGTTAATTAAAAAAACTATGGCAAACAGAAGAATGTTCTCGCTAAAAATAATAGACACAGACAACTTCCTTGATATGCCAGTGTCGGCAAGAGAATTATACTTCCAACTATCGATGAGAGCAGACGATGATGGCTTCATAAGCAATCCTAAAAGAATAATAAAAATGGTAGGAAGTAGTGATGATGATATGAAAGTGCTACTTGGAAAGCAATACATAATACCATTTGAAAGTGGAGTGTGTGTAGTAAAGCACTGGAAGATCCACAACTACATCCAAAAAGACAGATACCAAGAAACCGAGTGTATAGAAGAGAAAAATCAACTAACAGAAGTAAAAAATAAGTACGAAATAAACGAATGTATACAAGATGTATCCAAACTGGATACACAGGTTAGGATAGGTAAGGTTAGGAAAGGTAAGAATATAGACACTCTTTTTGAAAAATTCTGGAATAACTATCCAAAAAAGGTCGGTAAACCAGCAGCACAAAAAGCATTGAGTAAACTCAAACCAACAGAATCTCTCTTAGAGGAAATAATAAAAGGGATAAAGAGATATAAGAACACCGATCAGTGGAGAAAGAACAAAGGCGAATTCATTCCTTACCCGGCAACATTCCTAAACCAACGAAGATGGGAAGACGAGATCCAAGAACGAGAGAAGAAACCTTATTACCGAGGCGATCCGATAGTAGAAAAGAATGGGAAGAGATATGTAATAACACCCTCCAGAGATTGGCTAGAATTCGCAGGAAGAGAAAGTGAAATAGAATATAAATAATATGGCAATAGATAAAAAAAAGAGATTAAAAAACAAAGCAGACAAACTCTGGTATCATAAACATCTCAAAGAAAACTGCGAGATATGTGGTAAAAGAGCAAACCAAGT
>JAGYLR010000046.1 GCA_018400895.1 bacterium
CGCAATGACGGTGGTAGTAGGGTTTCTGGATTCCCGCTTTCGCGGGAATGACAGGGGATGTAAAGTTTAGAATTTAATTTAACGCATATCGCATATCGCATATCGATACGCGTCGCGCTGCCGCGCACCGTTTATCGCTATATTTTAATTTTGATTTTTGATTTTTGCATTTTAATTTCTTAATATGCCTTCAGTTTGTTTTTATTTTCAAGTTCATCAACCGTTTAGAATAAAAAAATACGGGTTTTTTGATATAGGAGAAGATCATAATTACTTTTTAGAAGAAGGTGAAGGAAATTTAAATAATAAATGGGTAATGGAAAAAGTTGCTCACAAATCATATATTCCAACAAACAAACTTCTTTTAAAATTATTAGAGCAGTACCCAGATTTAAAATTGTCTTTTAGTTTTAGTGGAGTAGTATTAGAACAGATGGAGAAGTATTCTCCAGAAACTTTAAAAACTTTTCAAGATTTAATTTCAACAGGTAGAGTTGAAGTGTTAAGTGAAACATATTATCACTCTCTTGCTTTTCTGTATTCTAAAGAAGAATTTAGAAAGCAAGTAGATATACACAAACAGAAAGTTAAAGATCTTTTTTCATTTACCCCTAAAGTGTTTCGTTGTACAGAGTTATTCTACAGTAATGAGATAGCAAAAGAAGCAGAACAAATGGGTTTTGATGGAGTATTAGGAGAAGGAATTGACAATATATTAGGATGGAGAAGTTCCAACTTTTTATACAAACCAAAAGGAACAGAAAGAATAAAACTTTTTATGAAAAATTATCGTTTGTCAGATGATATAGCATTTCGTTTTTCTGCTCACGCTTGGAAAGAATTTCCTTTAACAGCAGAGAAATTTGCTAGATGGGTATCTCATATAAACGGTAGTGGAGAAGTTGTAAATTTATTTATGGACTATGAAACTTTTGGAGAACATCAATGGAAAGAAACAGGTATATTTGAGTTTTTAAATGTTTTACCAAAAGAGATATTAAAAAACAAAGATAATAATTTTATTACTGTATCTGAAGGAGTAGATAAATATGATATAAAAGATGAAATTGATATTCCTTATATAACTTCTTGGGCAGATACTGAGAGAGATACTTCAGCGTGGACTGGAAATGACATGCAGAAAGATGCTCTTATAAAGTTGTATAATTTAGAAAATAAAGTTTTACAAACAAAAGATCCAGAAATTATTGATATTTGGAGAAAATTACAAACATCTGATCATTTTTACTATATGGGAACAAAGAGTATGGGAGATGAAGTAGTACATAGTTATTTTTCACCATACGGATCACCATATGATGCGTTTATCTCTTTTATTAATGTATTAAATGATTTAAAGTTAAGGATAGAGAACTTGAACCTCAATAAATTTTAGTTCGGGTTTTATAATCCTAAAGTAGAAGATAATTTAAATAATAAAAATGAAAAACATACAACCAGTAGCAGACAACTTATTTGAAGTATCTTTTGAGATTTGCAATAAAGTGGGGGGTATCTATCGAGTTATAGAATCAAAAGCAGATCGTATGATTGAGCATTATGGAGATTCTTATTTTCTTGTTGGTCCTTATTTCCCAGAAAAAGCAAAGGGGGAATTTAAAGAAGAAGCTCATCCCAGAGAATTGCGCCACGTTTTTCAAACCTTAGAGCAAGAAGGGATAAAGTGTTATTACGGAAGGTGGATGGTTAGTGGAAAGCCAAAAACAATACTGATTGATTTTAGTGATTACTTTAAAAATATAAACAATATAAAGAAAGAGTTGTGGGATAATTTTTCTGTTGATTCTCTTAACGCTGGTTATGATTTTAATGAACCTGTTTGTTGGTCATATGCTGTGGGAAGATTATTAGAAGAGATATCTAAACAAGAGAAATCAAAAAAGATAACTGCTCATTTTCATGAGTGGTTATCAGGAGCAGGGCTACTTTACCTTAAAAAACAAAATTCTTCTGTTCGTACTGTATTTACTACTCATGCAACAACACTAGGTAGGTCATTGGCTTTTCATAATATAAACTTTTATCCAATATTAAAAGAATTAAATATTAATGAACAAGTAGAAAAAGTAGGAGTTAAACCTAAACATACTCTAGAAAAAGCTGCAGCAGTAAATAGTAATATATTTACTACAGTTAGTGAAATAACCGCTATGGAAGCAGAGGCATTTCTTGATAGAAAACCAGATTTTATTCTTCCTAATGGTCTTGATATGGATAAATATCTAACTTTTGAAGAGGTTGTTATAAAGCACCGCTTACAGAGGAGAAGAATGCGTCGTTTTGTAGCTTCTTACTTTTTCCCATACTATAATTTTGATTTAGAAAATACTTTATTTTTCTTTATTATTGGTAGAAATGAATTTAAAGCAAAAGGAGTTGATATTTTTGTTAGAGCATTAGGAAAAATAAATAATAAAATGAAAGAAGAAGGGGACAACAGAACAGTTATTTCTTTTTTCTTTATACCCACTCATACTAAAGGAATTAATAATTATCTTTTAGAAGATATGGAGCATTTTCGTGATGTTGAAGATTCTCTAGATAGTGTTTTTCCTGACATAGAAGAACGTATAACATATAATTTATTAAGAGGAAAAGAGTTTACCAAAAAATCACTTATAAGCCAGGATTATCTTCTTGATATAGAAAAAAAGATGCTACGCTTAAATAGAGAGGGAGAAACTCCTTCAATATGTACTCATGAACTAGGTTCTGCACATGATGAAACTTATAATGCAATCAAAGAAGCAGGTCTTTTAAATAGAGAAGAAGATAGAGTGAAGGTAATATTTTATCCAATATACCTAACTGGTCACGACGGTCTTTCTAATCTTGACTATAATGAGGCGCTTGAAGCATGTCACTTAGGAGTGTTCCCTAGTTTTTATGAACCTTGGGGATACACACCACTAGAAGCTGCTGCACTTGGAGCATCTTCTGTTACTACAGATCTTTCTGGTTTTGGAAGATATTGCAATACTCTTAAATTAAAAAAAGAAACTCCAGGAATATATGTATTAGATAGAGAAAAAAAAGACGAAGAGCAAGCATCAGATGATTTGGCTAACTTTATGTATAAATTTTCTAAGATGTCACGCAAGGAGAGAGTAGTAAATAAAATAGAAGCCAGAAAGATAGCAGCAAAAGCAGATTGGAAAAGTTTTGTTCTAAATTATATAGAAGCACACAACGCATCTCAATTATGAGAATAAAACACATATCAGGAGGAAAAGAAGTAGAGCGGGATGGTGTTCCTGTAAGTAGTTTTATTTTAACAAATAAAGATGGTGATTATGCATGGATAGAGAATTCTCCTAAAAGTCGTTATC
>JAGYLR010000047.1 GCA_018400895.1 bacterium
CCATTGATAGATGTCCTTTTATAACACTAAGCGGAGTCCTTAACTGGTGAGAAACAATTGATATAAACTCCGTCTTCATCTGGTCTATCCTCTGCAACTTTTTATACGCTGTCTGCAACTCACTAACCTGCTCCTGAACCTTCTTCTCCAAATTCTCAGACAAATCCTGAACTTCAGAATAAAGACGAGCATTTTCTAAGGAAGTAGAAAACTGATTAAATAAACTATCTAAAAGTTCAATATCTTGCTTTGAATAAGGATCACCAGATATTTTTTCTCCCAAAACAATAACTCCAATAAGTTCTTTTTTTAATAATAATGGGATGCACAAGTCCGCTTCTATTCTTTTCATATTTTCTTGAAGTTTTTCCACTTTTTCCCTAAGTCTTTTTTCTTCCGTTTCTTGAAGTATTAGAGAAAGCTCCTCATAAACAAGAATTTTGTTGTTTTTCTGAAGCCAATCAGTAAGAAAATTATCTTGAACTAGTGATATTCCGTTTTCTTCTCTAAATCCTATGTTTCTCTCAATGTGAAACTTTCCAGTTTTCTTGTCTCGTAAAAGGATTACTACTCTACTTGACTGCATCGTTTCCTTAAGAGTTGAAGTAATAAGCTCTGTTAACTGTTGTAAGTCTAATATCTCTGTTAACTTTCTTCCCATCTCACTTAATGTTTTTTGTGAAGAATAAAAACTATAATAAAGATACTTAGAAGCAATCTTTTCAAAGAAACAAAAAAGCGGATTAAATAACAATCCGCCCAAAAAAAGTGCTAATATGATTTTTACTGTTTCTGAAACATCTAGCAGTTCTTCAAATATATAAAAAAGATAAGCAAATAGAAAGAAAGATATTAAGGTGAAGAAGTAAATAAAAACCCTTCCAGTTGCTACTCGAATGTCCATTAAGCGGTGTCTTAATATAGTATAAGAAGCAAATACAAAAAATATCAACAGTGCTAACGGACCTCCAAATCTTTCTCCAGCACTAAAGCCAAGTGTTTTCAGTAAAATAATATTAACAAAACCAAAGAGAATAGATATAAAACTTCCTATTAAAATATATAAAACTTGTTTTTTCTTAATTCCTTCTTTGGTTTTTTTATATTGATTTAGAAGATTAATTATTACAAGGGAAAAAAGAAATATAAAATAAGCAATCCATAATGAATACAAAAATCCATATTCAGTGTCTCTCTCTGCTATCCCGGTAATTATTTCATCTTCAATAACAAAAGGAGTAAAAAGAGTAATAACCGCAAAAATAATTGTAATTATTTTTATACTTAAATAAAAATAAGATTGTTTTTTGTGTTCAAAATTTAAAGGAAAAGATCTTACAAAGTTTATAAAAGAGATTATAACCAAAAGTACAACGGCAAAAGATGCTCTTCCTGTCCATAATACAACATCTTGATTTTGAAAATAAAAAAATGAGAAAACTACTCCAATCCAAGAAGAAGCACAAATTAAAAGCAGTGCAAGGTTTCTTGCTTCTTTTGTTTTCTTTCGAAAGAAAACAAAAAACGCTAAAACAAGGGTAAGCACTAATGCTGTTATGTAAAAAGTGACTTCAAAAAGTGTCATATTTTTTTATTAACGCACTATTTATCTTTACACAAGTGAACTGCATTTTGGGCAAGTAAAAAATAAGGTGAAACTACTAAAACTCCTCCCATTTCATTTTCTTTTACTTCTTGGGTAATAATATCTACAAATACAGCTCTATAAGATATTTTTTGATTTTTTCCTATCTCTTCTACGCTTCTAATTATGTTTTTTAATAAATTAACCTTCTCTTGATTGTTGTCTTTTTTAATAACTCCCACATCTTCCATAAAAAGGCACGCATATTTGTCTCTTTCCTTTGGAATTCCCATCGCAAAACAACCATAAAGCGTAGTTGGCCCTGGAAGAGAGATAAACTTCTCAGCTGCAAGAACATGGCTTCCTGGGAAAAACGGGAATTTTTTGTCATCTATCGTTCCAAAAAGTTTTTTTGTAGCATTACGTAAGTTTTTACCATTGCAAATCTCAACACCCTTAAATTCTTTCAAATCATCATCACTTAAAAGATCACTTATTGATAACGAATCTTCATAAGCAACATCGTAACCCCACAGAAGACCGTGAGGCCCGCAAAAAGAAGAAACTGTAATCATATTAATCTGACCCAGATATGTATCATTAATTTCAGCTCTATCAAAAGCATTAATCTTGTCAAGAAGAAAAGATCCTTCATGGCTAAATTTTTTAGGAACACTGCTTGATCCCATTGAAAAACCTGTAAAATAGGGCCCTTGTCCAGGATATCCTACGCAGTAATCTTTATGAGGACTTTGTGCATTCTTTATAATGACTTCCTTATCTTTGTTGTAAAACATTGTTGTTTAAAAATATCATCTACTTTTTTCAATTTTTATTATATCACAAATATTTTTTAAAAAAAGTCGGAAAGGGTTATACCCCCTCCGACTTTGTTAAAGGTTCTATTTCAACTTCCTCATTAATTCTACTATTCTCCGCTGAGGAATGTTTTTTGTCAGTTTCAGGAGGGGTTTGATATTGTCATTGAGTAAAAAAACTATATCTTTGTCGCTCTTTTTTACTCTGTGACAGATACGATACCCCATCATCTTTGCCAACGGGACGATCTTGCTAGAGGGAGTGCTCCAGAAGATAGTGCTCTTTACTCCCCCCTTGTCTCCATATTCCAGAAACATCTTTAGCAGATTTCTAACTGGCTCGATGCCTCCTCTTCCTTTCTTTACTATTGCGAACTCATCGCAGTAGATAATTCTGGAAGATGATACTGGGATTTTTGTGTTTGCTCTAGAGAGGATTTCATTTTTGAAAATTATAGAACCCCAGCTAAAGCCCAAAACTTCTGTTTCTGCTTGGTTTAAGAAGACCGCCAGAAAAGAGTTCTGATCTCCAGCCAAGTCTTTTTTAATTTTCTTCCTTACGTCTCCCTCAGACCACTTTTCATTCCACGGATCCTCCCCAAAGACCTCTTGGTAAGCCTTTACCAAAGAATCCTCAATTGTTTTAGGAAAAACTCCTCCGACAAATATCTTATAGTTCGGAGGCGTGGCAATTTTTTCCTGGTTAACAGAATACGGAAGTGTTACTAACCACAAAACTATTTTAACTAAAATCGCCTTCATCTTAATCACCCCCTTGTACTAAATGTTTTATAAAGATCTTCCCTCTTTTTTATTCCCTATATTATATATAAAACAACAACTTCTGTCAAGAAAAACCCCATGTACACATCCGGATGTGTACATGGGTGCATTGATCTTGTGATGTTTTTAATTTTGATTCATAGAGAAGTAGTAAGCGT
>JAGYLR010000048.1 GCA_018400895.1 bacterium
TAACTTTATTAAAAACAAAGTATGCATACGTCAACGTATCTTCTGCTTCTACTACCTCCTTATCTGCTTCTACTAATGCTTTTGCTGTTGCATCCGTAATTTTTAAATCTCCTTCAGGTTTTCTCACCCCCCTTCTATACTCAATCTCTGCTTTTGCTCGAACTCTCTTTACCTGCTTTTCAGCATCATTTCTGTATCTGCCAAGCGTTGCTAGGAGATCAGAATAATGTAAAAATATTCGTGCACTATTTACAGAGTCTGTGTTCAAATCCACCATATGAATAAGAGTATCATCTTTATTCAATGTAAGTGAACTATAAATTACCTTCAGTTTTTCTTTACTTATCATACTTTATTCCTTAGTACAAAATTCTCCCCAACTCTTAGCATTATAGCCTACTGGAAAACCTTTAGAGTTCTTTCTAAAATGATACTTTTCTGCTTTTCTTATCTGCTCTCTGTTCTTTGTTTTATTATGGTCAAAAAGCATTTTATATGGTTTTCCATATCGTAAAAACTTCTTCTCATAATATTTTACAGGTAAAATAAGTCTAGTCTCATTTTCGGTATCAATTTTTTCAAGTTCCTCCGGTGTAGCATAATAGAATCCATTAACTTTGTGCATATCCTTCTCCTTCTTGTATATTACTATACACTATTTTTTTTCTTCTGTCAACCCCATAATCATTAAATTTTTCACTTAATTCAGAAATTTCTACAATTTCTCCTAAATACACAGTTTTCATATTTCTTACACATAAGGCTTCTTTTTCTACTTGCTTTAAATAATCTTCTAATTCTTTTTCTGTGCAAATTTTTACAGTATCTAGTTCATCTTCATAGACAATAAATTTCTTCACTCGCCACTCCTTTAAGTTGTTTGTACAATTTCTGTTTCTGTAATCTTTGCTACTTCTTCAAGATTATTCCAAGCTTCATCTACACCTCCCATTTCAATCTCTAGGGTTAATGGAACAATTATCCATGTCCACTCTTTCCTTAATTGATTTAGTATTCTCTGCAGCTCTACTAAAACTTCTGCTTCTTCACCAGGTTCAACACTAATCACTACACTATCATGTACTTCCCCAATAATTTTTGACTGCATATTATTATCTTTTAAATACTCATTCAAATGTATTAATACATATAATAAACAATGAAACGCTGAGCCTTGGATGGTCATATTACTTGTCTGTTTACTATCCATTTGAGCAGTATATACAAATCCTGTATGTGCAGTAATATATTTATTTTCTACATACTCTCTCCACTGTTTCCATCGCCAAGCATAATATTCAGGAAATCGTTCGTGCCAAAGAATATACTCCATATCTTTCATATGCTTTTCAAAATCTTCATAGGATTTTATTCCTTTTTTGGCTAGTCTTGTCTTTTCTTTTTTATCTAGAAGATACCAAAGTTGAGGAGCAGCAGATCGATAATTACCACCATAAAATTCTTTAAATACAAACCCGCTTTTAATTATCTGTCGTAATTCTTTAGGCAATGTATCAGGATCATAAAAGAATGCATCTGCGGCACTATCCCTATGCATATCACTTTTTGGGTTTGTAACATATTTTATCATGTTTTTATCTTTATGATAGCAAGCTCCAATACAAACTTCTAAAGATTTAAAGTCTGCTTCTAATAATCTTTGACCAGGATGAGGCTTTAATAATTCTCTTACATAATGAGAATATTGCCCTCTCTTAGCAACTTGATTCAACCCAGGGTCACTTGCACTACCCCTGTAAGATTTTACAAAGCCAAGATTATAAATGCCCCTTAAATAACCATCTTTATTAGCTTCTGCAATATATCCATTAATAAATGTTGATTGTACTTTTGAAAGTTGTTTTATATCAAGAAGTAATTTACACATTGGAGTACCTAACTTTTCTAATGAATCTGCATCAGTAGATGGATTCCCTGTTTTTGTATAATTAATTGGAGTGTACTCCAAAATGGTAAAGAATAGCTCCTGCAGTTGTTTACTTGAATTTATATTTAACTCTTGATCTGGATGTTCTGTAGTCCAAAAAGAATATTCCTCACAGGAAAATATTTTCTTTTTTAATTCTTTTATCTGCCTACTTATTTCCTTCTTTGTTAGTTGTGCTTGATCATAATCAAATTTAAATCCTCTTATATCAAGATCAGCAAAAGCCATAGTTCCTTTATGAAAAAAATCGATTGCCTTATCTAGGTCTCCTTGTTTCCTCGCTACAATTTTTTCCCTTTGTACTTTCATCAATTTGGCCGTATAATATGCATCATCTAATACATATGTTAATAATTTATCCCATACTATTTCTTCATTTGCTATCTTATTGGGATCAAGATACTGCAGTAAATTCAAGCCATTCGAACCTGTTTCCTTTTTTGATGTTGTAGATTTTAATAATTTTTTTACTTCTTTATCATACCCTGCAACTCCAAAATTTACATAGGTTTGAAATTTCAATCCTATAGTATCTTTTCTATTATCTAAAATATGAGAGACTATCATAGTATCATAATAGAGATTTTTTATCTCTACTCCAAAAATTAATCTTGTCCAATTATATTCAAACTTAGCATTATGTGCAACAAATTTCATGTCTGATGTAAATAATTCTTTCATTGCTTCCATAAAAGATTCATTATCTTCCCATATAGGAAAAGAATAAGATTTACGAATACTAGAAAAACTTACCATTTTTATTTTATGTCCTGGGTCAAAAGGTTTTAGTCCAGTTGTTTCATAGTCAAAAGCTAAAAATTCTTCCCTATGTAAATTTTTTATAATTTGAACTGCTTCGAGTGGATGATAAATAATTTTCTTATACGCTTTCTCAGCAGCTTTAAAAACAGTTTCTGAAGTAAATATTTTTTCCAAAAGTTCAAAATATAATTCTGGAATTACAGAAGACACATTTTTAAATCTTTTATTTTTCTTCATAGCACCAAAAACATCAAACATATTATACAAAGGTGTAATGATTGTCTGATATTCTTGGTCAGGAATTTCCCAACCAACCCAAGCATCAAAATCTTCATCATACATCCAATACCCTTGAGAAGATTCAAAAGGCGCTCTAGGGGGAATAGAAAAATTATGCCCAATTAAACCATATGTTGCATTTCTTCCTATCGGCACTACCTTTTTAGGGTTATATTTTTCAATAATATATTTTAATCTAGGTCTTACTTGATCTAAAGCCGCTTTTGAAGGTGTATTACCTTTTATTCTATGTGGAATTATAGGTACAACATAACAATCTCTA
>JAGYLR010000049.1 GCA_018400895.1 bacterium
TTTATTGATTATCTTCCAGGGGCTGTTCTTGTTCCAGGTGACCTTCCTGGAGTGCCTCTATTTATAATATCTTCTTCACCTTTATCAAGAGCCCATTCAGACCAAAATAATCTTCTAGGGTCATTCGTATCACCCTCAACTAAATCCATAATTCCTTCTAATGTCCTTGGTGCTGTAGTTGGAACTGCTCCTAAATTCATTGCCGATAGTTCATATAATTCTTCGATAGTTCCCCACATATCCTCTTCTCCTCTGAATAATTTTCCTGATTCAATACCAACATCAACTCCTTTTTCAAAAATAGAAAGTATTGGACTTATAGCAGAAGACGTATCTCTCCAGCTAAATCCATTCTGGAAAGCATCAAAAAAAGTAACAGCAAGATTACCAACTGCTGGATAATAATTTATTGGACCTATCATTAATGCTCTCATCTGTCTCTCACTGTTCCAATTAAAACCATTAGAAGCAAACTGGAACAACTGTGGTAGTAATACCCAAGAAGTGAAGAGAGTTCTTATCGCCTTTCTTGGAGAAACCTGTCCTCTCGCCCACATTCTTGCGGTGCTTGTAGATATTCTTAAATACTGTATAGGTGTAGTTTGATACATTGTTATTGCCTTTCCTACTGAATTTGCTGTTTGTATTCTTCCTAGATTTTCTATCCAAGGTGATTGCTGTGATTCGTCTGCTAATTTAGTTGCCTCTCTTATTGCTCTTTGATGTATTTGTTTTTTTGTAAGATTAGTAGTTCTTTGTAATTGTTTAGTAACTTGAGTGTATTTAGCAGTAAGTCCAGGTAATAATGCAATAACATCTCCCATCCTTGTAGGGGTAATGGCACTTTGTTGCAAGAATCTCCCAAGAGTCATATCCATATCTTTAATGGTATAATTCTTATTTCCAGACTTAAAGGCTAGTGCAGTTTCTCTATTAAAACCAGTAGCTATTCTTCCAGCCAACCAATCATCTTGTGCAAACATTCTCGCCCATTTAACAGGATTCTTATAATAAAGCATAGCGCCCTGTATTAGTTCAGAATATTTAACTCCATTCTTTCCCATTGTAAATCCAGGGGTAGATGTTAATTGTTTGACAAAAGGGACTATGTTAGCAGTTAGTGTTGCTTGAGTAAATCTACCTATTGCACTATCTAATGACGCTATTGAAGCAGCAGCAGCCATATTCCCTCTTGCTATGTCATCAACTTTCTTCATTAGAGTAGAGTGAAGTTCTTTACCACCTCTTGACTTCAAGATAGCAGACTTAACTGCTGGGTCGTTAAAAATAGACCTAAAGTCAGAAACCAAAGAATCGTAATGAATAAATTGATTCATCTGCTCAGAGTGTCTTCTCGCAATAACTTCTATGCTTTCCTTTCTAAATCCAACCTTACTTCCAACTCTTGCTTTAATACTCTTGGGAGTTGTAGATGCGAATCCAGGTAGGTTATCTCCCAACAACAGATTAGTTATATCGTCTGTAGGGGTCGTGTCTGTGTATGCTCTAACCATGTAATTAGGATTATCAGGAAGTGCTGTCTTGAATTTCTGTCCATATCTTTCTGCAACTGCTGGTCTTATTGTTCCTCTAAACCAATCTTCCATTAAAGAATCAACATACTGTTTCATTTTGGGGTCAACATAATCATCAAATTTCTTAAACATCTCTGGAGTCCAACCCATGTTCTTTTGGAAGATAGGAATATTTGTTGGGTCTTTCATCAGTCCATACCAATATCCTGCTTCAAACTGAGATAATTTTACTTTAGTTCCATCTTTCATTTTAAACAATGTCTTTTTTTTGTTTAAATTTTTATATACCTTACCTAGTTTTTTATCTCCAAAAACACTACGGAATATTATATTTTTTTTACTTCTCCAAACTGCTTCAGTTGTATTATGAGATAATCTTGTTACATGAATCTTATTACCAGCCCAATCTGCCACCTTGAAACTTTTTCCACGTGTTGCTTTTTCAAGTAAATCCTTGGTGCTATATATAGCATTCATCATCTTTGCATGAGTTCTTGATATAGGATTTAATTCTACTCCTGCTTGTCCTGCTATTCCTGGCTTTGCTTTGAAGTTAGTCATTTCTTCAACAGCAGTATCTTTAATTAGTTGTAGTCTTGCAGTTCTGTCAGAATCTCTTAATAATTCTAATGTCTTTCCTGTCTGCTTAATGCTTCTTAAGTTCTTTAAAACCTTTTCCATTTGTCTGGCACTCATATCCTGGATACCAACCATTTCAAGTGTATCTAATTGTTTTAATGTTTTTTCAGGGATAGAAGGATATACTCCGTCTTGAGATTGAAGATACTTGTTTGCAACTCTTTCTTTTATTTTTAATGCTTTCTGTCTATCTCCATATAGGTGTAGCCCTTCACCTTTTACTGGTTTAGTTGGGAGTGTTTCTCCTTTAAGGTTTCTTTTTCCTTTTAAGAAATCAATAGTTCTTGATGCTTCTTCACCTAACTTTCCTTCAAGAGTTTTCTTCTTGCCTACCTTTGGAAGTGCTGTTTTTAATTCTTTATTTATCTCAGCAGTTAATCTTCTAACTTCTCTTATGTTAGATAGTCTTTCAGCACGAGCAGCTATTGCTGGTAACTTTTTAAGTAAGTCAGAAGTTCCTTTAAGGTTCTTAAAAGTATCTGTGAACCATTTCATGTCATCTCCTTGAACGCCTAACTTCTTTAGAGATGACTTTAATCCATCCCCTGCTTTTAAGATGTCTTTTCTTTTTGCAATAGAACCAGTCCTTGCACCAGAAGATAAGTTCTTTAATTTATCTTTTACTAGGGTCATCTCTCGTCTTCTAACCATAGGTGATAATTCTTTACCTATTAGTTTCTGAGCCGTTGGTGTTGTTTTAGGAATAAGATTAGCCCCTTCCAGTAATTTTATTTCTTTTGTGCTTAATGGTTTGTCTTTAAGAACTTTCTCTCCTGCTGCCTTTAATGTTATTGCATCTTTCTTTTTCCCTTGTTCTATTAGTTTATTCTGTCCTATTTTTACTTCTCTTCTAAAGGCTTCTTGTTGCCCAAGCATGACCTCTGTTCTTAGTTTTTCAGACTTCTTAATAACTTCTGAGATATTATCTAATTCTTTTAATATTAGTTTTTTATCTTTAATCTTCGCTAATTTTGGT
>JAGYLR010000005.1 GCA_018400895.1 bacterium
TATTGTTTGTTTGTTTCTTTTAAATATTTGGGTAGTTCTTTTTTCCTTCTTTCCATCCAATCCTTCAGATAGTTCCATTCCTTAAAGTCAACCCATTTATATTTCTTTTCCATTATTCGACTATTTTAGGTATAGCAGTGTAACCACAATATCTACAATGCTGTTGACTAAGTCTGCCATTAACCTCATCAGGTTTAGCACGCCTCAACTCAGCTTCACATTCTGGGTTACCACATATTACTATACGTTCCTTCATACCATATATACGTATACCTATATATAAGGTTACAAATATAGGCAAAATTTTTATAATATATATAATTTTTAGCGGCACATGTAAGCGATTCTATACCACCTAATCAACTACCCCCATCCGCAAAGGGAAAAGGGAACATCCCGTATCAAACGTTCCCAGGACTAAAACGTAAAGTTATGACAACATTTGAGAATTGCAAAGTAAAGTTTTTGAAGAATGTAAAGAGTGGAACCAAGCAGGATTGGGCAGTGTTTGCTATTGAACGTAGTACACCACTGGGCAAGACTGAAACACACTTCGTTGCCAAGAAAGGTAAGAATTTCAAGGCAGGACAGATGCTGACACTGAAGAGGCTGGTGATATCGGATGATGCTTGTCCGAAACTGGTTGATGCAGAGTAGTGTATGGATAGGTTGGTCACAATATGATCAACCTTTCTTTCGCTTTTCCACTGTTCTCTAAACTAGCTACTTAATACACTACAATAGCTGTAGTACACAATACATGACTAACAACAACATTTAAATCAAACAATGATGAAACAAAGAACTAATGATGATGTACTTAGAGGTTTAATGAATCTCTATGATGCAATGACACCAAGTGATCCAAGAAAAGATTCAGTATTCATGGAAACTACTTATGGGGAAATGATGGACATCAGCTTCCTAACACCAATGCATATTGCTCAATTAATCAAACATGGGATCTTAGAGAAAAGAGCAAGAACAATATTAACAGGCAAAGGCAACAACTACAGGGAATACAGGTGGGCTGGACCAAGACCATCAATGCAAATGGTTAAGAGGCTAAAACAAGAGTGTAAAGTATACAACAAATCAAAGCCAGTTGAAGCAGCTACAGCAACTGAAAATCCTGCAAAACATGAATATGTAAGGACTAAAGCTAAGTTGCCAGATCCTACACCTGAAGAGAGAAAATTCATGAGACTAGCACTTGCTGAAGCAACAGTGAAGTACATGAAACAATATGGTGAAGTATTAGTTCACTCTGAAGACATCGAAGAAAGAGATAATGCAATTGAACAACTCAATGTTATTCAAACACTTTCTTTAAGGTTACGTAAAGAAAAAGATTAATAATGTATAACAATACTCAACCATCATATGGTCTACAACAGTGAGACCTGAGATTAATGGCTCTGAGTATTGTTATTTTAATCAAACTAAATCAAACAACAATGAACACTACAGATAACACATTTAAAGTCAATGTTATTTCACCTGTACAAACCTTGTTTAATAGAGAATCTGGTGAAATAAGAGGAAAATACTTCAACGTATTTCTCATTAGTACTATATCTAAAAAGAAAATGTATCACAGAATAGATCAAGAAAGACAACCTGGTATATTTGAAGAGATATACACTAAAACAAAGAACTGGAAAGTATATCCACAAACTATCAGGAACTACAGACTCCAGGGAATGATCATCACGACCACTCATTACTATTCAATTTAAAAGACTAAAACAATGAACACTACTTACAACAAAATGGGTCATATTAGATGTATGGCTGGACACATTCAAAATGCATGTATGAAAAGAATACATCTAAGGACAAGAGTAAAACACTTCAAACACTATGCTCATCATGATTATGAGAAATATGGTGAACATTATGAACAAACAGTGAAAGACTTGTTACTACTAAGCTCTGAAATCAGGTATCGAAAACAACAAATCAAACAGTTATGAGTACATACAATAAAACTGAATTAGAGAAGGTATGTGAATCAATTTCAAGGGTCAGAGCATTAATCAGACATGCTCAAAGACAAAACAAACCCGAGAACACATATCAAGGCTACAAAATACTCTTAATTGATCTATTAAATAGATTAGATACAATTGTTAAACTGGACTATACAGATGAACAAATCAAACAATTATGAAATACGAAAACAAACCAACACTGTACGCAATATTAATAGTACTCTTAGTATTGTTATTTGGCGTATTATTTGGTGCATCATGTACCTCAAATAAAGACATTACTACAACAATCGAATATGTAGTGACTGACAAATACTTTGATACAGACATCATGAACAATGAACACTGTTATCTCAAAGTAATGAAACTCTCTAACAAAGAAATTACAATTGAACAACTATATGATCATCAAGTAGATATGTACAATATTGGTGATACAATAATAGTTCAATTAAACTAACATAGACACCTGAGCATTGTGTCACTAAACTGCTCATTTTAATCAAACTAAAACAATAATCAAATGAAACAATATTTAAGGGTAAGCCCTAAAACTAAAGAGCAAGCAAGGTTGATACCAAAGTGGATAAAGCCTTGGAAAGAGTATGAAGTCATTGAAGATCAAATGAGACACATCATTGATGAATTTGGTCAAAAAACACTTGTATTAATAGTACAAGTACACTTACATAAATTCAATGTACAAATTGTTAAACCATCACAACCAAGATGGACTAAAGATCAAAAGGCATTTATTGATCTATTGAAGAAACACAATGCATTGCAAGACTTCATTGTATATCTGATAGTCAGACGACAAACAAAACTATCTTTGTTTGAATATTTCAAAACAATAAACAAAGAATCTTGGGTATACGGAGCATTCTGGTGGGGATATGAATTAGGAAAATGGGCCAGAATATCAGATGAATGGGAGGCAATACAATGAAAGTATGGATACTAATTAACTCTTCCATGAAACAAGAAGAGAAACCACAATTTGCTGAATTCATCAGAAATGAAGGATTAGAAGCAAACGAAGACTACCTGGAACAGACAGCAATGTTTGATGAACCAGGTTTCTATTTCTTTCCTAATTAAACTTAAACAAAACAACAATGGTAAAATTTACAGCATTATTAAACAAAGGACATATTGAATGTGATGTAGACAACATTGAAATGCATCATGAAAAGAATATAGCCCTTTTGTTAACAGAACACAAAGGACTTGTACATTGTCTTGAATTCCTCTTTAAAGGCTTAGTAAAAGAGAAACACACAATACCATGGGCAAATCCAGTAACACTGAGAGCATCAGACAAACAACTGTTAGTGTTAGACCTCTCAACCATTCCCGTACATGCCATTAAATACAAAGGCATACATCCAGAACATCTAGTAATTGGTTCAAAAGAATGGTTACACAACAGGGGAGAAGACGCAATCGAAGAGATGAATAACATTTTATCTCCACCAATCTCACCTGACTTTGATCTAATAGACATGCCCATTTGTGGTGGTTGTCCAACAGATCTTGATTGCAAAAACTGTCCAATATTATAAAACATTTAAAATTACATCAAATGAAAGAAACAGTAACAGCACGTGCAGTGCTCACAAATGATCCCGGAAACAAAAGGTTATTTGCAGAAGAACAAGTAGCCGAGCAGTACAGCATTATTGTAGTTGGTGAACCAGGTAAGAAGGATGCCGAAGGTAAAGCCAAATACAAATACATGCAAACCAGTGCACCAACAGAAGATGCAATTAAAGCTGGAGTAACCAAATCACGGTACTTCAGGACTGCATTCAAGAAAGCTGGTGATCGTCAAACATTGGTTACAACCAGTGGTGACGAGAAAGTATTTATCAGAGGTTCAAAGAAAGCAATCTTTGAAAACACCTTTGAGAATGTACAACCAAACCTATTTGTAGCTATCAACCAGGCTATCAAAGACGGTCACTTCACTGAACTGGGAAATGACAAAGAAGGTAACATGCAAATTGAACTAAACATAGGTGTGTTTGGTAAGCGCATTGTTGCTGTCACTCCCAAGTACAAGTTGTACACCAGAAAAGATGGCAAACTGCAACCACTGATGGCAGGTACATACGATCCTCAAAAACAAAAGTATGTGCCCAAACATGCAGTAAAAGACTCAATCATCATGTTTGTGGACGAAGAAGACCTCGACAATTTGTTGGAGGTTGTATCCAAAAGAGTAGAAAGGGATGTAATGCCCTTCCTTGCTGAACGGATCACAACAATCAAAGAAACTGTCACCAAGGTTGAGACAGAAGTGAAAGAAGAGTCAACAACACAAGAGGAAGACCTCGAAGACCCGGATTCACTAAACATTGAAGAAGGTGAAGACGAAGAAGAGGAGGAAACAGTATAACGAAACATTGTTGTTTTAGTCCAAGGTATGCTGAAAGCGTAGAAATACGTAAGTAAGCATACCTTATTGTTTTTTCAGCTCTGTTATCCAACCTAGCTTCATAAACATTAAATAATACTATAATGAAAATCAAAGACTTACCAAAAGATCAAAACCTACAGGATGTACAAGTAATACTACCAGAACATATATACGAAGCATCTAGTCTACCAATGTATGACATTGAGAATGTACCAGTATATTTAGTTGGTTGGCTGATGGGTGACTTCTTTGTAAAACTAAACAAAAAAGATACACAAGTATATCCTATGTTTTGGGACTTTCCTCCTTCTACTTTAGAAGAATGGGAGATTGCTTCATGAATATTAAATATCAAAACAAATCAAAATGAATACAAACAATGTAAATCACCCAAAGCATTACAATCAATATCCAATTGAAGTAATTGATATGATGGTTGCAATTTGGGGTAAAGAAAAAACTGCTACTTTCTGTACAATGAATGCATTTAAATACAGAATGCGTCTTGGTCATAAAAATGACATTCAAGAAGATCTTGCAAAAGAACAATGGTATTTGGATAAAGCTTTACAACTTATGACCATTGAATTAAATGAAAATGAAGATCTTGAATTCCCTAAACCATATTGTAAGAAATGTGGAGAAGAAATTGACTCTTCTTATCCAATACCATATTGTACTGATTGTGAAATTGAAATGGAGAAGGTAGACAAACCATATCCTGAATTTCACCCTGATCATTTCAAAGGCACTATGCCTGATTGTAAACAATGTGGAGAAGAATTAGAAGTATCAAGTGGTCTTTGTCCAAATTGTGATACAATCAATCCAACACGTCGTAAAAGAAGATAAACATTTAATCATTAAATCAAACAAAATGACAGACGAAGCAGTATATTCAAAGACACTAGATAAGAATATCAAAAAAGATCTTATCAACTCTCCAATATGGGCTGATGCTCATAAGAAAGAGGAACTTGACGATACAAAAGGATATTATAAGTATCGTATCAGATTTGATGGGTTAACACCTATTCAACTATTGAAAGTACAAAAGATTACATAATATGATGACACCAGGACAAATCTTTGACTCTGTACTAGGTATAGTGGTTATAATAGTAATCATTGTATTATTATGGGAGGTATTTACAGCACCTAATAAAGATGATGACAACATGTGTCTTTAAATTAAACAAATATGAGAAATATAACAGCACATGATGTAGCAAGTCTACGTAAAGAAACAGGTGCAGGTATGATGGATTGTAAGAAAGCATTAGAAACATGTTCCTCTTATGATGAAGCACGTGGTTTCATACGTGGTCAAGAACAAGCAATATATCTTAATAAGTTCACTCGAGTTGAATGTATATCAAATCAATTAGGTCGGGAATTTGTTAAATATTGTTTAGGTAACAAACTCACAATGTCTGTACAAGACAGCGGTAAAACTCTTAAATTATTTATTGATGAAGAAGAATAATTATGAATAACTCTGAAAAACATCCAGAAGCATGGGCATTCTTTATTGAACATGCTAGAAACATGGAAGGTACTGAATTCGAAGAACAAGGTAAATATAGAATACCTTATCCTTCATTAACTAGGCCTATTCGATTCATATATGCAGATGATTCTGGTTATCTATGGGGTAAGTTCATTAGGACTTGGTATGAAGAAAGACTTGATTCCCCAAGTATATATGGTAGAATTCAATACATTGTGAATCATTTTTAAATCAAAGAAGAATAATTATGAAAGTATTTGTTAAGAAACTAGCAACAAGACCTGATGCTGAAAATCCAGATTACTGGATACCTGCTGATTATGAAAAGACTCACACTACATTTACTGAAATGTTTAGAGAGCCTGAAATAAATGAATGCTTTGAAGTAGGTACATTCAGGTCAAGTTTAGTAGAAGAGATAATAGATGAACATACGTTTAAGACTATAAACTCTATCTATCATTGGGAAATCATTTAAATCAAAACAACATGAAAAAACAAATCAAACCAATTTCACCAGTATTAAATGGTATATGTGTACATGATTGGAAGAAACAAAGATTGTTTAATTCACGAGTGAATCTTGCAAGAGCACGTTGTGTTTCTAATTGTATTATTCATACTTATTTAAGAACAGATAAGTTTCTATTAGAAGAATGCAATGGCAATGTCAATGCTGTAATCAACAGACTAAATGGTAGAAAGAAACTAACTGTTGGTGAACTATTTGAACAACAGATTGCTAAAATCAAAAAAAGTGATCTTGGTCAAACTTACAAAACACATCTCATCAAGAACTTAAGACAAGTTGCAGGTGAGAACAGATCATGGCCTGTAGATGAAAAGAATGGCCACCTCAGAGGTATTCCACACAGTACCGTACATAAATTCATTATGAATACTTTTACTTGGGATGAAACCAAACAAAAAAGTGATTATTGGAGTAATGTATATCTTAAACTTCAATCAAAAAATATATAGTTATGACTAAAAAAGAATTACATGCTCAAATACTAGAGTTTTTAAGGATATCACTATCATCTGAAAATGATGAAAGTATTAAAACTCTAGCACGAGCATTAACAAACTATTGTGTAAGGGACATAACTATTGATCCTGCTTTTGATGATGTAGTAACTGATCTAATATCAATTAAAGATGCAGTACATACAGTCATCATGAATATCGAACAAGAAAGAGAATACTAAGATCAACTAAGGTAACCTATGGTTAGCTTGATTGTAACACGGCAGTTCGAATCTGCCCGCCTCCACTCATATTGCCAATTAGGAGAGAGTAAAGAAAACTGCTAGGGTCAGAAGACAGCTGGGTAGAAGTACATGTACCAATTGTGTATAAACCTCTATCTCTCTCCTTTTTAATCTAGCTGGTATTCTACGAATGGACAGGACTACAGGGTACATAAGTGATCCGAAAGTAGCTTCTGGAGTAGATGTAAACCCAGCATTTTATGGGGGCGTATTTGGTTTTGACTACAATTGAGTTGTAGGAGTATTTATCTTAGTTTAGTGTAACTGGCAAAGTTATACAATTAAACCCAGTAGTTGAAATGCAAATGGCTGCATAGCCATAGCAAAGTATGCTATGACTGTCGGGGGGCACAAGGTGTCCCCTGGCTTTTATTTAAACAATCAAAAAATGAAATATTATACTCTCTTAAGAAATGGTGAATTCATTAAAAGCACAACTCCTGGTAAATATGCCGGATATAAGAAAGATAAAATATTTGGCAAATTAGATTGTAAATCTGGAATGCGAATGAAAAAAGAAAATAGAGTATTCTTTGCAACTTGGGAAGATGCTATAAATGAAGGATATAGACCCTGTAAAAACTGTAAACCAATTAAAATCTAAATAAAATGCCAACAGAAGTAATAATTGCAATAATTGTGTTATTTATATTAATGACACCAGTTACAGGAGCATTCTTTTCTTCTATATTCTATGTAGGAAAAGGAAATCATAAAAAACCGTATTATAATCATAAATCAAAAAAAGATGATAAGCAAAAACAGAAAACGTCGGAGACTGCGCAAGCAAATTAAAGACAAAGTAAATGCCTACAATGGATATCAAAGGCAATTAGGTACAGATAAAAGAATGACAAAGCTTGAAGCAGCAAAAGAGCTACAAGCAAATTCAAATATCTTACCTAAAAGTGAAAGAATTTCTTTTGGTCCTGGTACTAAAATCAGAAGACCTAAAAAGAAAAAACAAGAGAACTCAACATATCTACCTTTCAAAAAGAATGAAAATGAAAGGAACAGATTGAGAAAATTAAAAAGAAAAACAACATAAATCAAAATCAAAATGGATTTATTGTATGAAATTAAAAAAGTATGGACTGAACATATCGTACGTAGGAAAGTAGGATTTGTTCAAATTCCTGAAGAATCAGATCCTTTCGAATATCATTATGGTACAGTATCATTATCAAAACCAATCAATGGTATCAAGAAAGGAGAGAACCTATTAACACCTGATGGTATAGGTGAATGTCATATTTCTTTTCCTTGGCGAGGACCTGCAGCAATGCAACGACAAAGAGTTGAAGTATGGTTAAGGAGAAAATATTATAAAGCATATCTTGTGGATGATGTATATCAGTATATGATATATCATGAACCATTGGATCGCCATCTTCCTTTATCTAATTCATCTTATCGCTACATACTCGAACCAGGAGATGTTGTAAAATATCGTATCACAAGTCGTGGTTATGCTATGTTAGCAGATAGTGAAAAAGAAGAAAGGGAGTGGATAAAACTATTTAATGACCGCAGAGGTGGTCGTACTCTCCTCAAACATTTATTATCAAAAGGATATGTAATAACAAAAGATTAATACCGTAATCAAAATGGAAAATCAAAAAGTAACAATCGATTTGACATCTCTTGACTCAGTCATGAGTACAATCGCAGTAAAGAAAAAGGATATTAAAAATCCTGAAGTAATCGAAGGATTACAATTTATGTGTAAACACATTAACCCTAAAAACTACAGTAAGCAAACAATGCAAGAAATCCTTGCACATAGACTTGCTTTGTTAGAAGGAATATGTGAAGTATACATAGAACAAGATCAGGAAGATCTTTTTGAAGTATCAGTTCAAGAAATTGATATAATAAAGGAACTACTTGGCTAATATTCAAAATACCGTAAGCTTGTTGTTTAGTCGTAATTCTTAAATCAATGAAAGAAGATCCATGTACGTATTATATGTATGATGGAGAAAGGTATGATTGTAATATTAGCTATACTTCTGTGTCAATGCAGGCACCACCTTGGATATTCAAAATAATACAAACCCTGTTAGATACAGATGTGCAACTAAGGTCTATATCAATTAGTACACCTTCATTGTACAATCCAGATACGTTAAACGATTTAAAAATCGACAGTAATTCACATCAAAAAACAAAATCAAGCAAAATGAATACAGCAAAAAAGCTCTCATACGAAGAGCGTTTTAAAAATATGGGTGAAACAGACCAATACTCTATCTCTCAGGCTATGTTTAGAGATACAAAAGATGCCATTGATCTTTATGATTTCCTTGAAGAACTAAAAGGGAAAAGACCTGAAGATCAACAAGCTGTGCTTAGATTAGCACAAGCAGACATTCTTGCAATTCTCTTAGACAGAGTTGAACTTACGAAGAATTATTTGGGTATAAATTCTTCGCCTCTTGATTTGAAATCAGCAGATACAGGCTCTGGTGAAAAAGAACCTGTGAAAATGGGACCTGAAAAACAAGAACCAAAACAATCTGAAACAAAGAAAGATCCAAAAGTAGTTCAAATGAAACCTGATCCTGACTCTCCTGCCGGTAAACAACAAAAAGCTGAACCAAAAACTGAAGCCAAAGTTGAAACCAAATCTGAAGAAAAAAAAACAGAAACTTCTGCTACTCCTGAATTTAAGGAGATATCGGATAACTGTAAATCTCTTCTTAAAGAAGAAAATGGATCTGAAAAAGCATTTGAATATGCTAAAGAATTCCTTGGAACAGGTAATTATATCCCCAAAAAGGATAAACAAAAACCTGTAAAATGGGAAGACAAAAAGATTCTTTCTTGGGTAAAAGATATCAGTATTGCTATTGGACAAGCTGAAAAAGCTGCCAAATTTGTTGAAGAAAAAGTTGCTTCAACAAAAGACAATTCAGATATCAAACCAGCTGAAGAAAAGAAAGAGGAAAAAGAGACAAAACAAGAAATTATTCCTCTTACCAAAATGCGTGCTTTGAAAGGATATTTAGGTTCAATTCAAAAAGGTGAACTTAAGAGAACTCCTGAAAAAGATGACAAATTATCTGATACAGAAAAAGGACAGTATGCTGTAGTAGGTAAATTTGCTCCAACTTATGTTGGTACTGGTTTTGGTGCAGGTATTCCTATGTTCGACAGAGATCGTCTTGTGGGTTATAGCATACCAGCCACTGGTTTAACTGAAGAAACCAAAGCATTGAATATATTTGCAGAAAGATATTTGCAACTTATCAATAAAGGTTCTGAAGATAAAGAAGTTGCAGATGCTATATTACCTATCTTCTTCTCAAATCGTGGATATGATGAAAAGCAAATCCAAAAATGGGTTAAAGCAATTAAGAATGCCGGTGATGAATTTAACAAAGTTGATCACTTGACTGTTCTTGGTACTCCTAAATTATTCTTTCCTGAAGGATTAACACAAGCTGAATTATCTTATGATGATTTTGTTGCTATACTAAAAGATACTGAAAAGTCCCTTGAAGAAAAGCAAACACTTTGTGCTGAACATCTTTCTGGTAAGACAGTAAAATGGGATCCATTTGAAATGGAACTATATACTGATAATCATGTATTTGATTATGTAATAAAGAAGATCATTGAAGTTGAAGAGAATGATAAGCAGAATGCTATTCATACTTATGATCAAAAGAATATGGCCATTCTTTGTCAAGCAGCATTTGAAAATAGTGTATCTGAAGAAGATTTCATAAAAGAGCACATCGATCTTATTCTTAAGCCTGATGGTACTTTTAGGACTCTTGAAAATGAAGACAATGGATATAAAGTGGAAATAAAGAACAAAGGTGACTTTGAGAAGTATGTCCATGATATCTATGAAAAATTGTCTAAAGAAGATACAACTCTTGAAACTCAAAAAGAGAACGGTAGTGTTTCAGTTGAAAAGAAAGAAGAATCAGAAAGTACAGATAGAAGAATAACTATCTTGAAATCTGGTTTTGAAGAAAAACTGAAAGCATTTGATGATATCCGTAATCTTTTTGATGATTCTTTCATTCAAGATATATTGGAGAATGGTGTTGTAATTGATGCTCATTCAGATCCTGATCACAAAGACACCACTGTTGAGTATTTCGAACCAAAGAGTAAGAAACTCAAAGATTATTTGAAAGCAATGTATGCAAAACTACATGCTGTTGAATATACTAAACCAGATACTTTTGATGATGGTGATGTTAGAGTTTACAGTTTTTCTCAACTTCAAGAAGAAGGGAACAAACTTGTGAAAGCTGGTAAAACCAAAGAGGAAATGGTTGATTGGGTTACAAAGAATATACTCAATAGGAGACTCGAAGATCAATCTGATGATAAAGCAATGTATCAGGATGCTAATGTTATTCCAAACATGGTAGATGCTTTATTTGGTTTCGCAGAAAAGAAGGAAACTGAACCACTTATGTCTGAAGAAGCAGGTAAAGATGCTATTGATAAAATGCTTAAAGATGAGAAAATGTCTTTGATGCAAGTTATCAAAGCTGCAAAAGATGTCTACAACAAAATGGGTGAACCTAAAAAGTTATCTGAAATCCATAAAGAAATCATGGCTCTTGCTGAAACTGTTTGTCCTGAAAAGTACAAGGCACATAAGGAAAGAGTTGCGAAAGTTGGAGAAAAGAAACAAACTTTTGTTCAAGAAAAATTCTCTCAGATTCATCCCGAAGAATGGGAAAAGCTTAAAGAAACTACATCATTAGATGATTTGTTTAATGCATGTGTATCTTATAAAGATAAAGATGATTGGAGAGTTGGTCTTGCCTTAGCACTTGAAGTAATGCCTTTGGGTAAAATTGAATCCGCTAAAGATTGGACTGTTGAACAAATAACGGAATGGTACAATTCAAAAGTACTCAGTGATCCTACTGCTCCTGTTGAAGAGAAGAAAAAGGAAGAACCAAAAAAAGAAACTGAGGATGTAAAAGTACCTGAGCATTTAAATGAAGTGATGAACGCAAGTTCACCTAAATCTTTCAAAAGAGCTCTTGATGAAGTAGTTAAGAACCATGAAGATACTCAAGAAGCAAGAAAGAACATGATAAATGCAATCAAATTTGGTACTGGAAAACATACCAGAAAAATCTCTAAGATGCCTGAAAAAGACATTCATGACATGATTAATGCTGCAAAAACTCGTGTCGAAAAACATAAAAAGTAATTAAGTAATTTAAGCCCTGGTGTTTATATGAATCAAACTGTCTATTGTAAGAAATCATATCCTATTCTTATTCATGGACACGCTGGTTTTAATATACTATTTCCTCCCCCAAGGATCTAGTATAGGCACCAGGGTATTTTTTAAATCAAATGACAATGAAACTAAATATCACAAAATTGGATGAATGTATAGAAATGCCTGACATTGAACCAATGAGAAATTCAAAATCAAAAACAATTAAAAAAGAAAAAAATGGGAGAAAAAGGCAAAAACCCAGAACGGTCGCTAACAGAAGCTTGTGTTTTACGATCTAAAAACATTATTCATTTAAAAGCTGCTCTATTATTAAACAGACAAACTCAATTCTTCGTAAACAGAACGTTACCTCTTTTGCCAAGCCAAGGATATTTAAAAGAGCTTGAAAAGGAGTTATTGAATCGTATTGACGAATTCAAAATGGACATATCAAGATATCTAAAACAGATCTTTGCTATGAATAAAAAAAGTACTATATATACGTTCTATGCTGAAGACAAGTTTTATTTTAGTAGTAAAGAACTACAAGATGGATATGTGTTTTTCTACAAAAATTCTCACTCCAATCACATTGTAGGTGTTTTAATATTAGGAGAATACAAAGGTGTAACTGATTCTAAAATCAAAATTGAACCAGGTATGATCTTTGAATTCAATGAAATTAAAGCATATCTTACACAGATTGAAAGTGCAACGAAAAGGAATGTATCATTAACTCATGCAATTAGAAAAATCAAACAAAATGAAACAAAATCAGATCAAGAAAGGAATGATAGTAGTAGTAAAAGAAGGTGAAGCTTGGGGCAATAAACCAAATACTATTACTAAAGTATTAGCAAAACCAGGTCGAGTCTGTGATCAAGTTGCAAAACACATAAACAGATTTTATTCAAAACATGCAGAACAAGAAATATTGTGTAAAGCACCGAAGAATTCAAAACTTCCTCAAACTTGTAACAATACAAAATGTTTTGTAGAACTTAGATCTGATTTGCGACCAGCAGAAGACTGGGAAAAAGAATTATTTAAAAGAAACAAATATGAGCCTACTCAGGTTCCAGAAAATGTTTCTTTTGAAGAAATCAATTGAAACAAATCAAAAACATGAATATCAAAGCAAATGCTCCTTCTTTGGAGCCATCAAGTCAGAGACATTTCAATTCACTATTTTATGAAAGAGTAGCCAGCCTTGAAAATTTTACTTCAGGGCGGCTTGTTCTTTCTAAACAAGTTGCAATTGATAATCTCAAAAAAAGAATATTACAGTTCATTCGTGAACATCGATATTCTTGGTTCGAAGTATCTATTCTCACTAATGAAGGTGAAGTAGACAAACCTCTTATGTCAATAAAAATAAGAAACTTTCCTAAGTTTATTGACGATGTCAAACCAAATGAATATTTGATAGCAATAGAGCCAACTTGGTCAGATTGTCAAATATATCAGCTATCTCCAACAGGATTAAGAATCAAAGAAATAATAATATGACAACTTTACAACAAAAAATCTTAGAAACATTCTACGATAATAAGTATGCATTTGTCATAGACAATATCTCTTATGATACCCTGTTTAAAAAGACATATGCAACATATCTACTTCTTGATTCACTTGAATTTGATTCTAAAAACATTGTTTTGTTATCAGGTGAAGTGAATGAGAACTGGATGGCTACATATTATGCATGTCTACTCAAAGGAGTAGGCTTGTTCATATATCCAAATAAAATGGATATTGCCTTGCTACCCTACTATATCAATAAATTACATGTAAATTTGGCATTTATTGATACTCAGAAAAACAGAGACGTCAGAGAAAGAATGTACTTTAAGAAAACACCATTTTTAAAAGGCATCATCAATCTTGACAAACTCGAAGATGCATCAGTAAGAACAACTGTTGCTAATACTATTTATAGTGTTGCAAAGATTGTTGATCAATTAGATGTAATTGATACAGACCATGCAATGTCTACTCTTGTAAATACATTGGATAAAACTAGAACATCAGGACATGTGTATACACTTACTTCTGGTGTAGCAAAATCTAGTCAAAATATTGTAATACATGACCATGACAGCATCATGTCTGCTGTAGCAAATGTATCTAATGAATTAGAATTTGCAGATACAGATTATGTATCAGCACCTACTGATAGCATTGATAAATTTCATGCAATTGCTGTTCTTAATCTATTTTTAAGTGGTAGTAAATTGTGTACTTCTTATTTCATGCGAGTAAGTCATCATATTTTCACAACTTCATCTTTTATGGAATGGTGGAAGTATAATGTATCTTATGTGTTTCAAACCAAGAAATATCAATTCCTTAATTCTGTAACATTTAAGTTATTCGAAAAAAGGATCAAGTATTGTATTTTGAAAAAAGCAATACATCCATCTGAAAAGATGACGATATTAAATGGTGAAATACCTAATACAATCACTGAATTACTTGCAAAAAGAAAGAATGTAGTTATCACATTTGGTGATGAAGAACACAATCATGCAATTGCATATAATCCTCTTGATGAAAAGTTTTTAACCAAACCACATTGTATTGGTTATGCTTTCCCCTCTATAGAAATTCATTCAAATTCAAATGAAACAAAGATAATATCAAGTCATTTGAGTAATGGATATTACAGAGATCTTGAAACATATAAGACTCGTCCAAGAGAAGATATGTTTATCACTAACGACGATATTTCTGTAAAGTATTTTAACAAAAAACCTGTTTTATTTTTCAATGGTAGAAGATCAAATCGTTTTGGAGGAATTCCATATGATTTATTTGAAAAAGAACTTAGAGGATATTCACATATCAAAACATGTGTATTTGCACGACATCCTCATGAAAATAAAATGGTATTGTTAATTGAACCGGATATTCACTTAGCAGAAAATAATCGTTTAGGATACATAGGTTTGACAAAAATGTTTGAAGATCTTTTGGCTACATTCAATATGACATATGGCAAAGAACTTGCTTCTGATGTCATGATGATTACAGATGGGCCAGATAAGATAATTGCTCGATCATTTGATGATAAACCATTATCTTGGACATATCGAATTTAATTGGTTATGTAGGGGCTTCGGCCCTTACAACACCAATATTCGTTATTACTAGGTCTAAGCCACCTAACTGATTACGATTCGCCTATATGGAGTAGGATGAACTCATGAAGGGTAATAACGTTATTGAGGTAACATCTGAGGTCAGATGATCAGATGGTCTATGTCGTGGAAACATGCATGGAAGCGAATAGACTAGATCAAACCTGTTGCACAATAAGATAGTGATGTACTGTCTTAACATGTCTTTTGTTAATAACATTATGAGTATCGCAAAGGGTGAGATTCCCTGGTTAAAAATCAATCCTCAATAAAGATACCGAAGAAAAATAAGGCAACTAAGAACTATTGACTAAGTAAGGTGTGACTCCTTACCGTCTCCATACGGGGAGAGAGATTTAGAACTTGTATATAATCATAAGGTTTTATTTAATATTACTAATGAATTTATGAGGAAACTTTTGAAGTCGAAGGAGATACGTTTCCTTATACTACTACAAGCGGGAGCTTGGGCTGAAAGCAACGTAGTGGCGTTGACTACTGACGAGAACCCAATAGTAGAAGGCTACGACTATCGTTCAAGTGTATAGTCGGTTGATAGAAACCTGGACTTAATCCTTATATCCCTTGAATTTAGCAAGGAAATAAGCATCAAGACGTTTAAAGTGATGTCGATATAAGGGACAACAGTAAAATGCTCAAAAAATCCATTATTTTGTTGTTTATAAAGTAAACTTACACCATCGTATTCAAGGGTATATCTGTCTGCAACAACAACTGTACAGATATGCTACAAAGAAGCCCTGCCGTAACCAGGGTGCCAAAAAAGTCTTGAACCTATTATATTATGAATTAGCCAGATTAATATAATACTAGTATTGGACATGTGGCTTCGTGGGCCAATCCCACCGTGCAAGTATATGTCTCTGCTTTATAATATTGTATTGGTAATGGTACTAATCATCAACACTTGAAACCAGAATATATGCCGTGATGCATCATAACTAACAAGTCTGTCTCAGTCTATTTTGCGGTACAGATCGCTCGGGGCAACCTGGGCAATCAGGTTGTCGGAAAATAGGATGATCACCCTAGATTGTAGTAGGGGTCATGAGTCTACAAAGAATAAGTTTTATTTACATAAAAGTAATACATGTGTGAAGTTCGAAAAGAGCTCGTTAGAGTTCTCATTAGACTCGAAGTCCACCTTGTCTTAAATTCTCCAATGTTATCTAAATTAACATAATAAGGTAAGGAGTAGATCCTGTGTGAAAAGCAGGTAAATAGCACTATTATGTATATGTGATATTATTTATTATAACAATCGTATATCGATAAGCTTAAAATTAGCATAAATTATAACAATAATAAGACATCCCATTGAAGTCTATAACTCGGGATAAAAAAGAACAACAAGAAGCATATGTGGGGTGACGTACGGAAACCTGTCATACTAATACACCTAAGTGTACTTAACCGTTGCTGAAGGATATATAGTGATATAGTGTGAAAACTATACGGACTAAAACATTAGGGTAAACGATGAGGTTTACGGCAACAATAGTAGTTGTCATGTTCCCATAAGTACCCACCCCTTGCTTCAACATTCATTTTTAAATCTAAAGAAATGATTACAAAGAAAACATATAAACTGATAAAAAAGGATGTACCTGTCATAAAAAACAGAGTTGTTCTCAAAGATCCGAAAGTGGGTGGTGTTAAATTGGTTTATGATGTCCTTGAAGAAAGATTTAAACAGTTTAGTGTATTTGGTTACAAATTACTAAATCCCTTCCCATATTACTGGGAAAGAAAAAAACAAGTCATTTTAAGACCCTTTAAGGATGTCTGGGATACAAGCCGAAACAGACTACCTAGGAATTATTGGGGTAAGCAAAGCGATCCCCTTACTTTTATGTGGATTGAAATGGAATTTGATTATGATTCTATTGAAACTACACTTCCTATCTTCAAAAATCAAATTACTGATCATAGGGTGTTAAAACACATAAAGAAAATTGAGGAGGAATTCTCAATTACCTATTAATTTTTATTAACAATCAAAAATCAATCAAAATGAAAGAAGAAAAAAATCTCGAAATCAATGTATCATTGAATATTGAAGCAGTCCATTCTGCTGCAATGAATGCTTCTGACCTCAGGAACGTAGCATTTGAAGTACCTTGTGTGAATCCAAGAGAACTTACTATCGACAGTAAGGTCTATGGTTTCAGGATTGTACCAGTCGATGATCAAGTGAAACAACTCGGAGATGATGATGCAAGGTGCATCGCAGTACAGTCCACTGTAGTGGACTCCCTTGACAAAAATCAAAGGGAAGGATATATCACAGTCAATGGTCGCATTGATGTTCCTATGACCCATGGAAAAATGGTTCAATTGGAAGAGGTATTCCTGGCAAATGAGGAAGATGCATATGCTATTGCTGAGGTTCTTACTGAGGTAGAACTGCAGAAAGCAATGGATATCGTTGCGAAGAAACAAAAAGTAGTTGACTTCTTGAAGGAGCAACTTGACAACAAACGTTGGTAGTAACATGAAAAGGATGTTATTATCTGTTGTATTTCTCTTAGGATTCCTGTTTACATCTAGTTTTTCTAATGGTCCAGAAGAACAGACAGTATACAAATCAGGTAGAGACAGTACAACGCTTGAGGTTAAATTTCAGAACCCTCGTGTCATTATATCAGATGAACGAACTTCTGAAGCGATAACTACTTACTTCAAAGAACGAGATTCGCTATCCGTAGCAGTCTTGCAGTTCTTAGATGAAGCAAAGGACGTTATGCAACAGGACCAAGAAAGGAGGTATGAGTCCGCAATGGACTACTTAAGTCGAAGATACGACTTATCTCCTATAATAATTGAATCAAATATCAAACAAACGATACAACGGCACAACCGATTGAAACTATCCTATGCTATACTTACGTTTATAGTAATAGTTTCATGGTGGGCCGTAACTCGAAATTTACTGATTGATTGGCAGGAAAGACTTATACAGTTAGGTTTGTTAACAGCATTCCTTGTGGCACTGTATATTCTCTTTTGTGCCATTCTTCGTATTTCAATACCGTTTGAGTATCAATTTCTCAATGAAATCATAAAATTATCATCAGGATGATAAGACTTATAAATATAACACCTGTTGTTAAGCAACGGGTTAAGGAGATGGTACTTACTTTAATGCCTGAAGTTGGATATGTAAGAGTATCCAACTCAGGTATTATTACTTTCAAACGAAAGTGGTATTCATTAAAGAGAGTACAAACAAACATCACAGATCTTCTCATTGGAGTATTACCCATCAAAATTGCTGAATTTACAGCAAACAAACAAGATGGATTAAACTATGTCAGACTATTTAACCAAGATATTTCAAATATTCTTTCTATGAGGCTTTACAACCCCATGTTCGATATTTGTGAATATGTTTGGACACAGTATAACAAGCATTGTGTAGATATGCCAGATATAGTTATCAATACAAACAATGAATTGATCTTTCTGAAAAAACATAATTACCTTCCTTCTATTAAACCCCTCTCATCTGTTAAAGCAAAGGATCTTATCCGTACGGTGCAAGGCACCCAAAAAGACAGAATATCGAGACGAATGGTCAATGAAATTAATAGAATGAAAAACTTCCTCCCTGTTGCTATTACTCGTATATCAGTTGATTTGCAAGATATAGTATTCAAAAGGAAACTTATTTTTACTACTACTTAATTGTAGTTAATCAATTTAGCGACTAACATTTTTACGGTATGGCATCTGGAGCAATCCAGGTGTCTGCTCAATTTCGTCTAATACCTTCATGTGGTATTGAGCGTAAGTACACCTTAGTGGAAACTAAAGTTAGACGCAAAGCAATCAACATAATGTAACATTATATCAAAACTTTCGTATAAGGGTAAAGTTAAAGCCATAGGTAAAACTATGGCCTATGTTGAACTAAATTTTTATATATGAAGAAAGTGCTGACTATGCTTTTTCTTCTTTTTGGTTTATATACCAGTAATGTTAGCACAGCTACCATGATGGAAATAGACCAAGCATTGATAGAATATATTAACAAACGTAACGATCTTATCGAAGTTTTATCTATCAATACAGGAGAAACTGCAAATGAAGCATACCTACATTGGGATAGTATTCCTATACATTCCCCAATGAATATGTCAGATATATCAAGGTTATCGAGTGACTACGGTTACCGTAAACATCCTATACTTAAAGTAAGGGCCATGCACAATGGTATTGATTTAGCTGGCAGTCTAGGTGCTGATATATATAGCACTGCGGATGGTATTGTAACTAAAGTTGCTTATCACCCTTTTGGGTATGGTAACTTCGTGTTAATTAAACATGCAAATGGTTATGAGACCAGGTATGCGCATTTAAACGAGATTAATGTAAGAGAAGGAGATAAAGTGAAGAGAGGAGATCAAATTGGTTTTCTAGGAACAACCGGTCTAAGTACTGGACCACATCTACATTATGAAGTTATAAAAAATGATAATCCTATAGACCCTTTATTCTTTAGCTACAAAGTAAAAGAAGAAAGGAGCTTTAAGGAATATCAAAACGTTTTGATTGCTTTGGAACAAACAAGAAGGCTTGGTATGTATCACCATAGAAATGTGACAGGCCATTTCTAAATATTCCAAATCAAATAAAATGACAAAGAGAAAGCTACAGCTTAGAGCTGTGCTTCAACTAAGAAATGATCTTGAAGAACTCATTGAGCAAACTGAAAAGAGTATCGTTGGCTATAACAGCACTGATATTAAAATCGATGTGTTATTAGAGAAACTTGATAAATATCAAGAACAATTAATAATTGTGAAAGAAGTTATTCAGACTGCTAACAAGAGTAAACACTCTGACAGAAAGACTAATAACTATTATATTTACAAGTTGTCTAATCTCCAACGGCGTAAGAAATTCTATCATACTTTGTACCAGGCAGCTGGTAAAAAGGAAGAGACATACCAATTGTCTCAGGAGGATATTCTTACTAGGAGAAGATCAATAGAAACGGAAATCACCGCTTTACAAACAAAGTTATCTAATTTTAACATAACCAAAACCGTTTCCATAGAAATAGACGAAAGTCTAAATCTGAACATTATTGTATAACAAAGACGGGGAGGACTTAGTTCTCCCCTCTTTTATCCTTAATATATATGGAATTTAAATTAGATGATAAATTTGTAAAACAGTATTCCAAAATAGAACCACCTTTTGGATTCAATGGGTTAGGTAAAATAGTATATCTACGAACTTATTCTAGACTAAAAGAAAATGGTTCAAATGAAAAATGGTATGAGACTATACGTAGAGTCGTAGAGGGTACTTATACTATACAAAAAAGGCACATCACACAACACGCACTTGGTTGGGATGAAGAGAAAGCTCATGATTCTGCACAAGAAATGTATGATAGAATGTTCAATATGAAATTCTTACCACCAGGTAGGGGTCTATGGGCAATGGGTACAGATATAATAGATAAGAAAAATCTATTTATTGCACTCAATAACTGTTCATTTGTATCAACTCAAAATCTTGATGAAGACCTGTCAAAACCATTCGAATTTATGATGGATTTTAGCATGCTTGGAGTAGGTGTTGGCTTCGACGTCAAAGGGGCCTCTAAATTACGCATTTTAAGCCCGAATAAGAGCATAACTAAGTTCAAGATACCCGACACTAGGGAGGGGTGGGTAGAGTCGCTTAAAATGGCTCTAAATGCCTTTTTCAAGGGTGATTCTTTTCCTGAGTTTGATTACAGTTTACTTAGACCAAAAGGAGCTATTATAAAGACTTTTGGAGGCAAATCTAGTGGACCAGAACCACTAAAGAAATTACATTCTCAAATCAAGGAACTCTTGATGAAAAGAGTAGGTAGTCTTATTACTATACAAGACATAGTAGACCTTATGAATTTAATAGGGGTATGTGTTGTAGCAGGTAATGTTAGACGCACTGCTCAAATAGTGTTTGGAGATCCTACTGATGAAGACTACTTAAAACTAAAAGACTATCATTGGGATGATACAACACAATCATTCAAAGGTACTCGTACTGAACGAGCTAGCCATGGTTGGGCATCTAACAATAGTATATTCGCAAAAGTAGGTATGGATTACACTGAAGTAGCAAAGCAAACTGCTTTAAATGGTGAACCAGGATATGCTTGGCTAGATAATATGCGACTGAATGGTAGAATGGGTGAGAATATAGGTGACAGTAAACGATTTGGAGATTTAAAAGTTATGGGCGGAAACCCCTGTTTGGAACAATCTTTAGAATCATATGAAATGTGTTGCCTTGTAGAAACATTTCCCACTAGACATGATAATATAAATGACTTTATGCGTACTTTGAAATTTGCATATATGTACGCAAAAACAGTTACTCTAGGTACTACACATTGGGTTGAAACAAATAGAGTACAATTACGTAATCGACGAATTGGTACATCTATGAGTGGTATAGCTCAGTTTATAGATACTAAAGGACTCAAAGAATTGAAAGCTTGGATGGAAGAAGGATACGAAACTATTCAATACTATGATGAAGTATATAGTGAATGGTTTGCAGTACCTAGGAGTATTAAAACCACTTCTATTAAACCATCTGGCACAGTCAGTTTATTACCAGGTGTGACACCAGGTATGCACTATCCTGAAAGTAACTATTATATCAGACGAATGCGAATTGCAACCAATTCTGATTTATTAGAGTATATAAAGAAAGCAGGATATAAAATTGAACCAGATGTTACTGATCCTAATAACACAATGGTAGTAGAAATACCAGTTGCTATAGAAGGAGTCCGTACTATCTCACAAGTAAGTATGTGGGAGCAACTCTCATTAGCTGCATTCTTACAAGAACATTGGGCAGACAATCAAGTATCATGCACTGTTACATTTAACAAACATGAACGTGATCAAATATCCCATGCATTAAATTACTTCCAATACAGATTAAAAGGTATTAGTTTCTTACCAAAACTTGAAAAAGCAAGTTACCAACAAATGCCATATGAAGAAATTACTAAAGATATTTACGATAAAACTGTTGAAAAGATAAAGGAACTCAAATTCAACGGTATTAAAGAAGATTCTAAACCTGAATTATTCTGTAATAACGATACTTGTGTAATCTAATTACACACGTGCGTATCATTGAAAAGGGTGTATTCTTGGCTGGAGTACACCCTTATTCTTTTACTTAACTTAAATCAAATGAAACCAGAAGTAATTGAAATTATCACAAATGCAACCAATAGATCTGTAAATCAGACAAAGACCCTACTATCCCTCATAGATAACGATATGGAAACATTGTTGGAGATGGAAAATAGGATACTTAATCTACACCTTTCGTACTGTCCTGGTACTAAGGAAGAATGTCAAAAGATACTTGACATGAGATTACCAGATGAATGTTGGTGGGAGAAACCTATTATTATTATTTACGAATCAAAAAAAGAAAATGCTATTAAACGGTTTAACAATTCTTGGTCTCGCTTTTGTTCAAAACATAAGCTTCTCTCTTGTTTCAAGAAGTAGAAATAGAGACAATATTAGTTATCATCTCATTGCAGCTGTATTATCTAATAGTTTGTACTTCTTAACTTTTAAAGAGTTAATGAAAACAGAATTTGATCTAAATATGATCTTTTTCTATGTAACAGGTACTGTTGCAGGATCTATACTAGGTGTGAAAATATCTATGTTTATAGAACGACTATTAGGAGCTACTGCAGATGGCCATGTTAAAAATAATCAAAAAAATGGAAGAAAAGAAAATAATCAAAACAAACTTCACTGAAGATAAAGGTTCTAAAATAATTGAACAAATTATTGAAGAACAGGGAATTGACATGAATATCTATTATGTTGATTCATTTCGAGTAAAAAAGGGCTCTTGGGACACAAGTGCCATTAAACGAGATCAACAACTAAAATGGACTCGTGAAGGAGAAAACCAGTATATGGAAGGATATGGAAAAAGATATCCTGAATTTATGGTAAACAATAATAAGAATAATTCAATTGAGATTACTTTCAAACGTAAACCAATTGAGAGCGACATTCTTGAATCCTTCAAAAACATTATTACCAGTATGCCTGCTTTTCCTTATACTAGGCGCAAGCCTATATTTGACCCAGGTAGTGGTAATGCATTCGAACTGTCAACGTTTGACGCACATTTCGGAAAACTAGCTGCCGAAATTGAAACTGGTTATAGAAACTATGACCTTAAAATAGCTAGAGATGATTATCAATATATTTGTGATGAATTGATTAATCAAGCCATTCCCTATAAACCAGAAGTATGTATTCTGCCATTAGGACAAGATATATATCATGTTGATAATATGGAAGGACATACTACAAAAGGCTCACACACACTCGATGTTGATGGTAGAATCACAAAAGTAAATGATGTAATATTTTATGTAGTTGTAGAAACTATATTAAAATTGAGAAAGTTCTCCAGAGTACATATTATATGGTCACCTGGTAACCATGATCATTTTGCATCATATATGTTGTGTTTTTCTTTAGCTCAATACTTTAGAAATGATCCTCTTGTAACTGTAGACTTAGATTTACCACCGAGAGGTAAACAAATCCACAAACGATTTCTTTGGGGTAAGACTCTAATTGGGTATACTCATAGAATTACTAATCGTCAAAGTAATTGGGTAAATGAATTAGCTCAAGCTTTTCCACAAGAATGGGCAGAATCTACATTCAGAGAATGGCATCATGGTGACCAACACAAAAAACAAGTTGTCAAAATGTATCCTGTCTACACAATGGGCGGAGTAGTACTTCGACAAATTACTGCTTTATCTCCTGTAGATAAATGGCATACAGAAAACTTATTTACTGATGCTGTACCAGGAGGAGAAGGATTTATCCTAAACAAAGAAAAGGGAGTGATTGCCAACTTTATGGCCTGGACTGGACAATATGAAAACAACAGAAATCAGTTAATCAACGAAAAAAATAAATCAAAATGAATACAGCAAGGGCGAAAGCCAGACGAAATAAAATCATTGATATCAGAGCGAGACTCAATGAACTGAACAGAGCAAGACCTTATTTGAAAAAGGAATATTATATTGCTCGTATTGAAGATCTTGAAACTGCACTTAAAGAAGTTGGTTTGAGTGCAAGGAAAGAAGAAAAGATCATTCTTCAAGAAGAGGAAGATTTTGTTCAATATATAGAATTGTATGAGTAATCAACAATCACTAGAGGCAAATGCTCGTATTCTATATTATAAACTATATAACTATAGTCCTTCTTTGGAAGATATATACAATGGTTTAGAGTATGAATACGAGTATTTATCTTACAATCGCTGTTCCTATTACCGTTATGGTAAATGGAAATCTCCTTGGGGAATAGCAAGAAAAGATCATATGAGAGAAATGAAATCAAATAGAAAAATACGTATTAAGAATTTTATTGAAACAGAGAAAATCAAGGCAATGTTGCAACAAGGCCCGTTGGAGTTTCAATTCAATGATCTTAACGTAGTAGTCCTAGCTCGTAAAATGGCACTCAATCCATTAGTATATATCAATGGTGTCAGTGAAGATTGTTTACGTGCTAAATATCAAAGTGACTTGTACAAAAAATGGTTTAACAAAGAAATGAAAGGTGAAGTCTTATTGTCGGATTTCAGGTATTTGTTAGATTTAGATCGACCACGACGGGTACCCCCTACTAATGTCCTATATAAGTACTTGAAAGGAATGTACACAAAACCTATTACAAACTTTGATAAAATATCAAAAAACTTTATGCAAAAAAGTGAAACAAAAAATCCTCAGTTAGAGAAATGGCCTGATAAAACTATACCAGGCGGAGGATTGGAAAGTGATATTAAAAATAATCACATCATTGGTGCAAATACTACCACCAACACTTCTAAACCAAAAGTAAAGATTCCTCGTAAAGAAAAGAAAATATTAAAAAGGAATCAAAATGTTAGTGGAGAGGCAATCACTCTAACACCCAGACAACGTAAGTTGCTAAAAAAACAACCAAAACAACAAAGTCCGAGATGGAGTGAAAAGAAGGCTAACGATGAACTCTCAGACTATGTTAAAGAACAACAACGACTTAAAAAAGAGAAACTCGAAAAGAGGATACAATACGAAGTAAAACGATTCTTTAAAGAACAAAAGAAATTTAAAGAAAAGGTAGATTACATGAAACAAAAGGAGGAGGAGAATCGTACACTAATGGAGGAGACAAAATTAGTATGCGTCAAATCTAAAAAAGGTTTCTTGAAAGCATCTGCTGGAGAAGTATTTCGTATTAAGCAAAAGGATGCTAAAGTACTTGTGAATAAAGGAGTATTTGAATATACTTCTAAAACTGCATATAAGGCGTTTCTAGCCACTTTAGTACCTAAACAAGGGCCTAACCCCCCTCAATACGAGTTAAGGCGCTCACGGCGCTATAAAGAGCCTAAAAAGGGCACTGGTTATACTGGTGCTACCTTACAGACTGTTTATGACAGAAAATTAAAGAATGTTGATAAGAATGGCTATGCCATAGATGATAAAGGAAATCGATTATCAGTATCAACAAAAAGGAAAACTTTCCGCCCTGTTTATGAGGAAGTTCCTATACAGAAAAATATATGGGAAAGAGATTCCAAAACAGGTAAAATGCAGATAGTAGATGTTGTACCAGTGATGAAACCAATCATCAATGAAAAGGGTATTACTATCGGAAAAGAATACGCAACTAAGATTGTGTATAAAGGATTAGAGTACCTTAATTACACTTATAATAAGGTTGTAAAAGCTACTCTATCTACAATAACTACATACTCGAAACCAATAAAGCGTAGAAGGTAGGAGCGATTCCTCGTTTAAGTGCGATACTTAAACCTACAGGCTAAACGGATAACAGACAGTAAAGTAGTCAAACAGAATGAGTGTACCACTATAAAAAAATTAACGGGTGTAGTGGTTGCAAGTGTCCGTGCTCATTCTGTTTTTAATTTAAATAAATAAGATGATTTGGACATATGATTTAGAGACATATTCTAATTTCTTCTCTGCTACATTTAAGAATGTAAAAACAAAAGAAATAAAAGTATTTGTCATTCATGAAAGTAGAAATGACTTAGATGAATTACATGCTTTTATTAATGATTCTGACAAATGGTTAGTGGGATACAATTCATTCAATTTCGATAATCAAATACTTAGTTATATACACACTAAGTATTTTGACTTAACAATGGACAGTGCAGATAATGTAGCATGGAGCATATACTTCTTAGCAAGACAGCTTGTTGAGAACAATGTAAATGACTACAAATATAATCTGCCTTTCAGGTTCCTAGATTTAATGAAGATAGGATTTTACCGAAAATCATTAAAGCTAATAGGAGTTTCACTAAAATGGCCAAAATTACAAGACTTACCAATTCCTTGGGATCAGGAAATAAAAAATGAAGAAATTGATCTCATATTAGAATACAACTTAAATGATGTATTAATAACAGAACAACTATTTTATCACCTCGAAGATAATATTAAACTACGGTTTAGTATTGCTAAGAGATATAATGTAAATGTATTCTCAGAATCTGATAGTGGTAT
>JAGYLR010000050.1 GCA_018400895.1 bacterium
GGGCGGAGGATCATCCCCACCCCCTGACGACAGCGATGACGAAGAAGATGAAGAAGACGAAAATGACGAAGAAGTGACAAGTGTTGAAATAAACTCGGCAAACAAAGAACATTTAGAGCTTCTTGATGGAGTTGGAGAAGTAATAGCACAAAACATTATTGATTATCGTACTGATACTCCTTTTTGCTCTCTTGATGACTTAATTAATGTTAGCGGGATTGGAGATTCAAAACTAAATGATATTAAAAGCCAAGGACTTGCATACGTTGAGGCTCCAGATAGTTGTTTTGATGATGGAAGCGGAGAAGATGATGGCGCTGATGAAGAAAATAGTGGTGATGAAAACGGTGATGATGGAAATGGAGACGATAATGGTGAGGGAAAAGGTGGTGGAGGATATGATGATGAAATTTTAATTAATGAAGACTTGAGCCTGATTTATGTTGGAAGAGATGAAAACAATAGTGGAATGGTTCATAGAATTGATTTAGAAAAACAAGAGGAAGAAGGAAATCCATTTTCTTCAGAAGTTGTTCTTGTTTCAATTACTAGTGATGATGATTACTATTATTTTGGCGAAAAAAATAGCCACGAAGTCTATAAAGTAGATATGGAAACAGGAGAAGTTGAGTGGATATATTACGGCCATACAAGAGAAGTGATTGATATTGCTTTGTGGGATGATTATGTAATTACTGCATCGGCTGATAAAACGGTTCACAAAATAGGGAAAGAAGATGGAAACGGTGAAATATTAAGAAAAGAAGATCACTTATTAAGATCTATGAAGATTTGTGGCGATAAAATCTATTTGGGGCTTAATACTTCTGATAAAAATTTAAAAGAGATAAATCCAGAAACGGGAAGTATAACGCAAGAAGGAAGTTACGGAACAAGAGTTAATACCATTAAATGCTATGGAGACAAAATATATACTGGTGGGTATTCTCAAAGCTATTCAAAAATAAAAGATCTTTACGTGATTGATATTAATGATTTTGAAAGTTATGAGTTAACAAATTATACAGGATATTATCAACATATGAGAGACATTGAAATTGATGAAGATTATCTTTATGTAGCGAATGAAGGATGGACTGGTGATGGAGTTGGAAGTATCACAAAAAGTCCACTGTTAAATGCTGGAGTTAAGGAGTGGACATATCAAACAGAAGATGAGAATGATTTCTACAAGATAATTGTTGTTGATAATTATATTTATGCACTAGATAAGGACGCAAATGAGATTCACCGAATAGAAAAAGACACCGGAGAAGGAGAGATTTATCTTGAAGGAATAACTCCTTATGCAATGCAGTATATCAAATTTGAGGAATTTATTGTTTTTACTGAAAAAGATGCAGAAAATGGAGGACAGCTTTATAAAATAGAAACAGAAGAAAACAGCACATCCTTATTGTTTGAAAATATTGGAATAAACAATATTACTATTACTGCTTTTATGGAGGCACTTTTTGAAGATATTGGAGATAGCGGAATAGAAATAATTTCAACTGCTGACGATGGTGAATATTTCTATTTTGGAGATCGTATTTCCGGAAATATTTACAAAACAAGAATGGGAACGGGAAATATAAGATCAGTTTACGATGAAAGTAGTCAAAGAATTGATAATATTTTAGTTTGGAATAATTACATTTTTGCTTCTTCAAGAGATAATAATATTTATAAAATTAATAGAAATACGGGAGAAGTAGAGGTTTTTTGGAGTGAAGAAAACAGAATTTACGATATGAAAATTTATGATAACAAACTATATCTGGGGGTTAGTGGTGATTTCAAAGAGATTGATTTGGAGTCAGGGGATCTAGAAAAAGAAGAAAGTTATTATCATAATATAGAATCAATTGTCTATCATGATGATTACTTCTATATAGGAGTTAATCCGACAACAAGAGGAAAGGTCCATAAGGTTAATAGTAATGACTTTAGTGATGATGAAATTATTTATAGTTATGGTAATTATTCCACAAAGAGATATATGAATGATTTAAAGATATCTGAAGGATATCTTTATATTGCGGAGCGGAGCGGAGCTGATTATCAAGGAGTTGTTACTAGGTTGTTTTTAGAAACAAATGAAGTAGATTGGAGATATGAAGCGGGAGAAGATAACAATTTCAATAAAGTTATAGTTTCTGGTGGGTATGTTTACGCATTTGATTATAATGAAAATGAAATTCACTGGATAAATAAGAACACAGGGCAAGGGGGGTTATTGTATAAAGACGATTTTATTAGTGATTTATACATAACAGAAAAAGAAGCAATTGAGTTACAAGTTATCCCTGAAATATCATCAGGCAAAGAAGATTATGATCTTTACAATCCTTCGAATATATCAACAGGAATTACTTGGAATGACTCTAAAGAGCTTGAGAGAGTTGTTTTCAATGAAGAATATTTGGAAGAAGGTGTTGATTATGAGGTTGATGGTAGTAATCTTATAATCCTTCAATCATTCTTTGATAGCAAAAATCTTGAAGATGGAGATGAATTGGAATTTGCCTTGCTTTTTGATATTTACACAGAACAATTTCTTGTTAATGTTATAAATACAGCAGTTAAAGAACTTACAATTACTCACCCTTCACAAATAAGGCACGGAGAAGAAGTTGATGTTGAGATTGAAATATTAAATTTTGAAGACACTCTTTATGATGTAAAAGTTTCTATTGAAACAGATGATGATTCTAGCTTTTCAGAGATATGGGACGATAAAGAAGAAGAGTGGAAGAGTGCCTTTAATTATTTAGAGGATGCAGTGCAAGGCCCTTCTCAAGAAAAAACTTTCCGACTAAGGATAAAAGAAAAAGAAGGAGAAGACTATGAAGGAATGGGAAATATAGTGGTTAAAATAAGGGATGAAAATGAAGTTATTGTTAAAGAGCAAGAGGTGGAAGTTGAGATTCTAGAGGAAGAAACCGTTGCTCAAAGTGAAGATAAAATTAAAAATTACAGTAATGAGGAAGAGGAAGAGGATAGCGGTGATGAAAGTGGGAGCGATAACAAAGAAGACGAAGAAGAAGCAGTAGACAATGAAGAGGTTGATGATGAAGATCAAACTGATCCAGAACTAGACATCAGAGAAGAAGAT
>JAGYLR010000051.1 GCA_018400895.1 bacterium
TCAGGCAGATCTCGCAAATAGTCTCTTCTTTCTATTGCTTCCTGCTTTGATATAGAATCATCATCAGCAATTGCGTTCTGTAATTTAATATCATTTTCCTTGAATTGTTTTTCACGCCATACACGTATTTTTTCTTTTGCAATCTCTTTTGCTTTATTCTGATTGATTTTCAGCATTAATAATCTCCTCAAATGTGTGAAATTCTGAACCGTATCCATCAGGCTCACTCCATTCATCCGGTATTTCCCAAGCACTTCTAAAAATCCTATCATCAGGTATTTCATCTTCTGTTATTATCCAATAAGGCAGTCCAGGAGGTGTGTCTTTTTTAGCTAAAACATCTAAAGTATATTCTTCTACATATTTTTTCACTGGTCTTATTATTGAAATACTGTTATTTCCTTTTTTAAAAACAACTAACATGAGATTCTCCTATCTAAAAAAAGCTACCGTAATAACCTCACCATCTACATTCGTGCTACCATCTACATTAGCATTAGTAATCTTACAACTACCTACTAACATATCGTCTCTTCCAGCTATCCCCACACATGATTGATATGTAGTATACCCAGAATCTATTCCATCATTTTCTAAACCACCACCAGATACAGCATAGTTTCTATCAGGCATATCGTTTGCAAAGTTAATAGTGTAAACACCAGTGTCTTCATCTACAACGCTTGAAACGTTGCCAGTCTCTCTATCTAAACCAGTAGAAAGTTCACCATCAAAATTTACCCACGCCCTACAAGCATACATTGATCTATTTCCAAGATTTATACTGTCAGCATCAATGCTATTAGCGTTTATATTGTTACTGGCGTTAAGATCAGTAGTATCTATGGTACTAGCATCCACACCAGTTGAGTACAAGTTTTCAAAATACCCAGATTGATATTTTTTGTTTGCAAGCCCTATTGTATAGCTTCCACCATCGTCTTTAGTTACTATATTTTTCGTTTCCACCCCTTCCGGTGCGCTTACGCCCTGTATAGCTGTTGTTATCTGTAGGTTTTCATAAACTCCTGTAGGTGTACCGCTAACAAACTTGTATATGCTTATAGGCCCTTTATCTGTCCCAAAACTAATACGATTGCTATATTTTGTTATGCTAAAAACAGTATATGATGTGCCGTTAACTTTTATTACACCTGCATTGCATATAATAGTTGTATTTACAGCCATTCCAGAGAATTTATTATAAAAATCCGTACCAGAAACATAATCATTAATGTCATTTTGATTATAGGATCCAATTGTAAATGTTGTATTTGTATGGTAATGCAAGTTATTATTAAAATTAAGAATTTCTACGGCAGAAGAATTACCTAATACCACACCATTAATTTTTACCGGGGTATACAGTACGTGATATGAAATATCTATTCTTTCTGTTACTCCAAACCAACCACTGGTATTTTTTACCGCATAACAATTTCTCTGATAATCAGCACCGGGAACATGAGCTACGGAACCACTATAGTCACCCTCCCCGGGCAAAGAATTACTATGATGTATTTGGTCTGGATGTTCTTGCCATGAAGTTCCATCATCTGTTGTATATTGCGGATGAAGTTGGAAATCTGTCTTACTATTATTTGTAAGTAGGTCAACATGTGTTTTTTGATAATATTGATTAGTTCCTAGTTTCGTTACAAATCTTTTATCCGTTTCTACAAGATCAGTATATATTAAGTCCCCCGGGCTAATATTACCGTACGTTCTAAATCCCACTCCACCACTATATCTGAATCTTTCATTGCTAAGTTTTGCCGCTTCATTAAAAGAAAAGCCATTTATTTGACCAGATACAGAAACAAAGCTACTTTCATCATAATGACTATAGGTATCATCTTTCGCATCGGGGGCTAATGAAAGCATAACATCCCATTTCCAGATAACTTTTGGCGCTGTATATGTTGATATACTTATGCCTCCACTCTCTGCAACAGTTCTCATACCATCTGAAATAAAACTTCCAATAAACGTACCATTTTCAAAAATACCGTTTACTGAGTTAATATCAACTATACTAAAGCTTCCATTGATTCCATCTAACTTAAAACCCTGAGTTGGTATGCCGTCTTGTTCTTCATAATTTGTGCTTTTCATTGTTTTTTGCAGTATGAGATTTTGAAACAATCCCAGCTGCGCAACAACAACAGCGCAATACATGTATATATCTGAATTTTTAGCTATTTCCAATGCATCAAACTGAGCTTTTGAAAAATGTTCTGATTTTCTGCTTTCATTCCATCGATCATTGTCGCTTGAATCAGTTCCTGTAAATTCATATATGCGCCCATATATAAATTCATTTACTTCTGCTTCTGGGGGATCTAAGCCTTGGTCTCCAGGATCAGTGTTCGGGCCATCATATTCACCTATGTATAAGAAGAAATCTCCAACAATAAGAGGTTTATTATCAGCCAAATTGGGAGCTTCATTTAAAGCACCGAGATACATTGGATCAGAATCATCTTCATAGACAACAGTGAACCAGAGATTAGCTTCATAATCCATACCCTCATAACTAGCTGTAACTGTTATTTCTATGCTATCGCTCGTTAAATCACTACAAATAAAATCCTTTTCGTCATTATCAGCATCTTCATGATCTTCTATTATTCCATCAGTAGCAGCCCATACTAAAGAACTTACAGGTATTCCGGTAGTAATGGCTTTTAAATATATTTCTGTTGTTTTTAAGTCACCTCTTCCTGAAATCCTTATTATCTGTGTGTCTGCTTCTATAGAAATTCCTCGAACTGTACTTGCTTCTTTGTATATTTCCCAATCATCTATAGAATAAGATTCACCTTCCAATTTATCTTCTAAGCATATATAAAGCCCATTGTCTCTTTCCCATGTCTCACCAGTACTATAAGGGGGAACAGGATGATCTAATCCTGCCATTTCAAGAGTTATTTCACTCCAGTTCCTTTTCGGTCTTGAACCTTTTCTACCAGTAGATCCAGAACTCGAAGTATCAACGTAAGGCACTTCACCAAAAGAAACACCAGTATATTTATACTTATATAGGTGGTACCCCAGGCTCTTTGTCCATTTATAAATACTT
>JAGYLR010000052.1 GCA_018400895.1 bacterium
AATGATTTTAAAAAATCGTTAGATAGCATAGAAGCCAACACTAAGTCTGGTTCTAAAGGTATATCTGCACTTGCTACAGCTATTCAAAATGCTGCTTTTAGTATGAATACTCTTGGTACTAAAATCTTAGAGGCAGATAGAAAATTAAATACAAGTCAAAACGCTATTAAAAGAAGCTTGAGAGGAATTAATAGTAGTACACTTGAAGCTGCAAAAGCTATGCGTGAATTTTCTAAAACTGCTGATAATATGGGCAAAGATATTAAAGCACTTGCTGATGATGTGAAAACATCAACAAATAGATTCGCTTCTAATACTGCTGCTATGGCAAAATCCCTTGTAAGTATAAATAGCAAAGTTGATACTACAAATACACATTTAAAAAGCATGGGCAAAACAATGAGAGAAATAGCAAATGATGGTAAAGTTGCTAACACATTGTTTACTCAAATGCTTGATGTCATGAAAAGAATGGAAGCACAGGTTAAATTAACAAATCAGAAATTTGACACATTGAATACTACAGTTAGGAAAACAAGTCAAGATGTCAATAGGCTTGGAACTGAAATAAGTAGCAATACAAAAAATATGAGAAACTATGGTAATTCTGTAAATTCTCTATCTAAAATCTTTGCTTTAATGAAATGGGGTAGTATTTTAATTGCAATTAAAGAAATAACACAAGCTTTTATAAGGTTAATGCAGGTAATACAACCATTAGTTGATGAATGGGCTAAATTTAATAATATAATTAGACTTGGCACTACAACATTAGAAGAATTTAAAAATGTACAAGAGGATATATTACATATAGCGTATGAGACAAGAACTGATTTATCTGCTATGGCAAGACTTTACAATAGGTTGAATGTGAGCAGTAAACAACTTGGTATTTCTCAGCGTGAGATGAGTTCTGTTCTTCAAACTGTAGGTTATGCACTTGCTATTACAAGTACAACTGCACAAGAAGCAAGAGGTGCATTGACTCAGTTTTCACAAGCTCTGAGTAGTGGCATTGTAAGAGCTGAAGAGTTTAATAGTATGTTGGAAGGTTCACCAAGAATTATTAACGCCGTTGCTGATGGATTTGGAATTACAACAGCAGAACTAAGAAAACTTGTTCTTGAAGGTCTTGTAACATCTCAAGATTTTTTAACAGCTTTGCTATCACAAACATCTCAATTAGGGCAAGAGTTCGAGAATGTCAATATGACTATAGGGCAGTCTTTAACAAACTTAAGAACAAGCTTTATCCAACTTTTAGGTAGTGTCGAGGATGAGACTGGTATATTTTCAGCAATAGCAGGAGAGATAAGTGAATTTGGTGAGGTATTAGTAGAGGCATCAAATAATGATAATTTTATAAATTTAATCAAAGATATAAAATATATATTTGGTGGTTTATATGAACCTTTAAAAAAGGTAGCAACATTAATCAAGGATATGTTTCTTGACAATACACTTGAAAATTGGAGATCATTTGCTCAGATTATAGATGTCACACTTATTCAAGGTCTTGGTGAATTAATAGATAAGATAGAGAACATCATTATAAAATATGAAGATTTTAAACATGAGATTAAAGAGACTAAGCAAGGCTTATCAGATTTTGTTATGTATGGTAATGAATCTATTACGGAATGGACAAGCAATGTAACAAGAGACTTCTCTATTATAGGAAAACTTGTTCATGAGCTGTTTGGTGTAGAATTAAAAGATTTTTATTTATTTGATAGCGTAAAAGAAAAAAGTAAGGTTGCACAAGAAGAAGCATTAAAGATGCAAAAATTCATTACTGATTTAATGAATAAGATAAAAGAATATAATTTAACTGATTTCTCTTCTATGGGCGAAGAGGAGATTAAAAAACAAAGTAAATCATATGATGAGATAGCAGCTCAAGCTAAAACTGCAATTACAATATTTGAAAAAGGTATAGAAGATTCTGAACGATTAGTAAGACAGGTGAATAAAAACACTAATCTATCTGCGTCAGAAAAAATAGAACAAATATCTAAACTTCAGGTTGCCATAGAAAGTTTTAAAAGAAAGATAGAAGAACTTGAAAAGTTTCTTGATAAAACTTCAACACCAGAAATGAAAAGAGCTGAACAAAACGCAAAAGCTTTGAAATTAAGAACTGCCTCAATGAAAGAATGGGTTAAGAATAAAGATGTGTGGCTTAAGGCTTATAAAGACGCAAGTAAAGCTCAAGAAATGTTGGATGTATTAGATGCAGCAGGAACAGATAAAACTGCAAAACAGTATCAAGAAGCTGTTGATATAGTAAGAGAAGGTACAAAAGCATTATTTAATATAAGAAGAACTGCACCAGCAGAATTTAAAGAATCATTCTTTAAAAAAGAAGATATGAAAGAGGCTTTAGAGGGTGTTAAGGAATATGTAAATGGGGTAGAAAACGCTATTTCAGAACAAGGGAAGGTAATTAAATATATTGATAAATTAAAGGAGAGTTTTGAAAGTATAAGTAATAAGGCTATAAAAATAGAACCTAAAGTAGAGCTTACAGGTTTAGAAGAAGAGTTTTATAAAATAATAGAACAGATAGCTAAACAAGAAAAGAATTTAAAAAGCCTAAAACTAATAGCAAAGGAAGATAAAACAGGACAGATAGTAGATAAAGAGACAATAAAAGAACAAGAAGCTAATTTAGATGTATTAATATCTCAAGCCGAATCATTTTTTGTTAAGATAAACAAAATTTATAGTGAAAAACAAAAAGATTTACGTGAACAAATATCTGCTGGCAATAGTGCATTTGCTAAATTAGTTGAGATTGAAGCATTACCAGCAAAGATTAAAGAATCGTCAGAATATATTGAGCTTAGGAAGAACCTTAATGAGCAAATAGAAGCTGGTGCAGCAGCAAGCAAGGCATTGAATGAGGCTGGTATCCAAGATAACCTCACAATGACAGAACAGGAAAAAAGAACAAGAGAATTAAATAAAGCATTATCAGAAAGAAATAAAGCATATAACGAAAATAAAAACAGTATTGACGCTTTAATTGTTAAACAAGAAAATTTGAAAATAAGTTTAAAAGA
>JAGYLR010000053.1 GCA_018400895.1 bacterium
ACTAATCATTTTTGATAATTTTAAGTTTTGTAAAATCCTCATTGAACACTAATTCCATTTTCTTTTCCGAAAGCAAGTAATGTATTTCATTCCAATACTTCTTTACGTTTTCAGCTTGTTTCTTATTGACTTTTATTGTCTTTGACTCATTAATTTCATTCACACGCTCAAGCATTAAGTATAAGTCCTCTGACAAATTGGTAAACCTATCTCTTATTTTCATTCCGATGGATATTTTTCGTAATCAAAACAGTCATTTAACGCTTGTGCTAATTCATAGCATTGTTCTTTGTTTAGGTGGATATAGCTTATACCGTATTCTCCGTCTTGTTGAACGGTTAACTGTATGTTAGTACCAAGTTCTTCTCCGTTGTAAAACCTTTTTAGATGTACTTCTGCGTACCTATGATTTACTTTAGTAGGTTTTCATGGTCGTGTACATGACAACTACCCTTAATCGTTTTAATGTTTGTTCCCATTTTACTGTTTTTTAGATTCCTTGATTTTATTTTCTAACCCCCATTTTGAAAGTTTACTACCAAAGTGGCTGCAAAAGCGATAAACATCTCCCATTACGGTTTTTTCTGAACAAGTATATGGTAATAAACCAAACAGGGATTGTGCGTATATCACATCTCCCCTAATGTAAACATCAAAACCATACTCTTGCAGTTCTGCGTGAACAGATTCAATGTGGTCTGTAAATTCTGTCTTTAAATTCATTCTTCCTCTTGTTTTAGTAATTCATCAGCCATTTTATAAGATTCTGAAGCAATAAAGCCCTCTGGGAAATGGGCAATTTGTAACCCAGCATAAGATGCTAATATTCCCTGCATAGCCGCACAAGCAGCGTAGAAGCGTTTAGACATGCCCTGTTGAGCTTTAAAACTTTCACCACCCCCTTTAACATGAGTTGGGATAAAAGAAGCCTCTCTGGAAAACGCTGGTTCTTGTCCTAATTTTTTCATTTCTTTTTTCTGCAAAGGTAAACTATTTTTAACCATTTGTCAAGTAAAAAACGAAAAACTTATTTTAGCCTTTTTAAGCGGCTTTTTATAGTCAGAGATATATTGCATCCACTTTGCAGAGAAAGTGTCTTAGAAAGAAGCTAAGGTGGCCATACGGACATTTTATGGTTGTAGGTTGATAAGACCAATATTACTTAAACACGCAATAATCGTTTTTATTGCATATTTGCCTATAATAGTACGTGCGTGTGCGTAAGATGAATAGTATATATAATATAATCTAAGTAATAAGTAGTATATTAAGTAATTGGTATTAAATATATATTACTAAGTATATACTTTCTTTTTGTTACTTTTTCTTTAGATTTTTGTTTGCTGATTTTCAATCAATTAGATTTTTTTCAACAAAACACTTGACAAACTGGTTTTTTTGACTTACCTTTGCCAAAAATAAAAAAATGAAAGCAGACATAATCATTAAGGGTATCGACTTTGAAATAGAAGTAGAACTATTTTTTGACTTTGGTTTACCTGATGATGAAGTATTGGTTTCCTTAAAAAATCTTTACTTCGGAAATAGGGAAATTACTTATGAAAGACACCCAAGACTATGGGAACACATCGAAGATAGACTTTTTGATTTGTTTGATATAGATGAAGCTGTAAAAGAACATGAACTTGATTGCTTACTTTATTGGGAGGACTTAAACGAGTATTAATTTAATATAAAAAAACATGGATAATTCAGAAAAAAAGCAAAAGCATTGGGAGGGTGTTTATGGAAAATATAAGCACTTAGAAAACTACTGTAAGATTGAACCAGTTGGGATTAATGATGATGGAATTTATTATCACCCAAAATTTACATTGAATGATGAAACTTACTTAACTTCTCAAGCAGATATTGGAAATAATAACTTGAAAAGTTTATACGCATTAAGATTCATTTCAAAAGACATCAACATTGAAATTGATGAAAGCCTTTTGGATGCAGTAATCATGGGCTATCACACCAATAAGGACATTGTAGAGTTGGCTTTAGAATCTCTTTCAAGAATACGTGAACACATTAATCAAGTAAATTGCTATACGCAAGATTATGTAAATAACATTTTGATTGGCAATTCTATTCAACAAATGACACAACAATTTATAAACGAGTTACAGTCTTTAAATCAGATTGTTTCATTCATGCAGAAACAAAAAAATAATGACTGAAAAAAAATTCATATCACAATCCATGTACAAGGATTTCCTTTCATACCAAAACAGAACACTGTGTGGATTGGTTTTTGAACAAGCGTGGCTAAATGGTGGAATAGAAAAAGAAAGTACAGAAGCACAAGATGCAGGGTGGTGGTTTGAAGATATGGTAGTTAGGGGTAAAAGCGATAAAGAACCTACATCACTTAAAAAAGGCGGCTATAACGCACTTTTCCGTACACTTGAAGCACACATACCTTTAGCAAAAGAAATGGTGGCTAACGAAGGTAAATTGGTATCTGCTGATGAAACTGCATACAGGGGTAATGTGCGGGTTAAGCGAGATTTGGTTTTTGTTAAAGACAATAAAATAAAGGTTGTTGACATAAAGACTACTGCACATCTTAACAACAAGTGGGATTACTACGCTTGGGGAGCATTAGCAGAAGGAGACATATATTCACATAGGTTTATGATGCAGAAAAGGCACAAGGACATTCAGGCAAAGACCTATATGTGTGTTCCTTACAACGGAATGATGCCTGATTCCTTTGAGTATTGGATATTCAGCAGCAAAGATAGCGAAGTGTTAATACTTGATTTTACTGTTGAAGAACTTGATGCTTGGTATGAACACATGGAAGATACACTACAACAGATACTTGACACATCATTCTTTGAGCCTATTCCTGAATTGAAAAGGTGTAACGAGTGTCCACTTAAAAAGAATTGTAAGTACAAAAGTAAATTACCAAATAAAATAGTTATATGAGAAAAGAAGAAAAGACTAAGAAATTAGCGAAGAAAATACTTGACAAGATGCTTGAGAAGTATAATATTGACACCGATTATGTGGGGCAAAACCAAGAGATAGATGGTGTT
>JAGYLR010000054.1 GCA_018400895.1 bacterium
ATCAGATGCGGTATTAATTGCAATCCTCAGTTGAGAAATAGAATCATACTTAAGTGCTTCAATTATAGTCCAGTGTGCAGTCAATGAATCATTCTTTATTGCATCAACTTCAGTCCTATGTTCTGCTATTGAATCCAATAATACCCCACGTCCAGCTCTAGCAACCACTAGGCTGTCTTCATGGTCATCAAATTTATCATTTATAGCAGTTCTAAACTGCACAGGAGTCTGACCTGGCTGTACCACCTGTGCTTGTAGGCCAAGTGATGCCAGAACTAATCCTAGTGTTATTAGTATCTTTTTCATATTTTTAAATTGTTCTATTTTCTGTACTCACTGATCCTGCATCATACCATACTCCCCAATAGAATACCCATAGGTTCATATAATCGCTGATCTGTTCTTTCTCTTCGTCTGTTAGGGTAGGATATACCGTTGGATTAAATAACCCAATCATCCTTATATGATGAGGCGCTAAGCTGTCATACTTAACTGGAATTCTCTCTAAATCCTCATCAATTAAATCATTTACAAATAATGGGTTTGGTGTCCCAGAAGAATTGTATAATACATTATTTACATCTGCTATCTTATACGATGCTACATCTGGTGCTGTGATAGTACCTGTATATGTAGCTGGTATATACTCTTGACCTGGTGCAGTAGAGAGAATAAGAGATTCTCCACCAAACATTTCTGTCATTTCTGTTCCACTTACTGGATACCATAATGCAGTAAACACTCTTTCTAAGAAGCTTATCGTAGTATATCTAGACGTATCTTCTAATTCCAACCAAAGGAATGAATTACATATTGCATTTATATGACGCATTATATCTTTGAATTCCACTGGTGTAAAGAAGTTGTCATCTGTAGTAGAGTCCCATTGCTCTAACCAATGTTCTGCAATATCTACATAATTCTGCAATAGCATGAATTTAACCTCTTTAGCAAAAGAAGGTTTATTTCCTTGTTGATGTAAATTTGCTAACTTATCACCATATCTAGACAACTCTTGTCTAATGTAGTTTATATAATTAGTTACGTCTGTTTGTGTTGCTGCCATTTTTATTTTTTAAATATTTATCCCACTGGATAAGAAAATATATATGTTTTGTCATTTGGATTATAAACCACATCATAATTACCAACTCCTACAATATAATCATAGTTTAACATTGCACAAACTCCCCTTCTTAATCCAACATAATCATCGCCTGCTTCTGTAAGTTCCACCGAAGAAAAAATAATAAGATCACCAACGCTATCATGACAAAAAGCACCTAAAAGTCTATTTGAATACATAACTACTCCAATGCCTGTGTTTTTACTATAGTCTATACCACGAATACTTGTTACAGATATAGTATCTGCTACAGACAAAGTGTTTCCTGTTCCATCATGTGTAATATATCCAAGAACTTCAAATGTTTCTGAAATATAATACAAATAAGTATCTCCATTTCCAACTATTTCTGTTACAACCTGTCCCGTAAAAACATTATCTATAAGAGACAATGAACCATCTGACGAACTAATACTATTTGAATAAATATATCCAAAAGATGAAAACTCTTTGCTATAATAAAGAATATTATTCTCTATATACATCGTTTCCACCTGACTATCCAATAAGGAAGAAGCCGTAGAGCTAGACCCAAAAGAAGAAGTATTTATTGGCCATTTATGTATATAAAATACGTTAGTGTTGCTTAACCAATTCGCTACATACACATAATCAGAGGTAGCAGTTACTCTTGGATTTTTGGCAGAATAAACAGCACTGTTTACAGAATTGGTTACAGTAGCTATTACTTCATATCCTGACTCCGTAATTGTAGTACGAATAGTATGTTTCAGCCACCTTAATCTAAAATAATAATTCCCACCACTTATATATTTATCAACTATATAAACATGTGTTTGATCAACAACACACCAATCTGTAACAACACCTGGTCCGAGAAAAAAAGTCATTTCTGTAGAAAATGGTGTACCTCCATCACTTTCTGCTTTACGCATATGCATATGATTAATATCATATGACATAGAATAAAAGGTATGTATATAATTAATATCGGGATCAGATTTGAGCCAGTGTTTTTCATGAAGTGCAAAAGACCCAGCTACCTCCTCGGAATACGCAATTGTTCCTATTTCTTTAGATTTATAATTTCTAAAATTACTTAATCTATCTGTATCTCCTTTGTATCTTGGGTCAAAAAAACAAGCGATGGCATTAGTAAAACATGCCACTAAGGAAGTCAAAACAGCGCCAACTTCATTTACTACGTCTTGCAAACTAAATGTATTTGTATTAGGAACTGCCATCTTTCAATCTTTTAATTTCTAACTTAAGTTCTTCTATCTCATTTTTTAAATCCTGAATAGCCGCCGTATTAATAGCAGTTATCTTAGAATAAGATATTCCATCGTACTCTGCACCATGGCTTACTAATTCTGGTCTAATTTCTTCTACATCTGTAGTTAAGAAACCAATGTGTTCAAATCCATCTCTTTCATCTTTCCATTTGAAAGATACTGGTTTAAGCTGCATCACTGTTTCAATGCCTTTGACTTTTTCATCAGAGACGTTTTTCAATCTAGGATCAGAACTTAATATAAAATTGTCTGCTGTTATATCTTCTCCAAATGTAATCTGTCCATCTTGATATACACGATATGCTAACACCTCTGGTCCAGATTCTCCACTTGTATAAAGATCTAAAGTATTTGCATTTCCTGTACCAGATCCAATATATTGAAGATGAAAACCAAATGACCCAGAAGACCCATTATATACATCCCATATATTAACATCATTGTTTCCACCATTTACATTCAACATAGTCCCTCCAGTAGAAGGAGCTCCTGTTATCTCTCTGGACCCAGCTAATGTTACTCCACCATTTATATATAACGAAGAAGTAGAACTATTCCAAGTAAACTGTCCATTTGTATCTTGTAGTTGTTTTGCAGTACTTGACCAAACTGCTACATCATTCGCAGTATAAGTAGATGCTGT
>JAGYLR010000055.1 GCA_018400895.1 bacterium
TATATGGAGAGAATTGTCTGTCCTTATGAATATCAGATTGGTGAAATATTTGATGAAACAAGAGAGTTGGCGATTATTAATGTTGTGAAGTTGGAAATACTGATTGAAAGAGTAGAAGAGCTGTTAATAGAAATACAAAAAGTAAGTGAGTATGTTTCTGACATCGGAGTTCATAACTGTGAACCAGATTGTAGTTGTATTTATAATCCTTGCTATAAACTTTGTTATTTGCCTTGGTGCTCTGCATTTTGTTACTGTATGTGTCTTGACTGTGTAGGAGGATGTATTGAAGAAGCTTCTCCTTATGGAGGATTAATAGAGGATGGAAAAAGAGGTAAAATATATGAATCAGTTGGAAAGATGGAAGAACTAGAAGAAGAAATGCTTTCACTTATGAAAGAAATTAATAGCGTTATTATAGAGATAGCACTTCCTATAAACCAGAGAGTTGTAATTACTAGTAATGTAAATATTCAAGGAAGTTCTGATTCAGCAGTGATAGGAGAAAGTTATCTTGTTACTGATATAGATACAATAAGCGATCGTTTAAAAATATATGATGACATCGGACAGAAAGGAGAAGGAGAAAGAAAAGAAGAAGGATGGATCACATTTGGCTCTTTTGAATTTGAAAACGATGAGATAGAAAAGATAAAACAAGCAGCTAGTGAATGTTATACTCCGGTAGAATTATCATCATCGGGTGAAGAAAATTGGATTACTTTAAATAGAGAGAAAGCGGTTGGCAATCATGGTCCGTTGGATTATTATATACTAACAAACCCTCACCCAAGAAACCTTTTTTGTTGCTCTTATTCTGAAAATACAAAAGAACAGTATAGTGTTCCTGATCGTTATAATCTTGATTACAATATAATTCCTGCAGAATCATTTGATCCTTTGTTGGAATGGAGTAATGATGATAACTGTATTGAAGGATATGATTGTGCTTCGGAAATATCTTTGCCAAGTGAACCTGACTATACGCAATACGATGATGCTTCTTTTAAATTAAAACAGCAAATCTCCTGCATGAGAAGTGAACTTGATACGATCCAGATGAAAGAAGAGATTGGACTTGATGAAGATGGAGAAGAAATAATTGACCCAATCGGAGATATTTCTTATATAACTGATCACCGTCTTTACGAACCATACAACTCTTGCTCTTTTATCTTTGGAGGTGATTGTAGTTTTGATCATACGATGGTTTACGGGCAGAAAAGAATATCACCACACTATGGAGGAAGTAAGTGTTATGAAACAAAGCTTTCTTATGCAGTTTCTTTTAGCGATGTTGAAAATGCAGAATATATCATAAAAGCAGCAAAAGCTTGTAACGCATCAAGTTATGTGACATACATCCCTGTCTCTGCAGAAGGAGAAACTTCTTCTAAACATATCCAAGTTAGTATAGCAGGGGCTTATGGTTGTGGAGCGGATTAAAAATAAAAAATGAAAAAAGATTTTTATAAAAAAATATTTTATACACCGTTAGTTGTTTTTCTCTTTTTGTCTATAACAGCTTTTGTTTTTTATATAAATCAACAAAAAACAGTTACTGGTGATTATTTTCTTCCAGCTCCAGAAAGATTAAATGTTGTAGTTGATGAGATAGAAAGAACTCTTTATGATATTTCTGGACCAGAAGAAGAAGGTCTTTTTCCTGAAATAACATCATTAATGGAAGATGCAGATTGTCAGTATTCAGAATCTCTTTGCAGGGAAGGAGATTTGTTTACAACATTTGGAGGGTTAGTTGAAATTAGAGGATGTGGACCAATGGAAGGTGATAGCAGTGTTGTTGGTGATTTGTGGAGTAGTAAGGCAGAAGAAAAAGATTTTTATTCAAAACAAGAGCAACTCAAAGAAAAAAAAGAACAGTTAGAGTTTCTTCAGAACATATTAAAAAAAGAGATGAATCACGGAATAGCAAAAGATCTTGAACAGATGAGAATTCAAGAGATGGATGATGAAGCAGATGCAGTAGAGAGAGAGTTAGGGATTCTTCTCTTCCTCTTAGATCCTAATGATTCTGAAACATTAGCGATTTTAGATGAGGAGATTATAGATGAAGGAGGGGAAATTTTAGCAGATGCAGAAATTGATTCTTCTTCAGAATCAATTATTCAGATATTAGATGAGGTGGTTTCAATTTCTATTGAAGGGGAAAAAGCTCTTTGTGCTCATGTTTGTGATTATAACCATACTTCATTCACATTTTGTTTTAATTTAACGGAACAATCAGCGATTGATTTAATATTTAATATAGCACTTAAATTAAGTGACCTAGATATAGGCCCGATAAAAATAGAAGAGATAGTTTTAGCTCTTCCAGAAGAAGTTGATCTTCCTGACATCAGGTTGCAGTTTAGTATTCCTATTCCAGATATCAGCACAATAGAAGGAGGTTTTTCTTTTGAAACAGAACCCTCTCAAGAAAAAGGATTTTACTCTGATGAGATATGGCTTTCTTGTCCTGAATATGAAAATCATACAATAGGATATGGAGATGTTGGATTTGAAGGAATAAATCCAACAGAGTTAAGATGGTACTTTGAGTTACTTGGGTATCTTTCTGACGGATGCAATAAAATAACAGCAACTTTATATGATCCGATCGATGCTGACTGTTATGATATGGCGTCAGTTATTTCAAGAATAGAGTCAAAATGTTCAGGTGTTTGGGGTTGTCATCCAGAAGCTCTTACTTGTAGCTGTGGAGCAGTTGATTGTACCATTTGTGAAGATCTTTATTGCAGATGTCCAGATACAGATTGTAGTAGTTGTACCATAAAAGATGCTCAAGCAGAAGCATGTGCATCGTTATTTTCAAAAGCAGGAGAATTCACTCCTGGTGTTTGTACTCCTTCTACAAACAAAGATGGTGAACTA
>JAGYLR010000056.1 GCA_018400895.1 bacterium
TATAAAAAAGAGATTCATATTCACGGCACGGCGAGGCCAGGCAAGGCGAGGCGGGGCGAGGCAAGGCACGGCATGGCAAGGCAAGGAGTTTGGCAGAACTATAAACTGCCATTTATTTATTTACAAAATTCAATCTAAAAAATCTTAAACAATATATACAAGGCAATACCAACAGCTAAACCTATTAGTATAGGTCCTAACTTCTTCCAATTAACTGTCACAATCTCTTCTTTTTCTTTCTTACTCATCTTTTAAGCCATGCATCTCCTTAAATTCATATTCTTTTTGTTTTTCTTGCTCTCTGTCTTCTAACCCTTCCTCATCAACAATCATTTCTTTTTTCTCTGTTCTTATAATATAGTTGTCCCCTGGTGGTGGTAGTGTCCCTACGTCCCCCCTTTTCCACCTCCCTATTGTATTTTCCGATACTTTAAACATCTTTGCAAAGTCTTGGGTAGTCCATTTGGGATTATATCCTTCTAATTTCCTTATCATTTCTATGTTTTTATTAGTTTCAATTTGACTTTTACTGAGTTTTTGCGGGTTTTCTTGGTCATATTTCAGCATATCTTCATACTTTTTCTTACGATAGTCCGCTTCATCTACCCCATACCCATCAGGAAACTGCCCATGGAAGGTTGACCTTGCCACTTTATAGTTATGATTCCTCTTTCCATTAACATAAAGCATTCTTTTAGCAGGAAAGTTATAGAAATAGAAGAAACCTCTATCTAAATTATCATTAAATCTAACATCTATTGCAAAAACACTCCTAGAGACAGCATAAGACAACGGTAATTGAAACCAATTAGGAATAATAGCTATCATAAAGAGATTTAACTGCCTACATTTTCTAAAGAACTGCCTTAAAGTCATACTTAACTCACTCCAATAAGATGAATCTTCCCATTCATCGAGTAAAATGAAAGAATACTTCGGAACTTTGAATGCTTTCTCGATTAATTCTTTAGGTCTCCAAACAATATTGTCAACACTATAAGGTATATCTAGATTATATTTCTTATTTAAAATTTCTGTCCATGCTTCTCCTATCTGCGTTGCTAAAACAGACTTTCCAGTTCCAACTTCAAGTGTGGATGAATAAATTATACCTAAGAAAGTCATATCTTGAGTAATTTTATTTGCATAAAGCTCAAGGGCATTATAAAGCCAACCATCTATGTATTTTCCAGGACTCTTTTGTCCCTTCCAGCTCCCCATAGGATATTTATCAACACAGTATTTCATTTTAACTCATCTTACCTCCGATAGTTCCCATATCATCTTTTGGAGGCATATAATATTTTTTCTTTTGCAGTTCTACTTGCAAATTTAGTAAAGCAATATCTAATTTTACATTTAAATCATAACAATATCTAATTCTCTTCCTTTGTTTCTGGCTTTGTTTATCAATACAAATAAAAGTGATTGGTTTTAGTTCAAGAACATAGGCATATCTTTTTACAATAGTGTCGTCCATAATTAGTGGAGACGAATCAACATAAAACCTTTTAACAAGTTCTATTTTAATTCTTTGTCTCTCTTCCGGTGAGAAATCAATCCTTGCCTCTATATTTCTTATGTGATCTAATGTTTGTCTTAAACTCATAAGAGTCGCAATAGCCATATTGAATGGTGCCTTTGATTCTTGTGCATTATATTCCTCACTCATCTTTATACCTCTTCTCCAATATCTTAATAACTAATTCAGAAAGTGTATTAAAATCTCGTTGTAACTTTTCTATCTTTAATTTTTTATTAATATCACATGGTATATCAATTTGCATTTTCATATAACTTTAAGTGATAAGGAGTATTTAAACCTTTCGAAAGGTTTAAATAGTTACTAGTGTTACACTGTTACAATGAGAACGTTTCAGATTAAAGGTGGTGAAGGTGATGAATAAACTTTTAGTTGTATTGATAGTTGGTTTATTTCTAGGATTAAGTTTAGTATCTTCTTATAATATCTGTATTGATTTAGAAAACGATAACCCTCAAGTTCAGCATTTTAAAGAAACGATTAATAGATTATCCTTTGAACAAGATTTAAAAAACAATATGACAATAGAAGGAATTCGTTTAAAACTAAAATATTTTTCTCCTTGTAAATAATGGCAAGTTTTTGGGACAAACGAAAATTACTTGTTAGAGATGGAGCACTTGTAGGTGTAGAAGATGGGAGACAATCCAGGATGGCTACAGAAAAAGAAGCACTGGTACATAAACTCAGTAGGGGAACTACGGCTGGAGGTAGTGCCGATGTTACGGTTAAAGTTCCATCAACACCATCTCGAGGCGGAGGTGGCGGCGGAGGTTCTAATGCCCAAGCCCAAGCAGCCGCAAAAGCAGCAGCGGAAGCTCAAGCTCAAGCAGCAGCTCAAGCGGCAAGACAAGCAGCAGCGGAAGCTCAAGCACGTAAACAAGCTGAAGCAAGACAGAAAGCCGAGCAATTAAGAGAAAAACAAGAACAAACAGTAGTCCTAAAAGCATCTGGAGGAGTAAGGATTGGTAATAGAACTTACACAGGAAACGTCATTGTACCAGGCACTGGTGGCATGACAGCTAATCAATATCAAAGACAAACACGTCGACAAGCTGTAAGAGAAGGAGTAATAAAACAAGAAGAAATTGGAAGAACTACATTAACACTTAAGAAACAGCCAGAAAGCCAAACCAAAAAAACAATCGTATCTCCTCCAATGTCGATAACTTCACAACTTCCAAGCGGAGAGTTACCACAGTTTAAGAATTTCATAATTGAGGGAGGGAGTGGGCAAGGAACCATGATGGATTATGGGAAAACTGATATAGAATTTTCTCCTACGATTCATGAAAAAGGAACTATTTACAATGTTC
>JAGYLR010000057.1 GCA_018400895.1 bacterium
CAGAGTTACTGTCTAAAAAAAACACTTCTATCACTGCAAAAAAAACTAGCAGTATTATTGTAAGAGCAACTAATATAAATATTTTTTTAATCATTTAAAAAAACGTTCTTTGATTAAATAATTTATAAAAACACTTATTTTTTTGGGAAAAGGAATTTTATCTATTATCAACACTCCATCAAGATGATCTGTTTCGTGTTGGATAATAACAGAAAGAATATCTTCTGCTTCAAGGGTTATCTTCTCTCCAGATGTTGTTAATGTCTCAACTTTTATTTTCTTATATCTAGGAACATCAACCCATATACCGGGAAGACTAAGACACCCTTCATTGATTGTTATTTTTTTTAAGCTAAGAGGGGTTATTTTCGGGTTTATAAGAGGCATAAATCCATTTTCTGTTTGAACAAGAGCAATTCTTTTTGATTCCCCTATTTGAGGTGCTGCTAATCCAGCTCCATCTTCTTCTACTACAATCTTTATCATTTTTTGTATAAGATCTTTTGCCTCTTTTAAAGACACTTCTTTTGCTTTTTTACGTAATACAAGGTTCGGATATTTAACTACAGATCCATTATCAATACTATTTAATGCACAAATACAAAACAAGAAAATAACTACTAATATAATAGAAATTAATATACAATAAGGGCAAAATTGATTTAAATTTCGTAACTGTAATATCAAAAACAGCATAAATCCTAAAAAAGAAAGAATAACTATGCTTCTTAATAAAACTCTATGTTTTGTATTAAAGTAAAACAAAAATAAAAATATTATTACCAAGTAATAAAATGCTCCTTTTAAAAACTCCAATAATCAAGTAAACAGGAATAATTGCGTAATTGACTTAAGAAAAATTAAATAAATTTATCTTCTTTATAATACGACAGTCAAAACAAGAAAGAGAAATGTGCTCTTTCTTGAAGGCTTACTTTTTATGTCGTTATTTATACAGAATAAATCGCCTCTCCGAGTCAATTCTACCGTATTATATAACTCTTACGGCTTAATTGTCAATTTACATAAACAAAAACCCATGTCCACCCCCAGGGGTGGACATGGGAAATTTTTACCTGAAAATTTAATTACTCCACGTCTTCTACTTCTATCTCCATTTCTTCAGGGTCTATTTGTGGCATATCCGGCATAGACACTTCTTCTAACTCAAGATCTTCATCTTCTATAAAAATTTCTATATCAGCATCCTCTTCCATTTCTTCTATTTTTGAAATAATCAAAGTATATATCTTTTCTTGAACTAAGCTGTCTACCATTTCTCCTTCAGCATCTTCATAAGAAAGGATTTCTTGCTCCATTCCTTCAACTCCCTCAAACTGCTCCATCTGCTGAACATACTGGTCGTAGGTTTGTTGTAATTCCTCATCAGTAACCTCTACCTCTTCTTCATAAAGTTCTATCAACTTATTTATTGTAATATCTGATTTTAAAATATCATCAATCGCATCACGACCTTCTATTCCCTGCTGCATTTCAATTTGTGACAAAAACTCCTCCTCGTTTTCTACTCCGGACATCATCATTGCCTGCTCAAATTGTTCATCAATTTCTTCTTGAGTAACTTCTATTCCTTTATCAGTGGCATATTCTATAAGAAGAGCTTCTTGAGTCATTGCCTCTATTGTACGATCTTTGAGCTCCTCTTTTGTTTCTTCCACGCCTTGCATTTGGAGCTCCTGATTTACTCCGTTTAACATATTATTAAACGCATCAATTGTGTAAGTGGTCTCGTTTATTCTGATGGCAATATTCTCATCAACAACATCCTCTTCACCAACAAAAGCCTCTTCATCATGAATAAACACTGTCACAACAACAAAGACTATAAGAATTACAGTAATCCAAAACAATGGATTCTTAATTAAGTTTTTCATTTTTATTTTTTTAAATTAACAAATAGACCTTTCTCTTTTTATTACTGACTATAACTTATTTTCTACATCTTGCAAGAGTAACCAAATTAAAGGAACAAAAGAAAACCATCTCCTATTTTTTTATTTGCTTTGCTTTTTTTATAGCTCCATCATTTATCTCTATAATTCGATCAGCTCTTTGAATATATTTTTTGTCATGAGTAACAAGCATTATAGTCAGTCCTTTTTTGTTTAAATCAAATAAAAGATCAATAATTTCATCTGCTCTTTTGGAATCTAAGTTTGCTGTTGGTTCATCAGCAAAAAGAATTTTTGGATTATTAACAATTGCTCTGGCTATAGCAACTCTTTGCTTCTCCCCTCCAGAAAGTTGAGAAGGATAATTATCAAGTCTTTCTCCAAGACCAACCTGATCCAATACAAGAGATCCTCTTTTTTTAATATCATTCGATTTTCCTTCACCCATCATTAGAGGGAGAATTATATTTTCCAACGCAGTTAATTCTGGTAAAAGAGCATAATCCTGAAAAACAAATCCAAAGTGTTTTAAACGACAATAAGAATCCATTTTATCTGAAAATTTCTTTGTATTGCAATTCTCAAAAAGGATTTCACCTGATGTTGGTCTATCTAAAAGACTTAAAATATAGAGAAGTGTACTTTTACCAGAACCTGATCTACCAGTAATTACGGAAAATTCTCCTTGTTTAATATCTATATTAATTCCGCGAAGAACCTTGGTCTCTACAGGTCCTGTAGTATAAGTCTTTATAATATTTTTTGCTGCAATAATTGTATTTTTTTCTTTCATCTTCCTAAAATTGAATCAATAGTGTTCTTTTTAACAATTAAGTGTGAAGGTATAAATCCCGCTACAATACTAGAAATAAATAGAATTGAAACTCTTAAAAATACTCCCATATAAGTTACATCCAATATTCCATCACTAAAGGGGAAATC
>JAGYLR010000058.1 GCA_018400895.1 bacterium
TGACTGTGTGTACGATGAAATAAATTTTGTCATGAACTGAATTTTTTACTTCAACTACTTTTTTCTTATCAACAAATGATAAAGAATTTATTGAAATTTTTCCTTTAAACTTTTCATTTACTTTTTTTTCTATTTCATTTAGATTCACATTTCTTTTTTTTGGAAAACTAATTTCAAGAACAAAAGGCCTTCCTTCTCCAAGCATTAAAACATCTGCGTCTTCTCTTCCAGCCCCGTGAAATATTAGTTGTCGGGCTTCAAAACTTGGAACAAAAACAGATGCAAGAATTTCTTCAATGCTTTCTGCATAAATTTTTCCAGTATTATTACACTTCTCACAGCCCCTTCCCCTACATTTTCTACAAAAATGCTCCGTTTGAGCAATACCCCTTAAAAGCTTACAATAATTTCCATACACATAAACTGGTAATAAATATAATATTATTGATTTTTTAGCGAAATCAAGCGTAAAATGGGCCTTGGGACTCACAAAATCTATTTTTTTATCTAATTTAGTGCTTATTTCATTAATTAGGCTATACTGCACGCTTTTGCGCAATTCTTCCATATCTATAATGTCTTTGGGCCAAGAAATACCCATTGCGAAGGAATTAAATTCTAAATCCTTAGACATTTCTTTTACAATAGAAACAATATTATGTATAAGTTCTTCTTTTTTTTCAAATTGAATTATCTTTGAATCAAAATTATAAATTATTTTTTCAGTATTCCTCTTGGTCATAAAAAAATTAAATAGAAAAAGAATAAAAGAGGGTGCAAAAAGCACCCGCTCTAATTTATATTGCTTGTTCTTTAGCTAAAGCCATTATTTGCTTCAAACCAACAATTAATGCTGCTGGAGCAACTAATGTTACAATATTGCCAACAATTGAATTGATCAACATTATGATTGGATCTGTTGGGATACCAACTGCTGCTGGATTCAAAGCCACAAGGCCAATCATCGCAACTGCTATAGTAGCTATTAAGAAATCAGTTATGTGTTTGTCTTTGATGTTCATGTAACCAACAATTAATCCTAGAATTACTAAGATAATTGCTACCCAACCGCTAACTCCAGCCATCATAGCAGAACCCATTAATGAGTCGGCTACTTGAGCTATTCCAGCGATTATGGCAATTACAACACCTGCCAAAAATGCATAACTTCCTATCTTTTGTGATGCCATTGCTAAACCCTCCTTTAATTTTGAATAAGCTTAGTTAAAACTAATATAAAAATGTTATTGTCGAGGAGGCTTTGCGTATAAATTCAATCTTATGATTTTTTTTCTTCGATTATGATGTAAGCTTTTTTTCCAATGTATTTTTTTGGACAGTCGATTTTTGCTGAATTGCCAAAAGGAGTTACGATTTTTTCGTAATACCCGGTTATGTTTTGAATTCGTATTTCGTTTTGTTTTTTCTTTAGTATTTTACGCATAAATAGGATATACAAAGGATATCCTTTTAAAGGTTTTGGTTGTTATTATACTATGCGTAAATCAAAAGATTTTCAAAAAACTGTTATTCAAATGCGAAAAAAAGGATTCTATACTCCAAAAAAACAACGCAAAATTGACTGGTCAACATACACCCTAAACCAAATAAACGATCTCATAGACACACTACATTTTATTCGTGACGAAGTTGACAAAGTCCACACACCAACAAAACACAACCGTGTTGGCAGACCACCAACAGACCCAGGCACACTAGCCAAAGCAATATTATTTCTCGAAATGATGAGCATTACAGAAAGAAAAGGACAAGGATGGATAAAAATACTCGGACCACACCTAGGGATTTTTGAAAACATAGACGACAGAGTCCTAGGAAAAGCATACAAAAACAAAGAAGTAATATCTATTCTTGAAAAAGTATTCCAAAACAACAAAACAAACGATGGAAAAATGAGCGGTGACGGAACAGGACTTGAAGGCTCAAGAAAAGAAAATTATGAAACCACAAAAAAGAAACAAAAAAATTACATGACATCCATAATAGATTCACGAGAAATCGTACAACAATTCGACCTCGGAAACAAACAAGAGTGCCAAGCAATGCACGCCCTCGTAGAATATATCGGAACCGAACTAAAAGAAACTCTGCTTGAAGAAATAAAAGAATTACAAATCGCTTTAGACGCAGGATTCGTAGACAGAAAACTTGCTCAAATAATAAGAAACTCAGGAATAATACCATACATCTTTCCAAAGAAAAACAATCACATAAGAGCTAAAGGATATCCATCATGGTCAAAAATGTGTAAAAAAATAATGGGTGATGTTCAAGCATGGCTCAAAGAATATCACATACGCTCACACACAGAATCATTCCACTCAAGTTTCAAAAGAATATTTGGCATCATAACAAAACGAAAAACACTATCCACCTACACCCAAGTCCTCTGTCGCATCATCCACAACAACAGAAGAAAAACTAAATACTACAACATGATAAACAATTAATACGCAAAGCCGATTAAAGAATATTTCTCTTTTGACACCTCAGGGAGAAACTGCTAGCCAATTTATTGGAGCACCTTTAACCTACAATTTAGAATATGGAGAGTCAATTGTTGAAAACATCACTGTTGAGAATATAACATTCAAGGCAAACATTAGTGAATCTAGCACTACTAAAAACATTTTTTCAGGCTTAGTTAGTAATATAGGATCCC
>JAGYLR010000059.1 GCA_018400895.1 bacterium
GATTTTATTATAGGAAAAGCTGGTGCTATATCAGCTATCCTATCTAGAAGTATTTCTCCAGTAGCAATTTCTTTCTGCAAAGTTTTTATCAATCTGGATTGCTTTCGATTCTGCTCCTTCAATATCTCCTGCATTCCTAAAGACTTAGGGCTGGAATCAGCAATCTTATTTCTCCACAACCTGAGATAATACCTTGCTTCCATTTCTGAAATTACAGCTTCACTGGATAACTCTTTCCTGCCAATCTTAGGATTAGAAGCTAGTATCTCAGTTACTTCTTCTGGAATATCCGCTAAAATTCTCACGTTTTATCACTCTCCTTTTTGGGTGAATAAATCCAATTTCCATTTTCATCGTGAATAACTCTGATAAACGCCCCTGAGTTTGAGGGGCTTCTATCAGTTTCAGCACGTAAAATATATCTTTCACCTTCAATTGGAATATTTCCTATATATCTCATATCTCAACTCCCATAGTTGCTATTTCATCCTTCCATTCTTCTATTTCCTGTTCTATTTCAAACCTCTTTTTACTTCTTCTGTATTCCTTATCAGAAAGAATAGTTTTTCCGGGTTTCATAGGAACATCACGCCTAATGTCACTATAAGGATCAGACTTCTTTTCTTTCATTGTAGCTTTCTCCATGCAATTACATATTCATCATCTACTGTATGAATTGGATTATTTTTTGAACTGAAAAATGTACTATCCCAAGCATTAGAGTACCAGCCGTAATAAACCTTATGTTTTTCCTTATAAATATAAGGGCATAAAATCATTACTCTAATCTGATCATCAAACCGTTCATCATCCACAATGCAAATAAATTCTTCTTTTGATTCAAAAACTCCTTTCTCCTTTTTGTTTTTAACGGTGCATAGTTCTTCTGGAAACCTGGAAGTTTCAAAATCCTTTAAAAGAAACTCAAAATATTCGTTCATATTTCACACGCTCCTGATGCACAGGCTACATCCTTTTCAGATAAAGCAGTAGAATGTTTATCCTTCTTTATAAATTCAACGACTTCATCATGTGTAATGGAATTTAGTATTTGGCCTTCTCTACTTCCGTCAACATACAAGGTAACGCCTTTTAAATCTCTTAGTGTTTCTAATAATAAACTGGAAATTTCTGATACTGATATAGATGCTGGCAGATTAATTGTTTTTGAAATTGAATTGTCTACTCTTAACTGACAGGTTGACTGCACACTTAGATGTTCTTCAGGTTTTAACTCTGATGAATCTACAAACCAATCAGGCATTTCTGTAGTTTTATTTATTATGTCTTCATAGTAAGGATGAACATAAATCCTTTCACTCACCCTGTCACTTCTTCTATATGCCTTTCTAAATAATGGTTCAATTCCAGAAGTGGTATCTGCTATAAGGGAAATACTACCTGTTGGGGCAATAGCTAATCCTGTTACACATCTTACTCCAAAGTTCTTTATATCCAAACGTAATGAGGGAGGTAATGTTCTAATAAAATGTGCTTTTGAGTAGGGAACAGCTTCAAACTTTGGAAAAGATCCTTTCTCACTTGATAACTTTATTAGATTTGTATAAACACAATCTCTTATAAATTTCATTAGTTTATCAAGTTCTTCTAATGATTTTTTTGAACCATAGCGTATCTTCTTTAGAAAAAAGTAATCTGCAAGGCCCATGATCCCTACGCCGATTCGGCGTGAGTTGTGTGTTGCCGTTGCTACTTCTGATAGATCATACTGATTAATATCAATAACGTTATCAAGAAATCTAACTGCAAGGCTAATAACTTCTTCCATTCTTTTCCAGTTAGTGTTACCCCCAGGAGATACAAAATTTTTAAGCACAACAGAACCCAAATCGCAACTTTCATAGGGTGAAAGTGTTGTCTCCCCGCAAGGGTTAGTGCACGTTGGCGGGGAGAAATAATAAGAATTATTACTTCTAAGGTTATCCCAATTAATAAGTCCTGGTTCTGCATATTTTAAATTATTTTCTAGTATCTTATTCCACAAGTCTCTTGCCGAAACTTTTTTATAAACCTGTTGTGCAAAGCTCAATTCCCACTCTGCATCAGCTTCTACAGCATCCAAAAATGCCTCTGTAATTCCTACAGAAATATTATAGTGTGGAAGTTCTTTATCAATTACCTTTGCATCAATAAATTCTTCTATATCAGGATGACTTACAAGCAAAAGTCCTAATGCTGCTGCTCTTCTACTTCCGCCTGATTCAACAGTTTTAGCTATTGCATCTGAAGCTTTTAAGAAACTTACCGCACCTGAAGAATACCCTCCCACACCTTTTATTTCTGCCCCTCTTGGTCTAAGAGTAGAGTAGTTACAGCCAACACCACCACCTGACCCCCAAAGTTGCAAAGAGTCACTATAAAATTGACCTATACTCTTTCTTGAATCTCCTATACCTAAAACATAGCAATTGAAAAGAGAACCACGTGGTCTACCTGAGTTTCTTAAAATTCTTCCCCCTGGTAAAAAATAAAGATTGTTGATAACCTCATAAAAATCACGTTCATACTTTGTTTTGTCAGTTTCAAATTGTGAAATTACTCTTGCTACCCTAGCACAACAAGCATCCCAATCTTCACCTTCTTGAAAGTATCTTTTTTCAGCTATCAACTGTGCGTTTTCACTAAGTTTTGCCACTAAATCA
>JAGYLR010000006.1 GCA_018400895.1 bacterium
CCTAATTCTATTCCTGCAAACTGTGGAGAGTCATCTGTGTCTAATCCAAGAGAATCTCTAGTTGGTACAGTAGGTGTTTCCCAACTCATACCTGTTCCTTGTTCCGAATCTGCTGTTAATACTTGCCCATCTGTTCCTATTCCTACTCTTGCTGGGGTTGATGCTGCAGTTGCTCCATAAATATCTCCTTTTGTTGTTAAGGTTGCTTTATCAGTTTTCGCATCTACTGCAGTCTTAACTGCTTTTTGTGAAGCATAATAAGTATCAGAATCATCTACTAGGTCTGTTTTTTTGTTGGCTACTTGCTCGTAAATAGTATCCAATACTTCTGTGTTAGTTGGAATATTCCAATGTGAATCAGAATCTCCTTCAGAATATAAAACTACGTTAGCTGCAGATGAGCCACTTACTAAAGATACGTATACTTTTCCTATAATCCTAGAACCAGCAGATGGGGTGTAATCCTCACTTAATGATAATGGTATTACTTGTTTAGCTTTAGCTCCTAATAAATTACTTTCCGCAGAAGTTGCTATTACTATTTCGTTATCATCTGCTTCCCTTTCTACTAAAGTCCAATATATTCTAAATACTTTATTTCCTCCTCCTGTTTTGGCTGCAAATATATCCCAATCATAAGTTCCTGCTATTAGTTTAGTTGGCGCACCTCCTACTGGAGAAATCCAACCTGCAATAAACTCATCATCTGCTGGGTCTGTTGCTGTGACAGATGACTCTGCTTCTGCCGACGCAGTCATTGATGTCAATAAATATTCTTCTTCTGTTACTGGTTGAAGCACCCCTGAACCAGTTGAAAGCATATAGAACCTTTGCCCTAGTGCAGTTACCGCACTATCTACATAAAGCTTATCTACTAATTCGTGGGTTCCCGTTATATCTCTAATTTCTTCAAGTGTCGGTATTCCATTGACAATCTCTTGGGGTGTGGTTTGGTCTAGGTCTAGCTTGTCGTCCTGTAATTCTTCTATAATTTCCGAGATTACATTTAATCTGACTTGAGTTCCGCTTGCGTGTGTAGCGGCTACTGTATCACCATAACCTCTTTCCCCAATAGTCATTGTATCGGTTGCTCTTGAGGTTATAAGTATTAGCTCATCTGCTACCGTTAAAACAAAATTCTCTGTTGGAAAATTTGCCCCCTCTCCTGCTGCAACATCAAAGGTGGTTGTTGTTCCTTCAGCTAATTCTGCAGCTAAAGTAGAATAAGCTTTGTTTTTTGTTTGTAAATATGCCATATTTTTCTATGTTATTTTAACTTCCCCTTTGTAATTCAAATTTTACTAAATCAATATTATCTTTATTGCTCATAATTATTCTATCATCTGGTAGAATAAAATTATAATGATAACTATATTTATCTTTAACCCCTGCTCTATAACCGAACATATAGACTCTGACAAATTTATCCATATAAAAGGGCTTAACGTTTCTATATTTATGAATTAACTTCATTCCTTTTTGCCAAACAATATCAATTCTTTTTGTCGGCTCGTCTGGCTTATATAATACAGCAAGTTTAATTCTATCTTGCTCAATTTCACCTATTTGATGGAATTGTCCATCGTTTGAAAATTGCCGCAACTCAGTATCATCATCATAAATGACACACCATTGCCATCGTTCTCCTTCTACTAGACTTGTTATACCTTGTGCATTTTTAATTTGATATTTCATATTTTTTTATCTAAAGCTAAACCCCCTATTTTCATAGGGAGTCCAACTTCGGGAGTTGAATCCCCCTACAAAAACGCATTGAGTTGCGTAATTATTTACTTTTTAGCTCTCTTTTTTCCTCTTTCAAGAGCTGCTTTTGATATTAGCGAAAACTTTCCTCCGGAACAAGCATCTAAGTGTTCAATAGAATCTGCCTTAAATCCCGTTACCTTACAAACGTGTTTTAAGTATTTTTCATTTGATTCAAACTTTTCTCCGCAAGTTCCACAAAAAACTATCTGATTTTTTTCTGCCATAAATTTTTTGTTATTTTCCTTAAAGCAATATGACGACACACCTTAAGCAGTTTCGTCGTACTGGTAGTTCATAGTACTTGTACTTCCTGCAGTATCTGTTACATCTGTCTGAATCTGATGAACTAAATAATCACTTAATCCTGTTGCTAGTAATTCTCCTGTAAGAGAACCTCCTATTCCAAGATTTGCATCTGTTGGTTCGCTAGTCGGCATTGTTTGGTCTGCTACAGTTGAAGCAGTTGCTACTGGTGTGGCAAAAGTTTCTGCTCCACCGTAAGAGGTTTCCCTAGCATTTGTTACGTGAGTAGCTGAACCTCCTAATGCTCCCGTTCTCCAGATTTTTAAATTGTCAATCTTTGAAGAACCACCCATAGCAGTTACTTCCATTTTTTGCCATTTCTCATAGGTGTTTTCTCCTGGAACTACAGGATTTGCTACAGGGTCAAGATTTACTGCATCAGTAGAACCCATATTGGTGTTCGTAATGTTAGCAGTTTTTGTTTCTCCTGCAGTATTAAATTCCGCTATTTGAATTGTTGCTGCCATTTTTTTAAAAAATTAATTTAGTAAAACTTTCTAGACCTTTAATATGTATCGGAAGGGCTGAGCTTTCAGCCCTTGATACATAAAACTAATTAGGTATTTAATCCTGTGATTTTTGCCCAGAATGGCTCAGCAATAAGTTTCAATACTGTTGACTCTACTACAAAACTATCTTTAGCAAATGTTGTTACAGGAACATCCATCTTGACTAATGGAATTAAGTCTTCCATTTCAATATAGTTTTCTCCTGCTTCAGATTTTACTGTTCCGAGAACTGCGTTTGCTCCGATTGCTCTAGCTGTGACAAGTTTAATTTCTCTTCCTGTTATAGGACTTATAATAGAAGATACTTTTAAGTTTGCTACTGCTCCTCCCTGGTCAGAAACGATTACTCTCTGAATTGAACCTGTTGTTTGTAATTCGTCTGCTAAGTTTGATGCTTGTTTAGCATTTAGGAATAGATGTGAAGCCATTCCTCCGTTATCCCAGATTTCTTTATCGTATGAAGCTACTGTATCTACACTTAAATCTGATGCTGTTCCAGAAACAGTTGTAATTGTCTTTAATAATCCGTCAAACTCTAATGGGTCTGATGAACTGTCCCCGTGAAAAATCATTGCCTCTTCCCCTTGCATTACTTCTAAAGTTTTAATTCTTACTAACTCATCTTCAATTGGAAGATGTGTTTTGGATGCAGCTACTGCTTGTAGTCCTACACTAAGCTTTCTTCCTAGCAATTTATATGCTGCTGATACAACGTTAAAAGTTTGAGTGGTTTCGTTTGGTGTACCACCATCAGCAAATGAAATAGATTGCCCTGTTGTTGTTGGGTCTAATTGTGAAGTCAATTGTTTCCAAGCAGTTGCTTGTCCTTTTCCTGCCTTTCTTGGCAATAAAGAACGTACAGGTGCAGCGGTTGGAACTATAAGCTTAATTATGGGGTCAAGGTTTTCTGCTACGAAAATTGACCTTGTATCTGGACTGAAAGTATAATCCCCAGTAGTTATAGTAGCTTTTCTCATTGCGTCTGCAACCATTGCTAGTGTTTCTTTATTTCCGAGTATTGACTTTGCCAATTCGGAGTCCATTATTTTTTCTTTCATTTTGTCTATTTTATTTAATAAAAACTTCCACTAACTAAACTCCTTCCGCTATTCTCCTCTTTGTTTCAGAGAATCTTTTTTGTAAGTCGTTTAGCTTTGCTTCAACCTCGGCTTCTTTCTGTGGGTTTCCACCAACAGATTTTGCTTCGGTATGAACTTTCTCAATCTCTCCAAGTATACTTGTCATTGTTGCCCGAAGAGATTCTAAATTTCCTTCTTCTTTCAAATTTCCTTTTTCTGAAAAATCCTTTTCAATAGTGTAAGAAGTTTTAGGTCTATCGCTTGATTTTCTAATTTTATCAAACTTCTCTGTTAAAAGAGATACTTTTTCTTCTATCTCTTTTACTCTAGCGTTTGATTCATCAGCCATCTTTCCTAATTCTTCTTTTAATACCACTGATAAGTCATTTAAATCTTCAACCTTTTGTATTTTATCAATTTTTTCTGTTTTGTCTAATTCTTCTATCTTCGTTTCTCCTCTTGTTGCATCTAGAAGAAGTGATAGTGCTTCTTCCATCTTGCCAGTTACTCCACTTGGTCTGCCATTGTCTTTGAATGCACTTACGAGGTAATCAAGGTTTGACACTATTTCAGCTAATGCCCTCATCTCTTGAACCCCTTTCTCAATTGATGACTCACCTGAACTTTTAGTTGCTTTTTCTGCCTCATCAATATCTTCATCTTCGTCATCATCGTCGTCATCATCATCGTCATCGTCTTCATCTTCGTCATCATCGTCGTCATCATCATCGTCTTCATCTTCGTCTTCATCTTCATCATCGTCTTCATCTTCGTCAATCTCTTCCTCATCTTCCATAAGTTCATCTATTTCATCATCTGTTCCTTCTTCAACTCCTTCTTCAACTTCTTCGCTTGGTTTCTCATCCTCTGTTTTTTCCTCTTCTGTGTCTTCTTCTTTATTTTCTTCATCTTCTTTATTTTCTACATTAACTTCATCGGAATCCTCTTTTTTGTCATCTACTATCTCTTCCGTAGAAGTTTCTGTAGAAGGTTCTGTAGAAGTTTCTGTATCTTTTACTTCTTCTTCTTGAGGAGTTTCTTCGTTCTTAACTTCCTCAATCTTTTTTTTACGCTTTCTTTTAGCCATAACGTTTTTTATGTTTTTAATATTAGTAATAATTTCATTGACCTTTTCAATATCAATTTCTTGGTTAGTGTTTATTAAGTTTCCAGCAGCTGCCCTCTTAACCATTTGAAACTCTGCTTCTGGACAAGCTGGTCTATCTACTAGACTAATCTCTGTTAAAATTAATTCCTTAATCTTATTCGCTTCTTTTCGGAGAATATCTCCCCCAATAGAAAAACCCATATAGACTTTTTCTACTACCTTTTTCCAAGCACTGTCATCTACTACCTTTGCCCCTATCCAAGTGCCTTTCTCGTCGTGCATATATTCTTTTGTTTTCCCTACCGCTGAAAGCTGGTGCATCTCTCTAATGTTTGCCCATTCCATATAATCTTTCCAAGCTCTTTTTATTGCGTTTCTCTCAACTATTTCTCCTTGACTATCAAGCGCTTCTGTAGAACAGTATCCGTAAACCATTCTCTTCTTTTTATCAATTTTTTCTATTGGAATGTAAAACTTAGCTTTATTGTTCATATTATTTATCATTATCTTGTAACATTTCTTGTAAAGTAGAAAATGCGTCTTCAATGATTCCTTCGTCTTTCTTTGAAAGTGCGTGACCTTGCTCCTTTAAGCTATTAATAGCACTCCATCCGTTGCCTGTCAAGGACTTTTTTGCTTTTGCTTTTTGATTACGAAAACAAGCCGCAAGTCTTTGCTTCTTGTTAGGGTATTCTTTTTTCATTTCCTTGTCCTTCATACAGCGACTAATAAATTCATTTGCCTTTTCTCCTTTATCTTTTGTTGGCATTGTTATTTTTATAATGTATTATAATTTTAATAATCCGACCCTTAAAAAATTCCAGATGGGTGAACGAAACCATAATATTTTTCGTGAGATATTTCTTCTTGGACTTCTTCACCAATAATAATTTTTAAAAAATTACTTGCGTTTGCGTCTAGTTCAACCTCACCATCTTGTGTTTTGCAAAAAAGACGATAAGGATTTCCCTTAACCTTAGGTGGCTCCGTTCTATACGCCGCAAATCCATCAGTAACAAACACCTCTTCTTCATACACTTTCTTTATTAGGTTGGTTTCTTGTTTATTCATTATATAAAGTTACTGTAATACTTTTTTGATTTTTTTGCTATAGCAGCCGCTGCTTCTGTTTTTCCTTGAGCAAAAAGAATTCTCCATTCTTCATAATACTTATGCCCTAGTCCGTGCTTTAGTCCTGTTTGGTTTTTAATCTGATTAAATATCTTTGTGCCTAATATCTTTTTTGCCCCAGACTCTTTTGCGTAAATCATTTTCTGGGTTATTACCTGTATTTCCGCAATGTTTCCAGTAGCTGCCTTGTACTTTATCATACCGCCCTTGTATCCCAACGAAGTAGCCCTTGCTCCTGACTTTAATTTTACCACGGCAGGAAGTCCCTGTAAAGATTCAACTACCTTATAAGCATCTTTTGAGTTTTTTACTACAACAGTATTTCTTGCTACGTCTGTTATTGAAAAAGCATTTCCACTTCCCTCTGTTAATGTTTTTTCAAGCGCTCTTGCCCTGCCTTTTAGCTTTGTTTTTACAACAAAAGCATTCTTAATCTTTGAAGCAGTATCATCTGCAAGTTTATCAACCTCCGACTTTGCCGCTGTTGCTCTGTGGTAAACTCTATCCAAATCAGCATTAACTGTATCTAAATTATGAACTCTCTCTCCCCCTGTCCAGCTACCTCCAACTTCTTCAATATTTGATGTTAAGCTAATCGGTGGCATTTTGTAATCTAGTAAACATTTACAGTTCGGATGGGCGGGTGGCCTTATATGTCCTGAAGGAAAAACATTATTTAATGGTATAGCTACACCATCATTTTCTTCGCATATTTCGCAGATGCTCGGTCCCGCTGCATTCCATATTTTAGTTTCTGCGTGATTCATTCTTGCTGCCCTCATTTCTGTATCATTAACTAACTCTGTCATTTCAGTTCTCGCTATTACGTTTGCCCTATTATTATATGTTTCAGGAACCTTTCCTCTTATATCGTTTGCTATATCGTTATATGCTTGCCCATTTTCTCTCCCCCTGTTAATAGAATCAGCTATCTGGTTTTGGCTTGTAGTATCAAGCTGAACAATTAATCTATCTGCCCTAGTGTACATTTCACTTTTTTCTGTATTTATTCTTTTCCTAACTTTAGTTGCATCCGATTCTCCTAATATATCAAATTCAGCATCTACCCCAACCTTATCCAGGAATGCTTGTCCTCCCTTATTCGCACAGTAAACAAAAAAATCAACTATCTCTTTTTCTTCTAAATAATCAGTTAAAGGTTTGATGTTTTTCTGAACAGAATCCTTTACTCTTTTTTTATCCGTATCTCCCCAGATTACTTCTTCAGGTTTTTCTTCTGTGCCTACGTTATCTTTAATTTCTGAACTTCTTAATAATTCAGAAGTCTGTTTTAAAAGAGCTTCTTCAATCTTTTCTACCATTCTTTTGTATTGCTTACTTCTAGATATTTCTAACAATACAAGATTTTCTCTTGAAAAAACCGAAGCTTTTGCCAGGAACTTTCCAAGCATTCTTTCAATTTTTTTTAACGTTTTCATATACTGTCTAATGTTTGACCAATCTCCTCTTTAAGTGCTAGCGCTTTTTGTAGTATTTCGTTTTGCTTTAATTCTGCAATATGTGAACCAAAAACATTCTTTAGCTGTTCCTTATCTGTTACAAATTCTAACTGAGTTTCAATGATTTTTCTTGTTCCCTCATCTATGTTACTGCTCTTGAACTTCTTAAATGGAACACCGTCTTTTAAGTTGTTAGTAGCTTTTCTTTCCCATTTAGCCAAATCAACTAATTCGTCTTTTTTTTCTTTAAACACTTTAATTTCGTTTTTAGGTAAACCTCTATCTTTTAAGACATCTTCTAAAAACATAGGACCGCTAGCTGTTAATATGAAATTATCAACTCCAATAGGTTCTAAACTATTCTCTTGCCTCCACTCATCAACAGAAATAGCTCCCAACCTTATCATAGTGTCAGCTACTTGCGCATCTCTTAATTCGTCTTTTTTATCAAGTGCATACCAGTGCCATTGTAGGTGAGGCAATCCCATATCTTCTTGGATTATAACATCAAAGATATCTTTAAGGGTAAACAGTATTGGTAATAGCCCTGCCTTTGCACCAATTTCTTCCTGAACCTGTGAAGTCGCTTTATTAACATCTTCTGTAAAACCAATCTCGCTTGGCGGAACATCAAAAATCGCACAAGTCTTCATTAGTAACCATTTTTCGTACTCAATAAACCTCATATCTTTTGGCTTTACTGGAGCATTGTATCCTGTTCCTGTTCCTCCCGGCATAAACTTAATTTTATGTTGGGCTGGATTTCCGCTAATAACAGAATCAAACCATTGCTGAAAATCAGCTATCTCTTTTGGTGTATAATTTTCAGGTAAAGAATAAAATCCTTCTGGTATGTTTCCTTCTGTTAAAATATTTGTATTATATAATTGCGCTTTAACCGCTGCATCTACTCCAAGAATTAAACTCTCTAGTGGTGCTAATCCATAAGGCGTTGTGCTTCTTGGGTTCAAGACTGCATAAAACATTTCTTCTGTAGTCCATTGACCTGCTTTGCTTCCTTGTATCCATTGCTCAAACGCAATGTCTGGAGCTTCCGGCAAGCTTCCATCCGAATATACCCTCCTTTTAATTGTTGCGCCATCAACTACAACCAACTTTTTAAGACTAAAGCCCTCATAGTCTTTCCATACAACACCAGCATCTATCGTCAACAACTCTTCTGTTAGTTTTGCTACAAACTCTCTGAATGTTGAATACTTTCCAGATGGTTCACTAAAAAAATCTTCAACTAAATTAATATCTTTCTGGTAATCTCCCCTATTCTTATTTCCATCTACTGGAACAACAGACCAGTCAACTCTTTCTATTTGCCTTTTTCTTCTATTAATACAAGCTCTCGCAACATCATAAATTTCCGCAAAGCTTCGTAAAGTAGTAAAATCAACGCCTTTTCTTATTACCACATCTTTTGTTCCATCACCAAGAAAGAAAGGACTGCCACTAAAGAACTGAGGCGAGTCTGTTTTGCTAATCCCAAACCTATCTTGTTGTATTTTTATTAAGTCTTCTTGCTGTTTTATCTTTGACTTCAAAGGTGTTACCTTAGGGTCTATAAACTTTTTATTAAAATAATTTGAAATAAAATTTGGCATAGTTATTTTTTTACCTTATCACAAATGTAGGAAATTCCCTGTCTTCCTTTTACCATAACTTTGTTTTTGGGTAGATTATTTTGTAATTTTTTTTCGTGGTTTGTAAATCTTAAGGAAGGCTCAAATTTTTCATCGTGCATACAAGTCTTCTCCCCATTAATATAGCACACTTTTACTTGGTATTCATAGGGCTTACCGCAAACACTACAAATTTTGCTAGTTTTTGCTTTCATAAGCTTCTTTGAAAATCTTAATCCATTCTCCCCCAACCTTTTTACCTGCCCACTCATATTCTTTAATCCAATTATATGCGCTTTTCGTTTTCTTTGCAACATCTTCTTTGTTATCCATTACAAATTCCATCTTTTCTACTAGGTCATCAACGTCAGTTACCGGCCTCATTCTATCATTATCATTTTGTAGCACGGTAGTTTTATTAAGTCCACCGCTTTTAACCGTAAACCCTCTATCTTTACCAATAAGCTCTGGTGCAGAAGTATTGTCTGGTATAATAATAGGTGTCTTTGTTGCCATAGCTTCTGTTGCCGACAAGCCCCAACCTTCTCCGAGTGTAGTAGAAAAAACACAGTCAACTGAATTATAAATTTTATTTATCATTGAAACATCAAATCCCTGCATTAGTCCTTCTGGAGTTGGAAAGCCCCACATCTTTCCCCAATCAAGCCCAATCTGTCTTGAAATCTCTAGCATATTGATACCTGCCTCGTCTTGAACATTGCAGTGAAAATAAAAATAAGCGTTATCTCTTTTTTTATAAAGCTCTCTACAAGCTAATAAGCTAGTAAGCATATCTTTTCTTGGCTGGTTTCTATTTATGTTCATAAAGATAAAGCTATCAGCATATTGTCCAAAAAAGTTTCTCCTTGCCGTAAGTCTTTCTTCATTACTCCAATCGTAAGGATAAAAATCTTTACTATTGCTACCGTGATAGATTACTTTAACTTTATCTTCCAAAGAAGAATCTAAAGAGATGCACTCGCCTTTTCCGTAATTAGTATAAGTTATCGGATAATCAACTAGCTTGACCGCATCCAACCATCCTTCGTTAGGGTGCGAATCAATTGGAAAATAATATATCCATTTAAAGTTCTTATTATGTTTTGTTTTTACTTCTTGAACCTTTTCCGCTATCGGTGCAACTATGAAAGTGTCTTGAAGTGTCCAAACCAAATCGTAATCCCCCTCAACTAACATATCTAAAAATAACTGCCTACCGAAGTAGTCTTGGTATCTTAATTTTAAAGGATTTTTGGCTGGATAAATATTATAAGGGTATTTGTTCTTATCATAGGGGCTTCCATCGTAATTGATACCTATAATGTCAATATCGTAGTTTCCTGTATCATATAAAGTTCTTAAAATGTTTTTGCTTACTTGTGCAAATCCAGTAGACGCTGTTGGGCTATCGCACAATGCTAATATTTTAATTTTTTCTTTCGTATTCATATTCTAGTTGTTTTTTCTATTTTTATTATAACACTTTATTGGATTTTGCCAATAGCTGCTTATGCTCTATGGTATTTTTTGTTAGTAGTATAACAGTAGTGATGTGAATATACTTTATTGTTACCTTTATACTTATATGCTCTTGGCGGAATTGTCCTAGCTATTCTATAAGGTATGAAAGTATACATTGGTAATATCTCTATATCTGGCTTATGCTTCTTAATCATTTCCTTGCATAACATATTACCTGTCGTCATCCAAGGAGAACCTAATGTTTCTTTTTGTGCTATTTCATCAATTAAGATTTTTAAAAACGGATGCCCTTTTGTACTGGCGTGGATTGGCGTAACTAAATCTTGAAATATCTTATCGTCTTTGGTTAGAAAAGGTGGCAAGTCAATGTCTTCTTGCCCATCTTCTCTTTCCCATTCACTTGGGTCACCATAACAGGCAACTGTAAACAAATCTTTTCCGCTACTAAATAAATCATCAACAGAATGAAAACACACACTATCTGCTCCTGGCTGAAGTCCCCCAAACTGATACAATGCGTGATAACGAACTATATCTGCAACTCCGTGCCACATCTTTTTATTCCAGTAATAATCAAATTGTTTCTTGCACCTTATATCTAATTCCTTTATTGTATCGTTATCCCATATCTTGTATTCCCATTCAGGATTTTTTTCTTTCCAGGTAGACATCCACTTCTCGGGCTTCGGTTCGGTTCCCACCCAAGTCTGATGTAAAACTTTATTAATCATACGTGCTTCAAATCATACTTGCCCAGAACGATGGCTCCGCAGAATATCTTGTCGCTATCCATAATAAATCTTTCAAAAAAGAACCCCTGATTTTCTTTCCTAACATTAGGATTAACAAAGCAACATCCAATATTCATTGCTTCTGCCGCTAAATACGCTGCCTGTATCATTACTCCTGCATCTAGGTAAGGCATTGTGTCTATCTCTACTGGATTTTTATAACATTTTTTATCTGCGAATAATAATAATATTGCTTGACCTCTGTGTAACCAACCAACTCCCCCAACTAATAATCCTGCTAATATAGCTTTCTCGTCTCTGTGTGTGTGAATCGCTACATCTACTCCCCTTCTTCCACAAGAACTTGGTGTCGTTTTTATTGCTTCTAGTATTGTGTTTAGTTCTTTTGTGGACAACTCGGTATTATTAAAACTTCTTTGACTTCTTCTGCTCTTTAATATGTCAAAAAACACTTTCTGCTCTTTTTTATTGTACTTTCTAAACGCCTTACTTCCATAGGTGCTTGTTAGTGATTCTCCTTTCCTTTTTTGATGGGCTAAATATCTTTCCTGATAAATGTCTTTTTTCATATTTTTTTGTTATGTTTTAATTTATAGTAATAATGTGCATAGCGTTGGATTACCTTGTATACGATTTTTCTTCTTTGCTCTGTAGTAATATTAGCACTATGGCTTTTCATTTCTCTTTTTCTGTAAACTGCACAAGCTTTTTTAGTTCGGACAAATTTCATACCTAACATATCTGCCTGTATAAGAAATGGAAAGTTTGGAAAGTCAGAATCAACGCATAGCGGTATTTGGTGTTTAAACTTTCTCTTGTACGCAACGTAACCTGAAGCTTTTTTATATAATGTCCTCCACTCTTTGGGTTTATTAACATCTGGAAACGGCGTATGCTCTACTGTCCTTTTTCCATTAAACTTTTTATAATACGTTAATAGTATGGCATCTGCTTTTTTAGAATACTTGCTCATCTCTTCAATCGCATTCGGAGTCAAGATGTCATCTATATCTAAACTAATAAACCAAGTTGATGTAGCTGCCTTAATCGCTAAGTTTCTCAGCTCTCCCATAGATAATCTTTTCGGTTCGTGTATTACTTTAATTTTAATACCATCAATTTTGTCTGGTATTTCTTTTTTTACGTTATGCGCCCTTGATAAAACAACAACTATTTCCTTCGGCTTAACTGTTTGCTTTAGTATACTCTTCAGCCAATCGTCAAAAAACTTTCCGTAGCCATCATATATAATTGTAATAATAGATATATTCATAATGTTTCATTGTAATACTTTCTAGCGTACTTCTCTATAGCTACTCTAGCTTCTTTTCGCTGCTCTACAGTTCCTAACATTCCGTGACCATCAACTCTTTTTTTGTAAACAGCGCAAGGTCTTACGGTTTCTGCGAACCTCATACCCAATGCCCCTGCTTTAAACATAAAAGGAAAATTAGGAAAATCCGTATCTTCACATAACAGTAGCTCTCTTTTAAACTTTTTTTTGACCGCCAAATAGCCAGAAGCACCGCAGTAACTTTCTTTCCACTTTAAATATGTCTCCTTGCTAGGTATGGGCGTTCTCTGAACCTCTATTTTATTATTGAATTTCTTATAATACCTCAAAGCAATAGCATCTGCTTCCTTTGACAACTTCTTTATATCTTGTATAGCGTTATCTAATAAAACATCATCAATATCTACACTTAGTATCCATTTCGTTGTAGTGTTTCTTATTGCTATATTCCTCAATTCCCCCATACTCTTTCTTTCTGGCTCGTAGATAATATTAACTTTTATTCCCTCTACTACTTCCGGCATAACTCTTACCATTTCGTGCTTTTTAGAAAGAACAACCACGACCCCTTTTGGTTTTGTTTTTTGTTTCAGTATACTTCCGAACCAATCGGAAAAATACTGTCCATAACCATCATAAGCTATTGTTATTATTGATATATTCATTGTCCAAATTTTTTAGCTGCCTCGTCCAATGTCTTATATGCTCTTTCATTTTGCTTCTTCGTTCTTCTACCGCTGTGACTGTCGGCTCTTTTGATATAGACAGCACAAGGGTTTTTTGTCTTATTAAAAGATTTATCTTTGCTTACTAAACTGAAAAGAAAAGGAAAATTAGGATAATCATTGTTGTCATATTTATTTTCTTCCCAAACAGACTTCTTGAAAGCTATGTATCCAGAGTTTCTATAATTTTTTGTCCAATCCCTCATCTTACTTTTTTCTGGAATAGGCGTTTCTCTTTCCATTCTCTCTCCGTAAACTTCTTGTAAATACTTTAAGGCAATAACATCTACTTCTTTTATTATAATATCTCTATTCTTTATTGCCGCTCTTGCTGCATCAATTTCTTCTACCGCATTTGGAAGCAATATATCATCTGCTGAAAAATAAAGAACCCACTCTGTATCTAATTTTTCAATTCCTTTATTTCTTAATCTTCCTATGCTGTTTCTTATTTTGTTCTCAACGAACTTCACTTTTATTCCTAACCTTTTACCTTTTCTGATAAAACTATATTTCGTTCCCTGTAGTTCGTGGTTTCTTGATAAAACAATTACAACTTCCTTTGGTTTCATATCCTGACTAAAGATACTATCAAGCCATCTTGGTATAAATTTACCGTAACCATCATATACGATTGTAATTATTCCTATATTCATAAATATAATACATCATAGTAAGGAAAATTTTGCCTAGTAAATCCTTGCCTACGAGGTTTATCTTTGTTAAGAACTGAACAATCTCCAATATGTTGACACATTCCTTGCGCTACCATATATATCGGTTTGCCTGGATAGGTTTCTATATGCCACCACTTTAGTAAGATATCCATAAACTTGGTTTCTTTTTCTTTTATCTTCTCTTCCATAAAAGAAATTAAACTGTCTGCATCTTCTTTTCTAATAAGAAAATTGCCTCCCCAAAACTTATCAGTTGGTAATTCAAAAAAGACCCTCTCTCTTAGTCCTTCAATATATGTTAAGAAAAAAGATACAACCCTCATATCTTCCGTGATGCGCTTCTTTATCCCTTCCATATTCTTGAAAAAATTATTACAGAATTGAAAATCGTCCCCTAATACTAAAACCCAATCTTCATCTGTCTTCAATGCTCTAACAAAATTTTCAAGTGCTGATAGTTTCTTTTTTGTTTCTACTATCTCTATATTTTTATATTTTTTTAAAAAGTTTAAAAAAGTTAAATCTTCCGAACCCGAGTCAAATACCTTTATTTTGTAGTCAGAAAAAGTGCTGTCTTTTTCAAGCGATTCAATAGTTTCTTGGATATAGTTTACACCTACCCTATCAATTGTTCTAATGTGTACATCTATCATCTTGTAATTCAATAAGGTTTTTAGCTATTAAATTATTTAACTCTAACAATAATGAACTACTGCTTTGTATTTTTTTTGTTCCCCCTACACCAAACTTCATTTTAATTCCTAATGTTTTGCAAGTCTTTTTTTCTGGCACGTTCTTTTTTCCCCTATCTCCTCCATTAGCAAATATCATTTCTTTTTCTGGATAAAGCTTTCTTACTTTTTCCAATGTTTTACATACTGTCCTATCTTTATCTTTTGAAAGAAACGTCTTATCTACAAACCTCAACGACTTTACTATTTCTATTCTTTCATTTTCGTCCATAAAGGGTATGCTTCCTTTTAGCGTAACCTGCTCATCAGAATTAACAATAACAACTAATAAATCGCCTAGCTTCTTTGCTTCTTTTAAATAGCTTAAGTGTCCAATATGTAATGGGTTAAAGAAGCCAGAAACTACAACTATTTTTTTGTTTTTTTGCTTGTTTTTTTTGCGCATAAAAAATCCCTTATCTTTTGCTTAATTGTTCTTACATCTTTTAATCCCTTTTTTATTGTAGTCTTTTTCATAAAGCATCTCTTAATTGATTTTTATATCTTTCTTTAAACCCTGCAGCATTGCTCTCTGGTCTGTCTGGCATCTTTGCACCTGAAGACTCTTGGTAAACCTTATTCAAATATTGGTAAAATCCTTTTTGTTCACCGCTAGTAAGACTTGCTACTACACCAGCTAAAGAATCTGAAACATCTTTGCTTCCCCCTAACGGATGGTCAACTTTCTTTCCTTTTATTAATTCTAATCTTTTGTACTCTTTTGTCAATGGCTCGTAACGGTAGTAATCTAACCTACTAGAGTGTAATAAACTTTTTAAGGTATCGTAAGGTTCTAGTGTTCTGTCTACTGACAATATTTCAGCTTTAATTCCTTTTCCTTTTAATATCTGAATAGAGTCTGTTGACTGCCATCCATCGTAAGTAACTTTACCAATACTAAATCCTCTTTCCTGTAATCTGTAAATGACTTGCCTTACCTCTTCAAAACTTATTTCCCCATCTGGTGGCGCGTCTATCTTTAACATTAGGTCAACATAAACACTAGCAAACCTTCCTTCTTTAGTATCAACATCATCACCCAAACAAGCCATTGTTAATCCGCAAGAATCTTTTTTTAGTGCAAGGTCAATGTGTATATTCCTTATTCTATTGTCTCCTTTAAACCAATCCTTGAATCCTTTACCTTTGCTCCATTCGCTTATAGTAGCTCCCTTAATAATCGGCTCTTCTCTATTTTCATTCACTTCCCTATCTATTACTTCGCTATCTCTATCAAAAGCTTCTAAAACAAAACTAGGTCTTGCCCCAAAATCTCTCATAAACTTTTCAGGACTTGCTTGTGCAACTTTTTCAAAGTCTTTTGGGACTTTCCAAATCTCGTCTTCCGTGACATTAAAGTTGAATGTTTCCGTTGACATTTTATCGCTATCTTTTACTTCCCAAGTCTTATAGCCAGTCGCATATATATAATTTACTTCTTGTGCCTGTTTAAATTTTCTAGTAATAAAATCATCTATGTATCTTGGTGCCGAAATAATAAAAATAAAGCCCTTATCTCCAAACCTTGAAGTAATCCTATTTTTTATTGTATTGTAAATGTTCTCTGCTACCGATTTGTTTTCATTATCTAAATACCAAGCAGCTTCATCTAATACAGAACATATAACGTTCATTCCAATAGGCATTGTTTCTTGTGAATTACCGCAATATAGTGTTATATTCTTTTTCTTAAACCTGATTTCTGTTTGTAAAATCTCTGGGTCAAACTGCTGAAAGTAGGCACCCTCTTCTATCATTTTTTTAATACCTGCAAACACTACGTTTTTTGCTTGGGTTGCTGTCGTTCCCATATTTACAACAGCTAAAGGTTTATCATTAGCAAGACCAAATTCTTTGTGCGGTTCCCTTAAGCAAAGTAATCTCTGTAAAAACAATAAACTTATAATAGAAGACAAAAAAGATTTACCGCTACCAATTCCCCATAAGCAAACTCCTTCTGTGTATTTGCCTTCTAAAATACCTTTCCACAAGATATCTCCTTCTTTTTTTATTACCTCATAGACATCTTCCCCTATTCCTAGATATTTTTTACTCCTTACAAATTCTGAAAAAGAAAAACAAGGCACTCTTTCATAGTTGGGGTTTTCTAAAATAAACTTAAGACTTCTTTTATCTACTACTCCCCCTTTTATAGAATTAATTGCCTGATTCTTCCAATATTGACAAGAGTTTTGCTCTGGTTTGTTCATCTATATTATTAACTGCCTCCGAAAACTCTGCTTCAGGATGGACAGTTTCAATTTTAGCATTAAAGGTTGGTAGTCCCTCTACGTAATTTAATATATTCTTAATTTGCGCGTTGCTTCCATTTTCTATTGCCTCTTTTAATATTCTCCTTACAAGCATATCTGCATAGGTTTTTTTGTTTTGTCCCTCTGGACACCTCTGTAATTCTTTCTTTAATATAGCTACTAAAGAAATACTACCCGGAGGCTTACCCGCTGGATTGCCAGAAAAGCCCTTAACAAATCTTCCCTTGCTATCCTTGATTATGCCTGTATTTTTAGGTTTTTCTTCCTTTACTTCCTCTTTTACTTCTTCCTTTTTTACTTCCTCTACGTTTTCTTTTTTTTCTTCTATCATATATTTTATGTTAAGCAATGAGGTCGGAATTGAACCGCCACCTCAATAATGGAATTATTGTGTGCTACTTTACACCACCATTGCATAGTTTTTGACCTTTATACATACTAATTCCCATTTCCTTGATTTTATTAAAACTTATTTCTGGAACGTTCAACTTGCAGTTCTTATCTATTAAATAAACATACTTTAACTGATAACCCTCTATTGCTTTCCACGATAAGAACTCTTTGCTAGGTATGCTTTTATGATGTGCTTGGATTATATGTGTTAGTTCTTTGTTTTTAGGATTAATCCTTAATGCTGTGTTTTTGCTTATACCTACTAACTTAAATCCACTTGCTCTGTATATTGTTCCGTCTCCACATTGCGTTGCGTCTGCAAAAGATATTACCCATTTTACGTGTGGTGCGTTTTTTTTAATTAACTTTAAGCTTATAGCTATTACTCTGCTTTCGCTGTTTCTGGGTAAATAATCATCAAAAGCCATTCTGTTTAACTCTATAAACTCATTCCACCCTGTATCTTTAACTAAATTTATTGTCCCTTTTTTGTTTATGCTCGTTCCATAAGACATTACTCCGTGTAATCTACCATCAAGAAATGCTCCAAAATGAAGCTTACTGTTTGGAACTACCTTTCCGCTGTAATGATACATCCTTATAAAATCGTTTGCAAGTTTTGGCGGAATTACTTTTACTATGATATCTTTTACTTTGCTCATTTTTTTGTGGAGGCACAAGGGTTTGAACCTTGTATGAAACCCCTATTGGTTGCCCCCTTATTTAACCCATTCTTGGTTTCTTCTAAATATACTGCTGTCTTTAGGATAATCTATTGATTTTTTCTCTAAATAAGACCTTATGCCTTTATTTATTGGATATAAATATAGATATCTATGTGCTTTTACTAGCTCTCCTTTGCCGAATAGATATTCTCCGATTTTTTGCTTGTCTTTAATCTCTTTTGGAACCCTACCGAATCTCATAGGAGAAACAATGTTTTTGTATTCCCCTTTTTCTGTTAAATAAAAATCCTCACATACCTGTTTTCCGAAATAAAGCCAACCGCTACTCTGATAGATTATACCGCAATCGTTCTTGCATCCTCCTGCGTGAGTTAGTATAACTTTTATTTTTGTGTTTTTTTTAAATAAGCTATACACCTTTCCTAATACGAAACTCTCTGCATTATGCCCTAATACGTCTAGTAGGTGCATTCTTTGCATTTCAATATACTCTCCTTTGTTTATGTTAGGTATTATTTTTTTTATCTTCTTCTCTGTAAAAGGACTATAACCGAAACTGATAACGCCACAAAGATTCTTTTCATAAAAAACCCCAAAACATACTTCTGGAATAGGAAAGGTTTTCATATAGTGATTTTTAACTGTAAACCTTTTTGCTGTTTTGCTGTCTATTACTCTTACGAAAACATCTTTTAGTTGTTCGTTTTTTTCCATTGCGTCATTATAAAATGTAAGGCGTTTCCGTTACTATTTTCATTGCCCATTGTTTCGCAATTCTTGTATTCTGGTATTGTCTTCGCATACGCTATAGCTTCTTTTACTTGCTCTGCCTGCTCATCTGCAAGAACAAACGTTATTTGTTGAAAAGGAGATTTGTCTTCGCTAGATAAAGTAAATTCAGTTCCAAATCCATCTTCATCAAGAACAAGTTCTTTATCAAAGCCAGTAAAACCGATAAAATCCAATCCTATGCTCTTTAAATCCCCTATAACTAAATCCATATCCCAAGCACTTTCGTTTAGTTTATTGTCAGCTAACCTTAACGCTTTTACTTCTTTTTCTGTTAAGTTAACTGCTCTTAATACTGGAACCTCTTTTTGTCCCAGTTTTTCCGCAGCCTCTAACCTACAATGTCCGATAATTACAATATTATTAGCATCTATCACTAATGGCTGAACCCAGCCGAACTTTTTAATAGACCTTGCTACTTGGTCAACCTGCTCTTTACTGTGTTTTTTTGCATTGTCCTTATAAGGAGATATTTTACTAATATCTATATATTCTATATTCATATTCTGTTATTAGCCCCAAGTCCAAAACCTGTCTAGATGAAAATTAGGTTTATCTGGGCAAAGATAATTAAAGCAAAGATATGCTTCTGTGGAGTGTGAAAGAAATGGATTGTTTTCAATATTATACTTCGTAGGGACAATTCTTCTCTCTATCATTCCGCAAGTCTTACATCTAGGAATTTGTTTAGTTGTAGTTTTCTTTTTATACACCATTGATAGGCACCCTTACTATTGGGTTGTAATCTATATGTATGCGACCTTTTTTGCTTTTGTGAGATACTGTCTTATCCATTCTCACAATCTTGCTTCCCCATTTTTTTTGCAATAAATTAAATTGTTCTACTTCTTTATCTACGTTTCTTGAACCTGCGCATCCTCCTTTAATAACACTCTGTTTGCAATCGTAGAAATAAGAATTAACCCTCAATATTCCTCTGTGTTTTTCTAAATGCTGAATGGCTAGGTCATAATCTTCTTTAAGGTATAAGCTTTCATCGTATCTTATATCATTCTTTAAATGAACCCCAAAAGGTCCCAATATCATTGACTTTGTATTAAATGGACAGTTCTGATAATAAATAAGCTTATCTTTGTTTAGCGCTAGTCCCCATAACTTAAACCCCCACTCATCGCAAAGCATTGTATATTTTTCCAAGAACTCTAAAAAATCATCTTTTTCTATCTTCTTTGATAGCGCACCTCCATTTGCTTCATTTATTTCGTGTCTATAAATACCAGCAATATCGTCATCTAATAAACATACTGCATCATTTTCCTCAAACTCTTTATCTAGTATGTAATTCCTGACTCTGCTTACGTTTCCTTGAATACCCTTTTTGATTTTTATTATATTTGCTTCTGGGTGTGCCTCCTTGTATTTGTCATACTCTGTTTCGCATACCCATAGATTTATAAATGGTAGATAGTCTAAAGTTAAAACCTTATCTCTCTTATAACTTAAAGTGTTTACGCTAATTTTATTCATCTTTTTTATCAATCTTATTAAAAAAATCTCTGCCCTTAATTACTCTACCTATTCCAGTTCTTCTGTTTTTAGTGTCTTCTTTGCCATCTTTTCTGGTAGAATAATTTTTAACGTCTTTTAATTCTAATAAGCTCTGTGCTTGTAACCAATCAATATCGTTATCAAAGTATAGTACAATGTAATTATGATTTTCTCCTAATAACTCTGTAAAAGGAACCTCTGGTAAAATATCATCCTCTTCAATTTTTAACTCTTTCTCATTAAAACCCCAATCTAGCAAATCCTCTATAACAAATTCTTCTTTTAAAGCATTAAAGTCCCATTCACCAAAAGAACGATTGTCAGTTACTATAAATCTCTGAATCTCTTCTTCGCTTAATTCCTCTGCTTTTTTTACCCAAGCATCAGGAACTTCTTTGTATCCTAGTTTTTTTAGCGCTAAATACCTCATATTCCCTCCGATTATAGTATTGTCTTTATCTATAACCATTGGTCTTAATTCCATCATCTTTGGAAACTCCCTAATAGAATTAGCTAATTTTTCAAGGTTTTCTTCCTTTATCTTTCTAGGATTCTTTTTGTTAAGTTTTATATCTTCTATTTTCATTTGTTGTATGTATTATTAGATTTTATACTCTATTCAATTTTATATCAACCCCTTTTATTTCTTAACCTTTTTTGCCTGTTCCCTCATTGCGATAATCCTTTCAAGTCTTTTTTTGTTGTTTCTCTTGATTCTTGCTTTAAAGTCTTTATCTTTTTTCTTTTTTAAATACCATTGCCTTGCAGTTGATTTTCTTGTCCTGCTATCTCTTTCAAACTTCTCCAAATCATTTGTTTTAATGTACCAATACCTAGCAGACGTTTTGCTTATCTTTAACTCATCAGCAATATCTGAAAATGAAAGATTTTGTTCCCTTAATTTATTAATCTTTTTAACATCTTCTGGAAAAATCTTTCTGTTTAATTTTTCCGTATCTTTTAAATTGAATACTCTTCTAGTATCCTTATTTGTTCCTTTAACCATTTTATTGTTTTAGTTGTTGATAATACTTTACGACTTTTAATATAATTTAACCAATCTTCTCCTTTTTTTAGCGCTATCATTCCCTGAACGGCAGAATCTTGTCTTCTATGAATCAATGTATGACAATGACCGCAAAGCGGTATCCCATTTTCTACATCATACTTTAACACTAAACTCCTGCTTCTGAATATAAAATGATGTGGGTCAGTTGCTCTTTTCCCACAGACAAGACACTTGTAGTTGCCTTTCCTCATCACTATCTCTGCCCAAAGCTTAATTGCTTTTGCTTCTAATAATTGTTTTTTAGTTTTCATTTTTAGTATATTTATTTCTATGTGCTAATACTTCTTTTAATCTAGTTTTTAAACAATTAGGACAAGCTTGGTAAGGATATTTCCACCAGCCAGTATCTCCTGGTTGTTTGATTTTTCCGCAAACATAACAAATCTTTTCATTAACGGTTGGTCTTCCCATTGTTTTATTTTTCAATTAATTCTTTAACCTGCTCTTTAATTTCTTTAAGTAACGAAGCATCGCCATCAAGAACCTTTTTAAATCCTTCAAACCCTGAAGCTTTAATGTCTTTATAATTTAGCCACGCTCCTGCCTTTGACACTATCTTATTCTCTAACGCTAGATTTAGAATATCTGCAGATACCGATATTCCTTCTCCATAATATACATCATATTCTGCCGACCTAAAAGGTGGTGCTACCTTATTCTTAACAACGCTTGCCCTTATTCTTTCTCCAATTTCTACGTCTTTAGACTTTAATCTACCTCTTTTTTTAAGATTTATCCTTACAGAAGAATAAAACTTTAAAGCTAAACCTCCTGACGTTACCTCTGGGTTGCCGTATCCTCCAATTTTCTGCCTTACCTGATTTAAGAATACCACCGAAGTTCTTGTTGCCGATATTGATTTTGAAAGTTTCCTTAAAGCAGACGACATCAACCTTGCCTGTAAGCCAATAGTTGCATCCCCTATTTCCCCCTCTATTTCCGCTCTAGGAGAAAGTGCTGCAACAGAATCTATTACTACTACCGATATCTCTTTACTTTTAACTAAATGTTCTAATAACTGCAATGCCTGTTCCGCTGAGTCTGGCTGTGATATTAAAAGCTTATTTATATCCACCCCTATCTTTTCTGCGTAATCTAAACTCAAAGAATTTTCAGCATCTATAAAAGCTGCAACACCTTCTTTTTGCGCTTCTTTTATTATGTGTAAAGACAAAGTTGTTTTCCCCGTTGCCTCCTGCCCAAAGATTTCCGTTACTCTACCTCTTGGAATCCCCCCAACCCCCAACGCTCTATCTAAAGAAAAAGACCCTGTTGAAATCACATCTATATCCTTTTTTTCTACATCACCTGCGTTTATGATAATATCATCTCCTAGTTCACCTTTAATCGTTTGAACAACCTTATCTAAATCTTTTTCTTGTTTTATGACAGCTTCTTTTTTCATATTTATTTCTTATTTTGTATTATATTTAAAAAATCTTGATAAGAAAAACGTTTTTTACATTTCTCGCAAATAAGAACTTCGTGGCTACAATCTTCATCGCCCAAACTGTCTATGTTCTTTTTTTCTTCTCTTGGTGTTGGTAATATTTTTTGCGTTATCTTAAACCAAGAAAGGTTGCTTTTTTCTTGAACGGTAAGTCCTTTACTTGTGCTGATTTTTAATATTGCTTCCTCAAAGGTTTTTTCAGGAAACATTTTATAGAACTGCATTGCCTTATAAATAGTTGGAACAGAAACATAATCTAAATCTTTAGCTAGGTTTTCAATAGTGTTCTTCCCATAGACCCCTTTTGCGAAGTTGTCTTGCTCAGATACTATAATTTTGCCCAGTAGCCATTTGCCTTTTATTATTTCCTCTCTTGCTATTGCAAGTGAATTA
>JAGYLR010000060.1 GCA_018400895.1 bacterium
GTCTAATACTAAAGCAGATTTTTTGATTTCTTCTAAATTTTTTTGAATGAATGGATTCATTAAGCATCCCAGGGTTTTGTTCCAGAATTATCTTGTTGAGGTGTTTCTCCAGTATAATCAATTTCTTTATTTGCTTTTTCTACTGTTTGGCGTTTTAATAAACTTTGAACTGTAACAACAGCATTTTGAGCAGAAAAAACATATCTTGTAAAATCTGATGCATATCTCCTTAAATCTGAAACTTTGCTTCTTCCAACAGCTTTACAATGATTTTGGTCTTGAACTCTTAAAGAAGGAAATTTCTCTTCTTCTTTTAAAATATAATTGTTTTCATATTCAATAACTAATGATTCTAGTGCACCAGCTATTGGGTTTAGTTTGGTTTGAGCCCCATTCATCTGTTGTTGTGCGTATTTTAAATCATATTCTGTTAATAAATCTCCACCAACAAATCTTTCAGCCCAAGAATCAATAATATCAAAATACTTTTGACAATCTTTGTAGAGTTTATCAATTTCATTTTTCTCGTAAATTTCTTTGACCTGTTTACTTGTCATAATTACTCCTTATAAGTTTTCATTCGAATGAATAAATTTCTCACACCATACACAATAAAAATCATCTTCACAGATTATATTTCCACAATGAGGGCATGTTTTCATAAAATCTCCTTTAAACAATATCATTTTTTCTTTGAACAAACATTCCTGCCATAAAACTAATAACTGCAACTAAAACTAAAAATAATAAATATGCCATTTTAATTCTCCTTTGTTATTTTGTTAATTTAATTTCTTAGGTCGACCACGTTTCTTTTTAGGTTCTTCACAGGGTTCTTTTAAATCTTCTATTTTTTCTTTTTTAGGTTCTTGTGTTGTTTTCTCAACTAATTCTTGATTTTCATTAGATAAAGGAATAATTTCTTTTTCTTTTAAGTAATCCTCAATTTGTTTTGTCTGTTCATCATTCATCATTGGGTCAATTTTAATAGGTATATTTTCAATATCTTCAACAATATCAACAAAACCCTTTTCAAACACAAAAGGAAGATGAATTTCAGAGCCTTCTGATTGAGATTGAGAAGACTTGGTTTTCTCAAGTTTAATTACAGAATCAAATCCAATTTCTTCTTTCTTTGTTGAGAATCTAACCTTTCCATCAGGGTCAATAAAATATTCTTTATATTTCGTTACTGGTGCATCACTTCTTTGTCCTCTTCGAATAAAACATCTTGTTGAAGCCCAATGTTTTAAAGCCTCTCCACCTGTCATATCTGCATGAGTATAAAATGAGCCAATGCCAGCAATTCTCACCTGACCAATCATAATAACACTTGCCTGAGCATTAAATACATCTGGTGCTACAACCCTAAAGAATTTGGATAAAGTTCTTGCTAATTCTGCAATTTCTTTTGATGCTAACTCTCTTTCTTTTCCTTTATTTTCCTGCTCATTTTTAGGTGACATAGCCTGAATACTATCTACAACAACTAAATCAACAACCTTTTGTTTACATAAAGTCCTAATAATCTCTAAAGCCTGTTCAGCGTTTTCGCATTTTTCAGCCAATACAAGCTCTTTTAAGTCTATACCTAGGTCTATAGCTCTATTCTTGTCAAACGTATGTTCTAGGTCAATGTAACAACAAATAAGACCGTTTTTTTGGGCGTTTGAGATAGCTTGAAGCACTAGAGTGGACTTTCCTACACTTTGTCCACCATAAACAACTGTAAATGTGCCTCTTTTGGTTCCACCACCTATAAACTTGTCAAATGTAGCAACTCCTGTAGGTATTACCTCTTTGTCTTCGGCCTCATTCCCAAAGGATAATATCTCGTTATTTTGATTTTTATTAAACCCTTTAAGAGTTTCTAACAGTTTTTTTCTTCTTTCATTCATTTTTATCTCCTTAATCCCATAATTCATCAAACCGTTGATTGAATAATCTCCAACCTTTTTTATATCTTTTGTTTTCTTTATCTGTTAATTTAATATCTTCTTCTTTTATTTCTTTTTCTTTTTCAAAAGCAAAAATAATATCATCTAAAACACTAATCCATTCTTTTTCACATGCTCCATATTTGATATAGTTATCTTTCAGGCTCTTGACTGAAGAAAAAATAAGAGTAGCTAAATAACAATCTAAATTCCATAAATCTCTATCAGAATAACCTCTTTTACCTCTTTGAATAAAGTATTTAATTTCATTATAAGTATCTCTAGGAACATCTGGGAGATTATAAATTATCCAACGCAACCAATTCATTTTTGGATTAAGAATAAATCTATCCCATAATGATTTAGGATTATCTAATTCTTCTAACATTTCTTTTGCTGTTTTATATTGTTTGGTCATAATTACTTCCTTATTAGAAAACGACTTACAATAAATGGGTCATCTTGAAAATATTCTTTTCTGAGTTCTTCTTGTTCAGGATACTCGTCTAAATAAACTCTACAATCATTTTGATAATCAATCCACCTATTATTTATGGGTATAAACTGAAACCACAAGGATAAAAAATTACTATTAACTTTCATTTGTATGTACTCCTATTATTGATGG
>JAGYLR010000061.1 GCA_018400895.1 bacterium
ATGCCTCTACACTTGAGAGAATGTATCCTCATAAAGGTACAAGAGAAATAATGGAAATGGTAAGATTATTACCAAAGGGTTCTGCTCCTATTCAAAACATTACTCCTCCTTATGTTATAGAACAACAAATACAGTCTAATATGCCGAGAGACTTTAGGTTATTTACTCAATTAAGTCCAAACCAGCAATCATCTATATTAAATAATTCTATTGATAATGCGATAAAAGAAATTGGAGATGGTCATGGACTATTAGATGCTGTCTTTGCTAATATGAGAGAAATGCTTCAAAATACTAAAGAGGTTGAAACTGAAACTGGTTCTAAAATTGAAGTAACTAAAGAAGTTGAGATGTCTTTATCTAAGTCAACAAATGAACAAAAGAAACAAGCACACACAATAGCAAGAAATGCTGGTTTAATGAAAGAGGAAGGCGAACCAGATGAGACATATAGAAATACAGCAATTGAAATTACTGGAAAAAAGAGTATGACCGAAATGACAGAAGAAGAGGCTGACTTATTTATAACAAAACTTAAAGAAATTGAATCAGGACCCCCTATAAAAATGACAGAAGATTTAGTAAATTCTAAGTTTTCTGAATCAACAAACCTAAAAGAGATTGGTGCTAAGGAAAGTCTAAGAAATACACATGAGGTTTTTGAAAGGGTTGGATTAACAGAAGACCCAATGTTTGACCCTGATTCAATGATGACAAAAGAATTAGATGCTAGAGATGAGTTCCGTGAGTTCAAGGAAAGAGAATTAGAGATGAGGGAAACTGTATCTAATATAAAGGATTCAGAACAAAGAATATGGAGATACTTAAATAATACCCTTGATAAAGACATAAAATTAACATCAGAAGAGATGAAAGTAGCGAACTGGGCTAAAAAAATGTTAGACGACTGGGCTGATAGATTAAATATTCCCCAAGAAAAAAGAAGAGAAAACTATATTACACATATATTTGAAGAGGAAATAGACCAAGCATTAAAAGAAAATAAATTAGTAGGAGTAAATACTGCGGCTGCTTTGGATTATTCAAGTGTTCCCAAAAACATATTTAATCCATATCTACAAAAAAGACTTGGAATAAAAACAGGAGTAAAAGAAGATGTCTGGGCATCTCTTGATGCTTATGTTTCTAAAGCAATTCAGGTTTATCACTATCAACCATTACTTGAAAAGTTATCAATGTATCAAAAGTTTGCTCCACCAAATACGGCAAAATATTTAAAGGAGTTTTCTAAAAGATTAACCCACGAACCACTCCAGATTGATAGAGAAATACAGCAAGATTTAAAAGAGTTTGCTCAACAGTTAAAGAAATTACCTGGAATGGAAAAATTTGCCAGTCAATTAGAACAAGGAAACCCAGCGGGGACATTAGCATATTCTATGACTGGATTATTATATGAGATGTGGCTTGGATTAAGACCAGCTTCTGCTATTAAAAATCTATCACAGCAGTCCTTAATAATATGTGAATCTGGAATAAGTAATTACTTTAATGCCAAGAGAATACAATATACAAAAGAAGGAAAAGACCTGCTTAAAAACTCTGTTGTTTTAAGAAGTCGTGAAGAAGGATTTTTCTTACCTGGCGTAGATGAGGGATTTCTTAAAAACCTACATGGGAAAAGAAGACAGGTGGCTATGGCTTTATTTAAGAGGGCTGACAGAGATAATGTTGGTGCTGCTTTTCTTACTGGATATAACGAAGCGACAAAGCTTGGACTATCCCACGAGTGGGCAATTAAAAGAGGAGATGAAGTAGCAAGGAAGACTCAGTATGTTTATACAAAGATGATGGCACCTCAATTTAATCAGAGTTCAATTGGAAGAGTATTAGGAGTATTTACAACATGGCCTCGTAATTGGTTAGAATTGATGAATAAATGGATACAAGGCAAGCCTTCAAAGGTTTACCAAAACTACGTTAAGGATACTGGTAAATCAGTTGGAGGATATAAGCCAGATGGAATAAGGGGTGAAGTTGAATATAAGAAAAACAAAAGCTCCCTCTGGAGATATTTAGCATTGGTACTATTGGCTGGTACAATACAACAACGAACAAGAGTTAAAGCTCTGTATTATACTGGCTGGACATCAATTAAAAGTTTAGCAGATATGGCAACCCTTAATCTACCTGGATTATCTATTCCAAAAGATATACTTGGTATGGTTGCAGAATCATCACAGGGGAATATTGAGGGAATGGAAAGGCATTGGAGGAATATATCACCCGATAAACAGATTCTTATTGTAAAACAATTAGAGGAAACAATAAGTGGAGAGAAGGATTGGCTTAATTTGTTCTTCTATTTGGACGACACAAAGGATGGTAAAAAATCTCCAGGAACCTGGCCTGGTGAGGCAACACCGTTTGAGTTTGAAATAGATGAAAAAGATTTTGAAATAGAATTAAGGGAATTAGAAATCAAATTAGATTGGTAACAATGAAAGAAACAAACCAAAACTTAATAAGAGCAATTGGAAAATTGGAAGGCAAAATTGATGGT
>JAGYLR010000062.1 GCA_018400895.1 bacterium
GTGCTTTTACTACTGCCATACGAGAATCCCTTAGAATTATTGTAGAATTCGATCAATCTCTTAAAAGTTTACAAGCTATAGCCGGAGCTACTGCTACAGAAGCTTTAGTAATGGGCGATGCCATTAAACAAATTGCGGCTGATACTAAATTTTCTGCCCAAGAAATAGCAAATGGTATGCAAACATTAGGTAAAGCTGGATATGATGCTTCTGAAGCTATTCAAATGATCCGTCCTATTTCTAATCTTGCTACAGGTGCTTTAGAAAATTTTGAAGAAGTTGCTTCTTTGACAGTTACAGCCTTAAAAGCATTTCAACTTGACATAGTAGAAACAGCAAAAGTTACAGATATATTTGCTAATGCTGTAACTAAGTCTAAACTTTCAATTGACATGCTAAAAACTGCTTTTAATTATGTTGGTGCTGCTGGACATATGGCAGGATTATCTATACAAGAAGTAGCAGGAACCTTAATGGTTTTAGCCGATAATGGTATTAGAGCATCTACTATAGGCACATCTTTAAGAAAAACTATACTCAGCATGGTAGCCCCATCTTCTACGTTAAAAAAAGATTTAAATAGTGTAGGATTAGCTTTAGATTCTATTAATCCTAAAATAGTAGGCTGGGAAACTGCCCTAAAAAATATTACTCCTCTTGTTTGGGATTTTAATAAACAATCTATAGATATGGCAAAAGTTGTAGACTATGTAGGTGTTCGTGCATCCCAAACATTTGCTATTTTGATTAGAGAAACGGCACAAGGAGGAGCATTAAAAAGAGTTATAGAATCTACTGAAGATTATGGGGCTGCTTTACGTATGGCAGAAAAACAGCAAGAAGGTCTTGGTGTTAAATTTAAAAACCTTATTGATAACATAAAAAATATTGCCCTTGCTATTGGGGATACAGGATTAACTTCTTTTCTACGAGTATTAGTTGATGGATTAAAATCAGCTGCAAATGCAGCTGAAGCTTTTATATTAGCAGTACCTATAGTTAAATTAACCGGAATGACAGCGGCTTTTTTTACTTTAACATATACTATAACAAAATTAGTTGCCGGAATAAAATTGGCTTCCACTGCAATGACTACTTTTATGCTTATCACAGCTGCAACTCCTTTTGGGCGATTGCTTATCACTTTATCCGCTATTATAGCTGCTATGCTGGCGTTTTCTACCGAAGCAAATGCTTCTACAGAATCTGTTTCTCGAAACACTACTATGATTAAAGAAAACATAGATGTTATTAGTAGATGGATTGCAATTTTAGAACAAGCAAAAACAAAAGGCATAAATGCTTTTAATTCATCTATGCTTGAAATGGTATCTACTAATAAAAAATTGTCTGCAAGAATTATTGAAACTGTAAATACATATAAATTACTTGGAGATGAATCTTTTAATTCTATTGATCAAATACGTCTTGCTGCTAAAGAATTTGAAACTTATTCAGATGTTATCATGACAGCAATGAAACAGATAAAATTTGATGACCAAAGACAAGAAATTAGACTTTTATCAGAAACAATAAAAAAAGAAATATCAGAATTATCTGCTTTAACAGAATCGGCAGAAGCTAAACGGGATGAAGGAAAATCTTATAATTCATTTATCGCATCTGATAAAACAATGAGAAAATATTATGAGAACCTTGCTAAAGACATAGAACGTTCCATAGAAGAAAAAACTCCTCATATAATAGATAAAATAACTACTTTAGCAAATAAAGTTTTCAAAGCGTCAATGTCGGCAGAAAATCCTGACCAATATATACAAGAAATGCTTGGCACATTTGAAAAAATGTATAAGGAAAAATTTCCGGAAGTGTATAATGCTTTTCTAAAACAAATAAATACGTTAATGAAAAATGCACAAGAAGATGCTGGATTAACTATTACAAAAGGATATTCTAAGTTATTTGGAGATATTAGGAAAAATGTTGAAAATGTAATAGGATCTTTTTCTTTTGTAGATCAATTTGAACTCAAAAAAGAAATAGATTCTTTTATGGAAAAAGTAGAAGCAGATTCTTCAAAAATGATGGCGTTAGATCCTGATAATAAGGAAGCAATTTTAGCGGATTATAGAGAATTTTTTGGAGAAGGTGTATTAAAGATAATAAAAAAATTCTATGAAAAAGATGTTCCTGGGGTTAAAAAAGATATTACTAAAGATCACATCACGGAAATCGACAACCTCAGCAAAGCATACGACAACCTGGTAAAAAGCAGGATGTCTGCAATGGAACAAGAAGTAGAGGAAATGGAACGTTTGAAGGGTTTATTCATGGAAGACTACTATGAAGCAACTCTTTCAAGCACAGAAAATGAAGCCAGGAAACTTGAGATAC
>JAGYLR010000063.1 GCA_018400895.1 bacterium
CAGGCTGACCCCTTTGTTTTCCATAATTAGCACTCTTAATTCTGGCTTAAGCAAAACATTATTTACTATACATCTCAAATAATTTTATTAGCGGTGCAATGCTATCCTCAAATGCAATATCATTGGCATAAACAAATCTCTTTGTGTAAGCTTTCCAAATACCTTGGATTGTTTTGTCCTCTTTAATTTCTTCAATAATACTGAAAGAATCATTAATTTTTTCAAGTGTTTCTCTTTTTGTGGCAGTTGAAGTTAAAGCATTTTTGAAATCGTCTTTATTTATATTTTTTTCCTGAAGAGTTGTCAAAATATAAATATCATAAAAATCTCTTGCACGAGTGTTAAGTATACCTCTGCTAATAATTGTCTCAAACTTTTCTGCTAAAACAGTTTCAAGATTATATGCAAGTATTTCTATATTTCTGTCTTCAAATAGCAAATCAAAGCTATACAACGCTTCTTTGGGTGTAATTATATCGCCGGTACTTACATCAATCTTTAATGGGACAACAACAGTTTCATAAGCTATTTCAATAGATATTCTATAACCCCCGTATTCAGATTCTTCTCTTATTTCTTCAATTCCTTTCAGAATAAATTTTACATCATCCGGAATTGGAATTTTTAAAATCCGTTCAAATATTGATAATAAGTTTTCTTTAGAAAAATCTTCTCCTTTAATAGTTACATCCATATCCATAGTAGTCCTGCTATCTAATCCAACAATAGCACTAATCAGCATGCCGCCTTTAAGTATAAATTTCCACTTATATTCAGAAACAAAAATTCTCTCAAGCAATCTCTCTAACATGTAGTTCTGTAAAAGAGCATTTGCTTTTATTCCTGTTTTAGCTGCCATGTTTTTAATAATTCCCTTTAACTGCATTGCATTTTTCAAATCAGCACCTCCATGTACTCACGTATTTTTTGATCAATTTTAAACTTTTGAGCATATTTTATTAATTTGCTTAAATCTTTATTCTTACGCTTTGAGTACCTTTTTAATGCATCAGAAAATGTTTGAAGATCCATCCTGCTTTTACTTCTAACCATATCACAGATAGTTCTTTCCATGTCATATGTATCAATCTCTTTTCCTTGTGGCGATAGAATTGTTATCTTGCCTAAGCTGTGTAACTCAGGCTTGACGTAGAAGAATTCCAAAGACAAATCTTTTAACGAAGATGGATTATATCCTTTTGGCAAAGTAATAGAAAAAGACAAAGGTGTCCTGTCAGATAAATCATGCAAAAACAATGCTGTATCGTGAGAAAATATTCCCTTCTTGCATCGAATACTTATGGAATAGAATTCATCCTCCAAAACGTCAGGCAATACATAAACACCTCTTGACGCTCTTTCAATCATCCTTTTTTGAGTCATTAGGGAAAGGTATTTTTTGTCTATACCAAGCTTTACAATTTCAGAAGTTGAGATAATACCTTTATTTTCTTTTATAATATTTAGAATTTTTCCAAAAGTATTCATAATATCACAACCCTTCACTTTTATACGCACATTATACACTTTGTTAGTATAAAAGTGAAGAGTTGTGATATTGCTTTTTAATTTTAATCACATAAACTCCCCAAACTCCATAGGCTTTCCTTTTTTTATTCTCTGGCCTATATGTCAAATGTGAAGACCTGACCCCCCTCTCTTCCCCTTTAGGTTATCTGACCAAATCCACTATCTTTCCCCATTTAACAACCTCTCAAATGCTTCCAGGTTCCCCATCGCATCATGAACAGGATGATGATCATGTGGTGTAATGCGTAATTTTTTCCATGAACTGGAATTTGCAAAATCTCCAACAAGACCGGCATAAAAATCTCCAATCCTTCTAGCACTCCAACCAAATGGATTTCTGCCAATGGTACGCCAAAAACCATCATTAATCCACTGCCAATCAAAGGCTGGGTTGTCACTTACAAAAACCGGCCTTAACCCATCTGTAACTTGAAGAACCCACTTTTCAAATTCTTCAAAAAGGTCCTTTTCTTTCATCGCCTTTTCCCCTACCAATACTCCATGAAAAGAATCTCTTGAAGGATAAGCGACTGCACCAAATTCAGTAAGCTTCCCGGTGCTTGGGGACTTCCCATTTGCTTCACAATCAACAAAAATTAAGGTTTTAATATTTCTTTTTGTCATATCTCAAAAACCTCTCTATTTTTTGCAATTTCTGGTAATAATTGTCAATCTTCCCAATATTTTTTTAATACTATCTATAAATATTTTTACTATAAAGATTTCTGAA
>JAGYLR010000064.1 GCA_018400895.1 bacterium
GAAGCTAAATAGGTTCTCTGGATATGGTCTATGTGTCCGTAATAACTAAATAACTGCTTCGTATCCTTAAGTTTATCTCCTAATGAACTCAATATTCCCTCTGTGTAAGACCGATATGGATTGTCTGATTTTTCAGCCTTAGTTATAATTCTTGCCATTTCATCTTCTGCTATTTCAACTGCATGATAATCAGAACCATATTGCCCTCCATCTCTTAGTTTTTTATATAAAGAATCTTTAGTAGCGTACGATTTAACTGCACCTAAATAAGTTTTGGAATTTTTAGGAGTCCAGATTGGATAACCAGCCAAATCTGTCTGTAAAAAACCACCCGATAACCAGTTTCTGATAACTGTTGGAGGATTTCCAGCAACCTTAAATGCCTTCCACCAAGATAATGGTTCTTGAAACATAGACATAACACTATCAGCCCCCTTTCCTAAAACAAAAGTTTTCAATTCTTCCTGAAGTCCTTGGTGGATATATCCATCGTTCAATGCTCCTAATCTAACATCTCTTTTAACACCTTTGGACAAAATATTTCTTACTGGGACAAATCCCATTTCTTCTGCTCTTTTTACATCATTAGTAAATAACCTTGGGTTCTCAATTATGGCTTTTTGAAATAATCTTGTAGTGTATGCTTTTGTTAAATCACCAAATGTCTTAGCTAAAATATAATCCGCTTGGAATGTCCAGCCATACTTTTCTTTAGCTTCCTGACCAATAGACTTTAATTCTTCTGGAGTATATTGCTTTATTTCTTCTAATGTTTTACCTTCAAAGGTTAGGGCATTTGCTCCCCACTCCTCGTCTGTCAGTTTTCTCTTGAAAGCAGACCTATCTATTACTCCTTCTTTTGTAATAGTGGAACGAGGTGTAATCTTTGTTTTACCATCTTCAACTTTTACATATAAGGTTCTGGCATATTCACCTAAATTAGACAACCAAGTTTCTTCAGTTAAAATAGGTAACGGTTTTTCTAATTCTTTCCTTAGGGTTCTTAATTCCTCCCATAAAGCACCTCTTTCTTCTCGTAAATCATTTGTCATTTGTTCTAAAAATCTTAAACTATCAGCTACACTAATAACATCAATATCTTTCATGATTTCTGATTGCAATGATGCTCTTTCTTTTAGCTTAGTTGTCTTAATTAGTTTGTTGATATTACCCTTGAGTTCTCTCTGGACTTCTTTTGCTGGTTTTAATTGATATGGTTCTTTAACATATTTATAAAAAGCACGAGCACTTCCAAATCCCAATCTTTCTAATTTACCAGTAGCTTCAAGTCTCTCTACTTCTATACCAACATTAGAAGCCAACATTTCATCAAGTGTCTTAAATTTCTTAACTTTTTGAGCCAAGCTTATTAACTCATCAGGTATAACTCCGATTCTTTTTCTTTTGGGGACAGTTTTTCCAACTACCTCTCCCTCTCTCATAAAAGAAGTAAATTCATCAGAAAATGTGTTTTCCAAATTATTCATCAATCTTTCTAATCGTCTTACTTGAGAAAGAACCTCTGTGTTTCCTTTCATAGAAACATTTAACTTTTTTAAAGTATCCCGTAATTCTTTTCGTAGAGTTAATAGTCTTTGCCCAATTTCCTTTGCTCTTTTAGCTGATTCTGGCGATGCTAAAGCACCCCGTCTTACCATTTCCTTATCTATGTTAACTATTGCCTGTCCAAGTTGTCCTATCTTAACATCAATATCTTTTATACTTTTCTTATAGTCTTCGGGAATTTCTATCCTTTTGAAAATCATATTCCCAACTTTTTGTTTTTCTTCTGTGGTTAATTTAGTTAAAGGTTTTACTGTTTCTTCATAATATTTTTTAACCAATCCATCATAAACCCTCTGTCTTTCTTTTAAAAGCTGTGATACTTCTTGAACCTGAGATTCTTTTAAAATCAATGGTGCTTTTGAGTCCCAGACTTTTGAAAGTTTATTCCAGACATTTGTCATTACACGAGTATAGGGATTATTATATCCAGTAGTCGGAGGTGTCCATTGAAAAGCATCTGGGTCTATTTCTGGTAATTTTTCAAGCTTGTTTATCTCTTCTAATAAATCTAATTTATATTTATTTTCTGGAAACTTAGCTGTCTTTACCTCCTTCTTTTCTATTTCCTTAACTGCTTTATTCCAGATGTCTG
>JAGYLR010000065.1 GCA_018400895.1 bacterium
ATAAAATTACAACCGGTGCGTATGAATTATAAAGGGTATATTTTAAATATGATTGATACTCCTGGTCATGTTGATTTTTCTTATGAAGTATCACGTTCTTTGTCTGCTGTTGAAGGAGCAGTTTTATTGGTTGATGCAACTAAAGGTATACAAGCACAAACTCTTGCAAATTTAAATTTAGCAAGAGAAAAAGGAGATGATTTTGTAATTGTCCCTGTCATAAACAAAATAGATCTTCCTAGCGCCATGATAGAAGAAACAGAAAAAGAAATGGAAAATGTATTAGGTGTTGATAGAAGTGAAATAATAAAGATATCAGCGAAAGAAGGAGTAAATATTAACAAGATACTGGAAAATATAATTGAAAAAATTCCTCCTCCTGATAGTCAAAAAAGCATTCCTTTACGTGCTTTAGTATTTGATTCAGAATACAGTTCTTATAAAGGAGTGATTATACATGTTCGTATCGTGGAGGGAGAATTAAAAAAAGGAGAAAAAATAAGCCTTCTTGCTTTTAATAGAGACGGAGAAGCAAAAGAGATAGGATATTTTTCCCCAGGGATGGTAGAAAAAGACAAATTAACTGCTGGGGATATAGGATATGTTTGTACTGGTATAAAAGAAACTGGTACAGCTAGAGCGGGAGATACTTTGTTTAAAAAAGGAGAAAAAATAAGCCCTTTAACTGGATATAAAGAACCTTTGCCGATGGTTTTTTCTAGTTTTTATTTGAAAGAAGCAGGTGATTATACATCTTTTAAAAATGCGTTAGAAGAAATAGCTCTTACTGATCCAGCATTTACTTTTATTCCTGATTTTAAAGAAGCTCTAGGAAGAGGTTTTCGTTGTGGATTTTTGGGATCACTTCACTCGGAAATAATATCAGAAAGGCTAAAACGTGAATTTGGATTAGATCTTATAGTTTCTGCTCCTTCTGTCACATTTAAAGTTACAAAAAAAGGAGGAGAAAAAATAACTATTCGTTCTGCTTCTGACTGGCCTGATGAGGGGGTAATTGAAAAAGCAGAGGAACCTTGGGTAAAAATGGAGGTTATAACACCATCTTCTCAAATAGGAGGAGTTGCTGATGTTTTACAAACTTTATCTGGTAATTATTTAGAGACAGAATATATGTCTGCAGAAAGAGTACTTATTGTTTATGAAACTCCTCTACGACAGATTGTAATAGGATTTCATGATAAGCTTAAAAGTGCCACTAAGGGCTATGCTTCAGCGAGTTATGAGGTTACTGATTTTCGTGTTTCTGATCTTGTAAAAATGGAAATACTTATAGCCTTCTTTGTAGAAGAAGCTTTTTCTCGCATAGTTTCTCGTAGAGAAGCTGTAGAAGAAGGAAAGAAAGCAGTTTCTCGTTTAAAAGAGGTTATTCCTCCAGAACAATTTTCTGTCGCCTTACAGGCCAGAGTTGGAGGAGGTGTAGTAGCAAGAGAGACGATAAAAGCAAAAAGAAAGGATGTTACTGGATATCTTTACGGAGGAGATTACACTAGAAAAAGAAAATTATTAGAACAGCAAAAGAAAGGGAAAAAGAAGTTAGCTAAAGGAGGTAAAGTTAATATTCCTCAAGAAGCATTTTTAAAGGTTTTTCGCGAAGATTGATATTTTTATATTTCGGATATATAATTTCTTATGACAAAAAAGCGAAAACAGAAAAGTTTTTTCTCTTTTCCCTTTCTTGTATTTTTGATTGTTGCTTGTCTTTTTTTGTCAGCAATGAACATAAAGATATGGAGAGAGAGGAATACAAATATAGAACAACTCTCTCAAATTGAAAAAGAATTACATGGACTACAAGAACAGAGAGAGATACTTAAAGCTCAGATTATAGATGATAGTGATGATGCATTAATAGAACGTATTGCCAGAGAACAACTTCTTTTGCAAAAAGAAGGGGAGAATGTGGTGATAATATCACGCTCTAATGAAGCTCCAAAAGATAAAGAAAAAGAAGATGATTCTGATGGGGGATTTATTGAACAATTTCTTGATATATTTCGCCAATAGGGGAGGTAAGGTTTCTTCTATACAAATGCGAGTGTGGTTCAATGGCAGAACGTAACCTTCCCAAGGTTAAGACGGGGGTTCGATTCCCCTCACTCGCTCCACAGCCAGCGTAGCTCAGT
>JAGYLR010000066.1 GCA_018400895.1 bacterium
CTCTTCACCAATACCTATGAAGAGCCTCCAACCGGTTCTCTGACCATCGAGAAAGATGCTGGAGATGATACAACTACAGTGTTTAGTTTCAATATCACAGGTCCTGATTTCGATGCAGACGGTGAAGACTTTACTTTAACAGGCGGTAATTCAAAAACATACAGCAACCTTTCACTGGGTGATTACGCCATTGCTGAAACAGATCCTGGTACAGGCTGGTCTACTACAGTCAAAGTAGGTGACAGTACAGCTATTACAGGTCTTTCCGGTGATGCAACACTTGCGGAGGACGGAGATGCTGTCACGGTATTATTTACCAATACCTATGAAGAGCCTCAAACCGGTTCTTTGACCATAGAAAAAGTGGTAGTGGGAGCAGAAGATTCTGATGATGAATTCAATTTTGAAGTAACTGGTCCTGAAGGTTATATTACTACCTTTAGCTTACCAGACAATGGGGATTATACTAAGGAACTTACAAACTTGTCGCTTGGCACTTACACTATTACCGAAACAGATCTCGGTACTGGGTGGTCTGCCAACGTCAAAGTAGGTGAAAGTGACCCTGTTGTAAACAATTCTTGCGAAGTAACCCTTGGTGAAGGAAGTGAGAATGACGGTATTGATGTAGAAATAACATTTACCAATTATTATAATCAGCTTGGATGCGAAACTGCCTGGGGCGGAGATACAGCAGTAAATGTAAATGCTCCCGGAGCCTGGTGGTATTATTTTGATACACAAGGTAATGCAACTCAAGGTATTTATGCTGGTCAACAGGCGACTTCTAGTACAGTTACCTATTCAGATGGAAAGTTAACTATCAATTTGGCTAGCAATATGTCCTTGAAGGATGGCGATGATACTGTTAAAGTACAAGGATATAATGAAGATAATCTACCAGAATCTAGACCTGCTGCTGGACATTTTGCATATATAGGTAATAGTCTAGAAGTAGAAGTGGCTTCGTATAGGTATTATGCAATCCACCTTGATGTTGTTTTTAACTAGAAAGAAGGAAAGAGCATAAAAAACAGGGAACGGTTACCTGTTTGATGGAAATTAAAAAAACAACACCTCGTCAAAAACAATGGCGGGGTGTTGTTTCTTGTTATCATACATAAAATCTCAAATTATTTTTAATCATACATCAATGATAGTCGATTGTATTTTTATATTTCTTATTTTCTTTTAACTAAAAACTGAAAACTATAAACCGAAAACTTTCTTCCCCACAATTCTCCCCACATATTTAAACTAAATACCAACAAATAATAGCTAGGACATAGATATTGCAAGGATGGAAGATTTGAATAATGCAACATTGGGAAATAAAAGAGTCCTAGATTGCAGTAAATGATTATTACGTATTACGACAATCTTGACTAAAAACAAAAAACGATAAACTAAAAACATTATTCGTTGACAGAACGAATGAAACGCGACTTAAACTAAAAACTAATCCCACAATTTAGTCCTACAAATTATGTGGAAATAATAGTATGAGATTGCCATGAAATGATAAATCATTTCTCCATTAGACTTATATACATGAATTTATTAGAATAATAATATAATGAATAAGGTATGAGTTCAAGACATGGGTAACAGTTTTAACTAAATATTAAATACTAACGACTGAATCAGTATCGAGATACTGTGTCAAAAGTCAACTCGCAAACCCTCCAAAAGACAGATTATTCATTATTATTAGAAAATTATCTTTTTCTTATACTTCACTCTCCCCCGGAAGATATTTGAGAATTTCCCTCTCCCCAAGGAGGGAGAGGGTCAGGGTGAGGGGGATAAAAAATCTATAATATATTTTTAGTTTTACCTTCACCCCCACCTTAATCCTCCCCCTTCAAGGGGGAGGAAACAAAAGAGGATTAAATCCATCACTCAAGGGGGAGGAAACGAGATGGGTCAATTCCCTTCAAGGGGGAGGTTGGTTCTAACTAATTAACCAATGAACCAAATAACAAATTAACTGAAATTGCCATCGCTGCATTCTTCCACCTTTCCAATCTTACAAATTGTTATCCCTGTGTTGGTTAAATCATGTCTTGATTAAATAATTTTGTATTTAATACTCGATACCCGATACTGGATACTATTCACTATTT
>JAGYLR010000067.1 GCA_018400895.1 bacterium
GCCTTTTACATCACAATTACTTTCATTGTTGTCATAGCATATTTTTTCTATTCCATTATCAGCAAATACAGGGGAGGAGAAAGAAGATAAGAACTGTTTTGTTTCTTCAGGGTTAGATGTGGCTACAACAGAAAGAACACCAATTGATAAGCAGAGTATTAGCAGTTCAGTAATTATTATACTTCTTCTTATTTTTTTCATATTTTTATTTTTATTTACAATATTTTATTTTAAATTAATCACAAGTTAAACAAGCGCCTACATTGAGGTTTTCTGCAAACCAACACTGATCGCCTATTTCTACTGTGGAGTAAACCTTGCCATCTCTTGTATCAACATAGTCATCTCCACAATTCCAGAACCCTCCTCCCCATGGAGGAGTGTCTCCGTTTTCTTCTTCTCCATTTAATACTACTCCTCCGGAGCAAACCTTTGGTCCTTCTTCTTCACTGGTACAAGAATAAAATACTGTATCGTAATCTTCTTTGTGGGCACTCATATTATGATCTACACAGAACACTTCATTAGGATTAGATGGGAGTTGGGCATAAGCACAGTACTCTAATCCATTAGAAGAGACATATATATGTAACTCTGTGTCATTGGATTGTTTGTTTACATCTTCTTTTATTTTATCTACATCTCCTATGGAGCTATCTGTTAATCTGGTATAATTTCCATAAATTGCTTCTTCAGAGTTAGCTAGTGTGCGCAGTTGGCTTATACCGCTCATAACCACTGCGTCTCTTGCTCTGTTACGTGCTGCGTTAAGTGAGATAAGAACTACTGATGCAAGAATACCAATAATCGCTATTACTACCATTAACTCTATGAGTGTAAAACCCTTGTTTTTTGTAGTTTTGTTTTTCATAGATTAGATACAACCTTCACAATCTCCTACATTGAGGTTTTCTGCAAACCAACAGTAAGAGCCAAGTTGTATTGTTTGATATATTTGTCCTTCATAATATACCGGATCTCCACAAATAAAAGACTTGTTTAATAAGTATTCAGGTGCTTCTGAATACACTTTTATCATCTCATGAAATGGATTACTAAACCCTATCATATAGTTCTCTCCTTGAGGGTCTACTGGTGTGTCAGAGATAAAGTCTTCATCTAGTTCTGGGCAACTAGATATATTCACTACACCAGGATAGTCAGGAATACAAGATGGATTATTACCTTGATTATATATCTGGTAAGAAACTACTGCTTTCTTTATTGAATCTATATGTGAATTTCTAGCAGCATTTCTTGCTTGGACAAACTGATGCCCAGGGTTAATCGCAATAATTACTGCTGCCGCTAAAACAGCAATAATGCCTATTACTATCAGTAATTCTATGAGTGTAAACCCTTTATTTTTAGATATTTTTTTATTCACTTGATGTTGTAATTTACCTTTGTTTAAGAATACTGACAAAAATAATAATTGTCAAAAATTTACTTTTGCAAAATTTTTTAAACTTATCTGATTAAGGTCTTTAAGTAACCTAAAAAGAATTCTTACCCTGTCTATGCTTTCTTGAGCTTTCTCTATATTTTCTTTTTTATCTCTGTTTTTGTTTGCGTTAATTATATTCATTATCATATCCATAATTTCATTCTTTATTTTTTCTCCTGCAGTATATTTATAATCTTTGTTTAGATTACGAATCAGTTGGAAACTATACAAAAACAAATCATAACTTGATTTGTATACAGGAAGTCCTAATTCTTTTGACATTTTTATTATTTTGTTTTTGTTTCCAAATTAAATTAAAACAGTAAAATCCTAATCAAATCCTTACGGATTTGAAAGTAAAAAGTACAAGCTGAGCGTTGCTCAGCGGTTATAAATCCCTGACACAACGAACAGAAAATCCGTTGAGCTTATTGCTGGCGCTGCGGTGAACCGAAGAGTTGGTGTAATGCAGGTCACGTCTAAGAGCAAGAGAAGATGAGGACTCGGAAGAAGACCACCAGCTGGCGAGCGTGGTAGGGTAGTTGAACGAAACCCCATCC
>JAGYLR010000068.1 GCA_018400895.1 bacterium
CACCTTAATATAAATGTCAATTACCAATACGTGGATTCTGGTCCCAAGTGCAACATTTAAACTTTTCCATGGAATACCTCAGCTGGAGTAGCATAGTTTAAACATTTTCTAGGTCTGTTATTAAGTATATAAGCAACCTCTTCAATCTCTTCAGTTGTTACTTTAGCAAATGATGATTTTTTAGGAAAGAACTCTCTGACTAGCCCATTAGTATTTTCATTGGTAGGTCTTTCCCATGAATGATAGGGGTAAGCAAAATATATATCTATATTAGTAGCTTCCTCTAATTTTTCATGTTCAGTGAAAGTTGTTCCATTATCATAGACAATAGTATACTTTTTATTTTTTGGAATACTTTTAAATCTAGCTATTGTTGTTTGTTTGGTTAATTCTGCCAGTCCTCTCTCTAGTTTATCAAGTAATGTATATCTTGAATGTCTGTCTACATGAGTTAATATATGTGATTTATCACTTCCAACTATAGTGTCACCTTCCCAGTCTCCAATTCTTTCTCTTGTTTCTGCTTCTTTTGGTCTCTGATCTATTCTTTTTCTTTCTGATTCATTACGTTGCTTTTCTCGTGTTTTAGTCCCTCTTCTACGCCTATATTTACCCTTCTTACATCTTAAATAACTTTTTAACCCTAATTCTTCACCTTCTGCACTATAGATGAACTCATAGATACTGTCTTTACCTATATTCCTTGATTTATCATCTGGATACAATCTACTTAGTCTTCCACTAATTTGCTCTGGACTCCAGTGATCATTTTTATTACTTTTTTTACTTTTCTGAGTTAACCTTTTTATTACATACTTTTTTAACCATGGATTATTATCTATTTTTCGAAATCTCTGGTTAGCTTTTATCCTGTTGTCTTTTGTTTTTTCTTTGGCAAGTCTAGCATCATAACCTATCTTATTTTTTACTCCTTTCTTTTTTAATTCTCTGTAAATTGTAGTTCTATGTTTACCTAAGTTATTTGCTATATCTTTTTTCTTAGCATTAACTCGTAGCATTCCAGATAGCTCATTTCTCTGAAATGATGTAATATGTGTATAGGACATCTTGGTTTTGGTTAATAATAATTAGTCTTATTACTATTATACCAGCTGAGATGTCCTTTTGGTATTTAGATTCTAATGTTGCACTTTGGAATAGAACTCGAGATAGAAATGTCATACCTGCGTTTTCAATAGAAATGTCATACTTGGCGAATTAATATGTTATTTTTATATATCATTCTTTCTATTTAACACTCTTTTTCTCAAATAAGAATTGCTTCTCCAAGGATGATCAATTGGTGGTTTGTATGATCCTTGTATTTGCTTAGTAAAGGCTATTAGTTTTACTTCTATTTCTTTCTTAGGTCTTTCTGGCAATAGCTCATAGTTCAAATAGGACTCTCTTAATCTTAGTTTAACCTCACCATTTAAATGTCTCTCAACTATCACTTTATCCTTTTTATAGACTGTAGTTGTTTGTATTCTATCTAGTTGATAATACTTACCTGCAAATCTAACTGTATAATCATTATTAATTATTCTCTTCTCCTGAATAGATAATATTTGAGATAATTTATCAGCAACATTATTAACTAGGGTTTTGTGTAGATTTTTTCTTCTGTTAGGTACAACTGCAAATTGAGCATTGAATTTAGGAATATATGTTTCCAGAAACTTATTAGCTTCCTCTACTGTATTAATTCCAGCTAATCTCACCTCTTTTACTAATCTTTCTTGCAATGTCTTATTCATTCTCTCCACTCTACCTTTAGCTTGTGGACTATTAGCTAAAATGATATTTATTCCTAACTGATTCATAGCTCTTTGAAACTGAGTAATCATGCCTTTATTATCCACTGCATTTTTGTGATTCACCTTGTAAGTACTGAATTTATCTAGATAAATAGACAGAGG
>JAGYLR010000069.1 GCA_018400895.1 bacterium
CTTTTTTAAAGAGATCATAATTTTCTAATCCCTTACAACCAATACTCACTATTGCTGATTTTACATTATCTTCGATGCTACTTCTTATAACATCAAAGATAATCTCCCACTCAAGCCTCTCTGAAACCTTATGATTGTACTCAACCATTCCAGAATGATTAAGCATTACAATAACGTCATTAATCTTATCTTGAAAAAAATCCTTAATATTCTCTGTTTTAGCATCATCTCTGCTCTTGATAGCATCAGATACCCATGCCTCTACATAATCCACATTCATTATTGCACAATCAGCCAAATTTCTAATCTCTTTTAATGCCATATTACATCTCCTTTTTTAGTAAATATCATGTCCTGCAGTTAAATTCTCTTTTATCTTTATAATCGATTCTAATTGCCTTGTCAACACTTTTATTGGGTTATTGGAAGAGAATTCTTTATTTTTATATTCATTCTCTATCTCTTTTACCCCAACATCCTCTATACAATTTATATCCTCACGGATATTCTCAAAGCACTGAATAAATTCAGAATGCTCTGGGATGGTATTACTTCTCCTTGTCCCAAAAGGCTCATACACATCTGACAAATGAAACTCTATATCTGCCAGATCACTTTTTGCACTTGGAGAAGTAAGTGCTAATAGGAATCTTTTATCTACATACTCCTCAGCATAATCTATTGATGCGTGTGCCTCTTCCAATAGATTGTCAAAAATATCCATTCTTTTTTCTTTACCCATTATCACAGTTTCCATAATACCTTAACTCCTTGTTTTTTTATTGTTTAAGCAAATTGTTGACTATTTTAAAAAGCAATATACACCATGAAAATTAGATTGTCAAGAGGTTTTTCATAATTTTTTCAAAATCTTTATCTCTGGTAGTCTTATTAATTTTCTCTATGATATTATCCACAATATCAATTGTGTTATCAATCTCAGACTTATTTCTATTGTAATGGATGTTCTCTGCTACATCCAACAGGCTGCCGATCAGACAATGAATCTTCTGCCTATAGACACCAACCGCGTAAAAGCTGTTGGTACAATCTCTGGCATCTATTAGTTTGATAATTTTTCCATATATTGAATTTACTTCTTCAGTAAGCTCCCTCCTCCAATCAGCTATCTTCTCATTTTCTATATATTTACCACATGGACATTGTGGCATGTTAAAAAACCATTCGTCACACAAGCCACAGAAGCCATAACTTGATACCTCAGTTTCAAGTCCAATTCCAAACTTAGCTGCATCAGTAACAAAACTGTCTGGGTTACTCTGATTTTTGGCTATTTCTTTAATTTTTTTCATAATATACTCTCTCCTTTTTGTCTATTTTAATAATCTGGTTCTTCTTCACCAAACATGCCTTCTGCACATGTGTGGCAGATTCTTTCATTCTCTGAAATCAGAACAACATTTTTAAGTCTGCATACTTCACAAACTCCTTTATATTGTTCTTTTACTTGCCCAGTTTGTTCTAAAAACTCTAATCCAAACGCAAAAGATGTCGTCTCAAACATTTTAAAATCCTCCTCCATCATTTATAAATTGCTCATAACTTTCCCAATCACTAAAACCAGATATAGGATAATCCAGTTCAAAAGGTTTGTCAAGGTTTAATTTTAAAAGTTCTGGATAACCATCAGAACTTTCTACAGGTATAAAAATTCCATTATTCTCTTCTTTTCTTGCAAGAGTTTTAATGGAATTAAACCAGCTCCATATTTTATAAGGAGCATTCTCTTTTTTTCTTTTTTCTTGGTGCTGAGAGAAACCTACAATTGCCTTTGAAGCAGGTACAATTATCTGCTCACCTATTTCTGGTTTGTTAAGAAGCATTGTCCCTTTAATCTCTTGATGTAAAGGGAATATACCACCATTAACTTTAACATCTTTAGCTGGA
>JAGYLR010000007.1 GCA_018400895.1 bacterium
CGCCGGTTTATACATATTAGTTTTCTTCTTTTATAATTTTAACTCCGGAACTGGTCCCTATTATGTCAGCACCATGGTCAATCATCATTTTTGCCTCTTCTAGAGTATTTATCTTTCCTGATGCCTTTATAAGTAATCCAGGAGCAGATTCTTTCATCATTTTAACATGAATCGCTTTTTCTTTTAATTCCCTATTATCTAGTGGATCAGCAGAAGTTGCAGTTTTTACACATATTGCCCCCGCTTGCTTTACTAATTCCGAGGCCTTTTTAATTTCTTCATCTGTAAGATATCCTGATCCAATAATAACTTTAGTATCAGCTAATTTAGCTATCTCTGATAAATCTTGTAATACTTTATCATAATTTTTATATTTTAGATCAACAGTATTCATCACAACATCTAATTCATCTGCTCCATCTTCTACTGCTTTTCTACATATTTCCATTCTTTCATCATGAGAAGATAATCCCATAGGAGGATCAATAAGAACTATTATTTTCATATCTGTTCCCTCTAATTCTTTTTTAACTAAAGAAACCCATTCAGGATTAACATCAACTCCTCTAAAAGAATATTCTTTTGCTTCATCACAAGTGCGTTTTATTTCTTCTTCTGTTGCGTTAGGATCAATGTTTGTATGATCTATTGTATTTGCAATTGACATATTTATAATTTTTTTAAATATTATTTTTATAAACTCTTTCTAATACTATAAAAGAACAAGATTGGCATAATTCCCGATTAACCTCCACCCAATTCTGTTTATTATAATTCGGAAAATATACATCTCCTTCAAACTCTTCATCTATTTTTGTAAGATACATACGGTCGGCAAGAGGTATAAACTGCTTATATACCGATGCCCCACCAGCAATAAATACTTCTTTTTCATTTTTAAGTATATCGAGAGCCTCTTTTATTGAACAGGCAGAAAGACAATTCTCTCTCTTTTTTTTATCAAGAACAAGTATCTTCCTTCCGGGAAGTAAAGAAGGAAGTCCATCATATGTTCTACTTCCCATTATTAAAGTCTTTCCTGTAGTCAGTTTTTTAAATCTTTTCAGATCTTCGCTTATTTTCCACGGAAGAGAATCCCCTTTGCCTATTAGGCCATTCCTATCCATTGCGGCAATAATAAATATCTTCATATTCGGATATTTTTATTGTTAGTTGTTATTTACCACTAGTCCTTATATATACTTATATTGTATCTACTACCTTCAAAAAGAGTATCATTTAGAAATGGTAATTCCCATATTTTTAGCTGTTCCTTCTATTATTTTCATCCCTACTTCAATATCATCAGTATTTAAATCAACCATTTTCTTTTCAGTTACAGATCGGAGTTGCTCTCTTGTAATTTCTGCAACTTTTTTCTTCTTTTGATTGCCAGAACCTTTTTCTATTCCTGCCTCTTTGAGTAGTAATTCTGCTGCAGGTGGTTCTTTGGTTTTAAAATCATATTTACCTCCTTCATAAACGTATATATCAACTGGTACACTAAATCCTAGTTTATCTTTTGTTTTGTCATTAAAATCTTGACAAAACTGAGCCATATTTATTCCGTGTTGAGCTAATGCGGGACCAACAGGAGGAGCAGGAGTTGCTTTACCTGCTTCTATATGTAATTTTACTATTGCTTTTGGATTAGCCATATTTATAATTTTTTAATTTGTAACGAATCTAATTCAACTGAAGTGTCTCTTCCAAACATATTAACAAGAACTTTTACCTTACCTCTCTCACGATCAACATCAGATATTTTTCCATCAAAATCTTTGAATGGACCATCAGTTATTTTAACTATATCTCCTAAATCTACATCTATTTTAAATTTTGGAACTTCTCCACCCATTCTCTTTTTTAAAGTATCTACCTCACTTTCTGATAAAGGAATAGGAGTTGTTCCTGCACCAACAAAGCCACTTACATTTGGTGTATTTCTAACAACATACCAAGAGTCATCGGTAACAATCATTTGTACTAAAACATATCCTGGGTATATTTTCTCCTCTATCTCTTTTCTTTTTCCATCTCTTATTTTTATTTTATTCTCTTTTGGAACCACCACATCAAATATCTTATCTTCCATACCAAAAGACTCAACCCTTTGTCTTAGATTTTTAGTAACTGCTTCCTCATATCCTGAATAAGTATGTATTACATACCAATTTTTTTCTTGTTCTATCTCTTGTTTTGGCATATTTACATTATTCTTTGAAGAATGCTGGTAACAATTATATCAACTCCCCCTAAAAATACAGCCACTGCAAAGGAAGATGTAATAACTATAACAGCATACTTAAAAGTCTCCTTTTTTGTGGGCCAAGTAACTTTTTTTATTTCTTCTTTGGCTTCTTTTATAAATTTTATTATACCTTTCATGTGTAATAGTTATTGGTTTGCTTTACTGTATAACTGCATAATTATATGGCATAAAACCGTTGTTGTCAATTATGCAAATATACCACCATAAAGCATTTATTGTATATCTAAATAAATGTGTTATATTAAAATAATGTTCAAAGATATAGCAAATACGCGCCCTATTTCAAAAAGAACGCAAGATAGTCAATACAAAGAACTGTTAAAAGAAATTCTTAATAATGGGAAAGTTACTAAAACTCAACAAGGAACCGATGCGTTAACTGTCATGGGCCCAAGAAATCTTCACTTTAAGTTAAGTAACGGATTTCCTATTATAAACGAAAGAAATATGGCTCCCAAGGAGTCTGAACGTCTTCCTGTAACTATTTGGAGGCAAGCAATAGGAGAAATATTCGCTTTTATAAATGGAGCCCGACGTTTAGAAGAAATAAACTCATTTGGATGCCACTGGTGGGATCCATGGACAACAGAAAAAAAATGTAAAAAAAGAGGTCTTAAAACTGGAGATCTCGGTCCGGGATCATACGGAGCAGCTTTTCATGACTTTCCTACATCTGAAAATGAGAACTTTAATCAGTTTAAGTTCATAGTACAACAAATAAAAGAACAACCACACCTAAGAACACACTTTATTTCTCCATGGGTGCCCCAATATACCCCAAGAATAGAAGGCAGACAACAGAAAGTGACAATATGTCCTTGTCATGGATGGGTTCATATTAGGATAATAGATAATAAACTAACCTTACATATGTTTCAGAGATCCGCTGATGTTCCTGTAGGAGTACCTTCAAATATGGTTCAGTATGCGGCACTAACCCTAGCCATCGCTCATATAACCGGATTTGAGCCATATGAATTTGTTCACTCATTTTCAGACGCCCATATTTATGTAGATCAAATGGATGCAGTTAAAACAATGCTTAAAAGAGAATCCAAACCACTAGCTACAATGAAAATAAATACCGACAAAAAAGATTTGTTTAACTTTACAAAAGACGATTTTGAAATTTCTGATTATAATCCATACCCAGGAATAAAAGCTATTCCTGTGGCAATATGAAAACAAGAGAAAACAATAAATTCATAAATATGAGAGCTATCCGTCGAAAAGACCAGAAAGAGATTATGAAAAAAATTAAAAATGAAGGACACTGTCCTTTTTGTATTGAAAACTATAAAAAATATCATAAAAAACCAATAATAAAAGAAGGTTCTTTCTGGATTATTACCGACAACCAGTGGCCCTACAAAAATGTTAAACACCAAATCCTCGCAATATATAAATACCATATTGAACATATTAAAGAAATGGACCCAGAAGCAGGAAAAGAACTTTTTAGTTTATTTAAAGAAGTATCAAAAAAAAGAAACATCCCAGGAGGATGTATCGCTATAAGATTTGGAAGCAGTCCCATTGGTAATTATGGAAACTCAGTAAAACATCTTCATGCTCATTTAATAGAGCCTGATTTAGAATCCTTAAGTAAGAGTAAAAACAAAAAGTGGAAAATGAAATTTGGAGATGCAGGGATTAATAATAAATAAAACATCACTCTTTGATTTTGATAATTTCCACTCCTTTGTGTTTTAATATTCTCTCTCCATCTAAAACATTATAACCACGATAATAGTACAATTTTTTGATACCAGAAAAAGCTATTTGCTTAGCACATACTGGACAAGGAAAATCTGTAACATATATCTCCGATCCATCTAATGAAATACCCTTTTTAGCCGCTTCAGCGATAATTTTTGCTTCGGCATGAATAGAAGTAAAAAAACCTAAATCTTTATTTTTATGAGAAACATTTCTCGGATCACCATCAACATAAGGAGAATGAGGTGAGGGAAAGTGTTGATTAAAAGCACTGAGAACTACCTTTTTATCTTTTACTAAAACTGAGCCAACTCTCCGCCACCAGTCGGAGCTTTTTTCTGCTTCTAAAAAAGCAAGGTTTAAAAACTCGTTTTTTGTTATTACTTTATCAGAGGTTATCTTTTTTACTTTTTTCACATTACTTCTATCCCATCTAAGGAATACATTATCAAAAAAAACCTCCTTATTTTTGAGGTATTTTTCTGCAAACTGACGACAAACATCTTCTCGAGGGAGAATAAATTGATCTGCTTTTAAGGTATCTATGTCTTTCTTATTTAATACAAACACTTTATGTATTTCCCAACTCTCTATAGCCGTTCGTACATATTCAGGAGAAAGAGCTCTTATTTCTTTGGAAAGATAATCAAACTCACTAATAATATCTTCACCAAAAATATACAAAAAATCGGCATTCTTATGCTTTTCAAAAAACATTCTGTATCCTTCGTGAAGCACAGGAACATAAGCAATTATGCTTTTCATTTTCCTTTTTTTATATCATCAACGCTCTGCTCTATTACTTTTACGACCTTTGGAGTAATGGTTTTTACAAACTTTTCAGTTGTACCTATTTGCAAAAGTCTTATCTTTTGACTAGTAGAAGTGGTTGCCTGTCTATTTAAAGAAATTATTTTACCACAATATTTTTTTAGTTCCTTTTTTTCTTCTTTGGAATATGTTCCTTTAATAATAATTAATACATCTGGCCTGACAGTTTTTATAAAGTACCATTTAGGATCATCCAATTGCTTTACAAACACGGCATCTACAGCTTTCAAATGAGTAAGCATCTCTACTCTTTCTTCTTGAGGAATTATAGGTCTGTCGTTACCTTTTCTGTGTCTTATTTTTTTATCACTATCCGTACCAACTATTAAGAAATCTCCATATTCTTTGCTCTTTTCAAGATACCTTGCATGTCCGATATGAATCATATCAAAACTTCCTTGTGTTACAACTATTTTTAGTCCCAATGCCCTTAAATTTTTTAATAAGGATTTCAAATCCTTTTTGTTGTTTATATGCCTTTTACTTGGATTGGTAAAACTAAAAGTTTCAGTATCACATTTAGATTTATTGGTATTATTTTTTTGAGGCATATTTTTTGTTCTATAATATCAATTAAATATTATACATCTAGGTTTCTTACCTCTTTGGCATATGTTTTTATAAAGTTTTTTCTTGATAAAACTTCTTTGCCCATTAAAGCATCAAATATTCTGTCTGCCTCTTTAACATCATCAATAGTTACCTGTAGTAAAACTCTATTTTTAGGATCCATTGTTGTTTCCCAAAGCTGATCAGGGTTCATCTCTCCTAAACCTTTATATCTTTGTATATTTGGTTCTAATCCTTTCATATCATCTAATATTTCTTGTTTATCTTCTTCAGTATAGGCATATTCTGTTCTACCTTTAACCTGTATTTTATACAAAGGAGGTTGAGCAATATAAACATATCCAGCTTCTATAAGAGGAAGAAAGTGACGGAAAAACAAGGTTAAAAGTAGTGTTCTTATGTGTGAACCATCAACATCAGCATCGGTCATTATTATTATACGGTGATAACGAGCTTTTTCTATATCAAAATCTTCAGCTATAGCTGTACCTAGGGCAATTATTAAAGCTTTTATTTCTTTCGAAGCTAAAATTTTATTTAGTCTGTAACGTTCTACATTAAGAATTTTTCCTTTAAGTGGCAATATTGCTTGAAATACCCTATCTCGTGCTCCCTTACAACTACCTCCGGCACTCTCTCCCTCAACTATATAAAGTTCAGAGTGTTCTGGGTTTTTACTTGTACAATCAGCAAGCTTTCCTGGAAGCGATAATCCATCTAAAGCACCTTTCCTTAACACCGTTTCTCTTACCGCCCTTGCTGCTTTTCTTGCTTTAGATGATAATATACATTTGCTAATTATTGCTCTGGCATCCTGTGGATTACGCTCAAAAAAGTCAATCATTGCTTCAGAAACTATACTTTCTGCCACTAAACGCGCTTCTGAATTACCTAATTTTGTTTTTGTTTGCCCTTCAAATTGAGGATTTTTTATTTTTATTGAAAGTACACTATTCAACCCTTCTCTTATATCATTTCCATTTAAATTATCTTCATTCTCTTTAATATACCCCTCTCTACGAGCATAGTTATTTATTGTCTTTGTCATTGCTGCACGAAATCCAGTAAGATGTGAACCACCTTCTTTAGTGTTTATATTATTGGCAAAACTTTCCTCATATATCTCATACTCCTGTGTATACAAAAAAGATGCTTCTATAATCATTCCATCTTTTTCTCCTATTGTGTAAAAAGTGCTCTGATGTAAAGGAGTAACCCCTCTTGTAATATGTTTTATGTAGGATGCAAGACCACCCTCAAAGTAAAAAGAATACTTTTTTTCAATTTCGTCACGCTTATCAATAAAAGTCATTTTTACTCCCTTTGTAAGATATGCCTGCTGACGAAGATGGTCAAGTATTTTTTTAGAATTAAATGAAACTTCGTTAAATATTTCTTCGTCTGGTTGAAATATTATTTTTGTTCCTGTTTTTTTAGTTTTATCTCCTTTTACTAATTTTGTTGTTGGCACTCCTTTTTTATACTCCTGAGAGTAAATGTATCCATCACGAGATATCTCAACCCTCATCCATTCTGATAAAGCACAAACAACAGAAACTCCTACTCCATGGAGACCTCCTGATACCTGATATGCTTTACTTCCAAACTTTGCACCAGCATGAAGAGTTGTCATAACTGTTTCTAGTGCTGATTTTCCTGTTTGAGAATGTTTATCTATTGGAATACCCCTTCCATTATCACTAACTTCAACTTTATCATCAGCATGCAAAATTATACGTCCTTCATCTCCATTTCCCCCCATAAACTCATCTATAAAGTTATCTACACACTCCCATATAAGATGGTGTAGCCCTTCTGTGTCAGTTGACCCTATATACATCCCTGGACGTTTTCTAACAGGTTCAAGGCCTTTTAATACGCTTATATCTTTTGCGCTGTAAGTTGATTTTTTAGGCATAATTACTTTCTTACTTTCCACTCTGGAATTTTTTCCAGAGCTTCTATTATTTTATTCTGTAGATCACTTATCTCTTGTGAGGATAGTGTTCTATTATCCGCTCTAAAAAATAGGCGGAAGGCTATGCTTTTTTTATTTTTAGGAAGTTCTTTACCATTATAAACATCAAATAATTCAATATCTTTTAAAAGTTTTCCTGATACTTTATTTATATTATTTTTAATTTCTTTGTATTCTGTTTTCTCTGGGACAAGTAGTGATAAATCTCTCTGAGCTGTAGGAAATTTTGATATAGGATGATAAAGTTCTCTTTCCTTAGAAAGAGATTCCAATTTTCCCATATCTATTTCAAATACAACAACATTATTTTTTATACCCATATCTCTTTTAATTTTTGCAGAAACCTCACCCATTAATCCTATGCTCTCCCCTTTTGATCTTATTTCTGCCACAACATCTAAAAATGCATTTTCTTTTATCTGGTGATAAGATATTTTTTCAACAAATAATCTCTGAAGAAATAAATTAACTTTTCCCTTTAATTTTAAAAAGTTACAAGAAGAACATACTCCAGCTATTGATTTTTTTTCTTCTATACCAGAAAATATTTTTCCTATTTCAAACAAACTAACATCTTCTATTATTTTCTCATTAATAGCTATATTTTTAACTAGCCCTGGAATAAGACTTGGCCTTAAATATTTGTACTCTAAACTAACTGGTTTTTCCATTTCCTGTAAATTTTTGTAATTAAATATCTGTGCTGTATTTTCATCAATAAAAGAGTAATTATAACTCTCTACAAATCCCAATGCGCGCATCTCTTTTCTGCAAACTTTACTAAGCCATAAAGATTTACTTTCTTTGGAGGGATATATTTCTTCTGATGGCATTTTTGAAGAAATATTTTCATATCCATACACCCTTCCAATCTCTTCTATTATATCTTCTTTAATATTTATATCTCGTCTAAAATAAGCAGGAATAACTTTAAAATTTTCTCCTTTCCTTTCAACATTAAAACTTAAAGATTTAAGAATCTTCTCTACTTGTGTAGCAGAAATATCTACTCCTAGAAGGTTAGTTATATCATCTAATATAAAATCAATAACTGGATTATCTTCTTTATCAAGTTCTACATCAATTGCTTCTCCTGTTATCTTTCCTTTAGTAATACTTTCTATCATTGACGCCGCCCTTTCTACAGCCAACTTTGTTGTTTTTACACTTATACCATGTTCAAAACGAATAGAAGCATCTGTTCTAAGCCCAAGTTTTCTAGACCCTCTTCTTATTGTTAAAGGATCAAAATTTGCTCCCTCTAAAAATATTAATTTTGTGTTTTCATCTATCTCTGGTACAGCTCCTCCTTTTATTCCAGCAATTCCCACTGAAGAAACTTCATCTGATATAACAAGTATACTTTCATCTAATTCACGTCTTTTACCTTCTAGTGTAACCATCTTTTCTCTATTTTTAGCATAACGAACAATTATTTTATTTCCTTCTATTTTTTCTCCATCAAAAGCATGTAATGGCTGACCAGTTTCAAGCATTACATAATTAGTTATATCAACAACATTATTTATTGGTTTTATTCCACAACTTGTTAATCTATCTTGAATAAACTTTGGTGAAGGACCTATATTTACATCTTTAATAACCCTTAGAACATATCTTCTACACCCACCATTTACTTCAACAGCAACAAATTCAGAAACATCTTCTTTCCCATCTTTATTTTTCGTTTCTGGAAAATCACATTTTAAACCAGTTATTGCAGATATTTCTCTAGCCACACCAATATGTGAAAAACAATCCTGGGCTCTACTAGGTAAAACATCTATATCTATACAAAAATCCTTTCCTTTTTTTTCTATATTCTCTACCTCAAAAAAATGCATAACAAGAATATTTGCCAGCTTTTCTGGTGTAGGAAGTTTTTCTTTAAAGAAAGATTGTAAAAAATTGTAAGAAAAAAGCATACTTATTTTAAAATTGACTTAAAAACCTAACATCTCCACTATAAAATAAACGTATATCATCTATTTTGTAACGAATCATTGCTATCCTATCAAGACCCATACCAAAAGCAAACCCTTTAAATTTATTACTGTCTATCCCTCCGCTTTTTAACACATTGGGATGAACCATTCCTGCCCCAACTATCTCTATCCATCCAGTTTTTTTACACAATGAACATCCTTTCCCATTACAAGAAGAACAAGTCATATCCACCTCAAAAGAAGGTTCAGTAAAAGGGAAAAAAGAAGGACGTAAACGAATTCCTATATCATCTTTTTTAAAAAATCTTCTAAAAAATGTTTCCATTACCGCTTTAAAATTTGCTACTGAAATATCTTCCCCTATCATTAACCCTTCTATTTGATAAAAGTTTATCTCATGAGAACTATCTGTTGCTTCATTTCTAAATACTCTCCCGGGGACTATTATTCTAAGGGGAGGTTTATTTTCTAGCATATATCTAATTTGAACTGGAGAAGTATGAGTGCGCATCAACAGTTTTTCTTCTGATGATAAAGATTCTCTATTTTTTTGTTTAATAAACAAAGTATCTTGCATCTCACGTGCTGGATGATCTTCTTTAAAGTTTAACGCATCAAAGTTATACCACTCATTCTCTAATTCTGGACCTTCGGCAACTGCAAAACCCATTCCCGCAAATATATCTACACACTTTTTTTGAATTTCAGTTAATGGATGAAGATTACCTGCTTTTATTTTATCTCCCGGAAGTGTCACATCTGTCCATTGCTTATTTTCTTTTACTTCTTCCTTTTCCGTATTTTCTAATATCAGTTGCTTTAATTCATTGGCTTTTTTACCAACTTTACTCTTTCTTTTGCTAGAAAGGGTTTTTAACGACTGAAAAACCAAAGAAAGTTCTTTTTCTAAATATTTTTTAGAAATTTCCCTTTTCTTTTTAGGAGTATCAGCTTCTTCTATTTCTTTTAAAAACCTCTGCTTTAAGAGGTCTATTTTTTCCTCTTTCATGACTTAATTTTAGCTTAAAACGCAAATAAAAGCAAAACCTAAATCAAGATTAATTTAGAAGTAAAATAATAATATTATTCACTATTTACACCTTGAATTAAGAGCATAGAATTGTAATTAAATGTAATATAAAAAACCTCTTAAAAGAGGCATTTATGCGCGGGCGATGGGATTTGAACCCACGATCTCTGCCGTGACAGGGCAGCGCTTTAAACCGGACTAAGCTACACCCGCATATATTTTTGTGCCAGGGGTGAGAATCGAACTCACAACCTCGGGCTTATGAGTCCCGCGCTCTAACCGATTGAGCTACCCTGGCAACAAGATTGTGAATTATCCCCCTAAATTGTTGCGGGGCCGAGATTCGAACTCGGGCCTCGAGGTTATGGGCCTCGAATGGTACCGCTCCACCACCCCGCGATTTCTATGCAATTCTATTATATTTATAAAAAATGTCAACTGCTGACTTTAAATAAACTGCATATCTTTAAATGTTTTCTGATAAATCTCTATAAGCTCTCTTGATTCATTTTCTGTAAGTGTGTAATTTGGATCATAAACAAGGTCTCTTCTTATTTTGTGAGCTCTCTTTAGTTCTTCTATGTTTGGTATTACATCTTTGTTTAGATTTAAAAGCTTGTGTTCAAGATTTGATCCTCCATAACCTAATTTCCCCAGTATATCGTTTACTGTATCATCAGCCTCAATAATCGCTAGTTTTCTATCAGATTCATCTCCTTCTTTTGCTCTTTTTACTATTTTTTCCCAATCTCTAACTATCTTTACCTTTCTATAAGGCTTTGCTTTTATAAACTCTGACCAATCATTAATATATCTTTTATCAAGATAGGTATTACGAGATAACAGAAATATTAGCATTATTAGTAAAAAAGAAGAAAAAACAATAAAAGCCCATTTCATGATTTGTATCACAGTAAAAATAATAGAAGGTAAAAGTGTTGGATTTGCTATATAATTTATTACTTCTTTGATTATTTCCACCATATTTTTTCAAGCATTTTAGCCCCATTAAACAAATCTTCCTCACAAAATCTTGGTGCTATTAATTGTGCTCCAACAGAAAATCCATCAATTTCTCCACAAGGAAGAGATATTGCTGGAAGTCCAGCGAGATTTGCTGTAACAGTAAAAATATCAGATAAATACATAGAAACTGGGTTGTCTATTTTTTCTCCTATATTAAAGGGGAGATTTGGTGTTGTTGGAGTTAAAATAAGATCAACTTTTTTAAATGCTTTTTGAAAATCTTCAAATATAAGTGAACGTACTTTTTGTGCTTGCAGGTAGTAAGCATCATGATATCCAGAAGAAAGTGAAAATGTTCCTAATGCTATTCTTCGTTTTACTTCTCTACCAAATGAATCACCTCTATTTTTAAGATAAGCATCAAGTATACTATCTGATGCTGGTCTCCCCTTTTCTAGTCCATAACGCATTCCATCAAAACGAGCAAGATTAGATGAAATTTCAGAAGGCATTATTATATAGTATGCTGGAAGAGCATATTCTGTATAAGGAAGAGAGATTTCTTCTAAATTAACAGTTATCTTTTCTATCGCTTTGTCTATAGTTTTTTTTATTCTGTCATCTAATCCATCAACAAAATATTCTTTAGGAATTCCTATGCGTAATTTATCTTTACCTTTTTTGTGAATATCAACAGTTGTAGAGTCATATTTGTCTTTGCCTTTAATAACATTAAAAATTGTTTCTGCATCTTCTACTGTTTTTGTAAGAGGACCAATTTGGTCAAGAGACGACGACATTGATATAAGTCCATTACGAGATACTGTTCCATAAGTTGGTTTCATTCCCACAACACCACAAAAAGCAGCTGGCTGTCTTATTGAACCTCCAGTATCAGACCCAATAGCAGTATTACACATATTAGATGCAAGTGCAGCAGCTGGCCCCCCGGAAGATCCTCCCGGAACTTTTGATAAGGATAATGGATTCTTTGTAGCACCAAATGCTGATGATTCTGTAGAAGACCCCATAGCAAACTCATCCATATTACCCTTACCTATTATTACTCCACCAGCATCTTTTATTTTAGAAATAACTGTAGCATCAAACGGAGCAATATAGTGTTCTAACATCTTTGATCCAGCGGTGCACTTCTCATTTTTTACCAGAATATTATCTTTTACTACAAAAACAGCTCCATATAAAGGAAGATTTTTATTTTCTCTAAAATCACTAACAACAGATATTACAGCATTAATCTCTTTATTTTTTTCTTTTATGCGATTTTTAAATGCTGTAACAACATCCTGCAAAGAGAATTTTCCTTTTTTTAATCCCTCTTTTGTTTCTTTTAATGTTATTTCTGTTAGATTCATAATATCGATTCTACTTCAAGAAAACTTTTTTTATCTTTTCCCATAGACATCATTTTTTTTCTAACATCTTCAGGAGTATCAGAATAGCTATCCTCTCTTACCGAATTTTTAGAATCATTAAAATGAAATAAAGGAAATACGTTATCAGTATTTACTGATTTTAATTTTTCAATATAACTTAATATAGAAGATATATCTTCTGTTATTGTTTTTGATTCTTCTCTCCCACTTTTATTCTGAAAGAAAAAGTATTCTCTCTAATTCTTTTTTTGCATATTATTTCTGATTGCTATATCTTCTATTTCAAGAAGAACCTCCGATAATTTATCTAGATGTTCTAGAGCATATCCTGCTCCACGAACCACAGCTGTAAGAGGATCATCTCCAACACTAGTAACTATTTTAGTTTCTTCTGTAATTCTTTTATCTAGCTCACGTAAGAGACTCCCCCCTCCAAGAAGATTTATTCCTTTAGTCATTATATCTGCTAAAAGTTCAGGAGGTGTTTCTTCTACAGTATCCTTTATTGTATTTACTATCTCTTGTATAGACTTATCCATTGCTTTACGAATATCTTCGTTATTTACAACAACTTCCTCAGGAAGACCAGTAACCAGGTTTCTCCCTAATTGAAGCTTCCATTTTTTCTTCTAATGGATCAGCAGAACCAATTCTAATTTTAATATCTTCTGCAGTACGTTCTCCTATTAATAACTTATATTCTTTTTCAGCAAAATTAATTATGTCTTCATTCAATTTATCTCCAGCAATTCTTAGAGATTTAGATATAACTATTCCTCCTAATGAAATTACAGCCACTTCTGTTGTTCCTCCTCCAATATCAACCACAAAGTTACCTCCTGGATCCTGTATTGGCAATCTAACTCTACAGCTGCTGCCATCGGCTCTTCTATTAAAAACACTTGTCCTGCTCCTGCATTTTTACCAGCATCTTGTACTGCCCTTCTTTCAACTTCAGTAACTCCACAAGGGAATTCCAATTACTACTCTTGGACGAGTACGTAATGAAATCTTCCCTGAGAAGCTTTTTCTATAAAGTATCTTAACATTTGTTCCGTAACATCAAAATCAGAAACCACTCCTGAAACTAGTGGACGAGTAGCAACTATATGAGCTGGAGTTTTACCAACCATTTTTCTTGCTTCCTCTCCTATTGCCAATATCTGACCTGTTTTTTTATTTACAGCAACAACAGAAGGTTCAGACATCACTATTCCTCTTCCTTTTACATATACTAGACAGTTTGCTGTTCCTAAATCTATACCTATATCAAGTGATAACTTGTTTACTATTTTACTTAACATATGATTTTATCTTTTCTATTTTTATTAACTCGGCTTGTTCTTTATCTCTTCTTTTTACCTCAACACAACCGTTTTCTAGTGTTTTTGGGCTAACCACTATTCTGTACGGTATACCTATAAGATCAGCATCTTTTAACTTTTCTCCTGCTCCTTTATCTCTATCATCATAAAGAACTTCCATCTGTTTATTCAAGTCAGTGTAAATCTTTTCTGAAACACTATTATCATCTATTGGTATTATGTGAACTTTAAAAGGAGCAATACTTTCTGGCCATACCATTCCATTTTTGTCAGACAATGATTCTACAACTGCACCCATTAGTCTACTCACACCTATACCATAACAACCCATTATTATCGGACAAGCTTCTCCTTTTTTATTTTTATATTTAAGATTAAAAGCATCAGAAAACCTAGTTTTAAGTGGAAATATATTTGCTACCTCTATTGACTTTATCTTCTCTAATTTATCTTTCGTCAAACCACATAAAGGACATTCTTTTTGTTCATCTATTATTTCTTCATTTATCGCCACACCACACTTAGAACAAAGATATATAATATCTTCTCCAGCATCAGTTACCGTCTGAAACTCATGCGAGTATTTGGAAAATGTCCCTCCAGAAGCAAATGTTAAATATGTTTTATCTCCTATGCCTATCTCATTAAAGATATTTCTGTAAGCAATTTGAGCCTTTTTATAATACCTATCAAAATCTTCTTCATCGGTATGAAAAGAGTAAAGATCTTTCATTAAAAACTCTTTCCCTCTCAAAATTCCTGATTTAGCACGAAATTCGTTACGAAATTTAGTTTGTATTTGATAAACACCTAAAGGAAGATCACGATAAGATGATACAAAATTAGATACCAGAGGCACTACTACTTCTTCATGACTTTGCCCTAAAACAAAGTGCCCACCGGTATTTGATTCTGTATGAAAAAGAACATCTATATTTTCTCTTTTAGTTTTTTTATATTTTTCTATCGGGTGAAGAGCAGGCATAAGAATTTCTGTTGCTCCAAGTGTTTCATTCATTTCTCTTCTTATTATATTCTCTATCTTTCTAATTATTCTTAATCCTAAAGGAAGATAACTATAAACTCCAGCCATCTCTTTACAAACAAATCCACCGCGAATTAGGAGTTGTGCATTTTTTGACTCTTCCTCTTTTGGAAAATCTCTTTTTGTTCTTGTAAATAATTGAGATTGTCTCATAAAATTCCTTGTATATCTTTAAAGGTAACAAATATCATTAATGTTATTAGAAGAAGGAAAAAAACAGCATTTAAATTTTGCTCTAATTTTTGTGAAATTGCTGATCCTTTTATTTTTTCTATACCAAGAAAAAGTAACCTTCCACCATCTAATGCTGGTATAGGAAGTATATTTAATACAGCTAAAGAAATACTTATTATCCCTATAAAATTAAGGTAATCCACTAATCCTCTTTGCATACTCTCTGCTCCCACTTCTACTATTTTAACTGGTCCACCTATTTCCATTCCTGGAGGAAGTTCACTACCAGTAACAAAAGAAGATATCATAGAGTAAAATCCAAAAATAACATTACTAGTAATATTAAAAGTCATCTTTACTCCTTGTAATGGAGCAATATAAAATGGATAACTCTCTTCTGATGTTAATACCATTGATAACCCTACTGCCCCTTCTTCTTCAGGATAATCAACTCTAGGAGTAAGTTCTAAATCAATAACTTCCTCCCCTTTTAAAAAAGAAAGAGTTACTTTCTCATCATTAATCTCAGAGACAAGTTCGTCTATTGTTGTTACTTCTTTTCCATTAATTCCAAAAATAACATCACCCATCTTTACTCCTGCATTCTCTGCTGGAGAGTCTGGAGCAACTCCCATAACCATAACCTGAGGATCTGTAATATTGGTTTCTTCAGCAGAGACAACATGACGTACACCCATGGTGGAAACAACAGAAAATATGACTATTGCCATAATAAAAAAGGCAGCAACACCAGCAAATAAAATAATTGCTCTCTGATATATTGGCTTTTCAGAAAAGCTTCTTTCTCCCGGTTCCGCTTTATCTTCTCCCTGCATTTTTACAAATCCACCTAAAGGAAAAAGGTTTATTGAGTATAATGTTTCACCTATTTTTTTACCGAAAAGACGAGGAGGAATCCCTATACCAAACTCATCAACACGTACTCCAAAATACTTAGCAAATGCAAAATGTCCCAATTCATGAATAAGTATAAGTACTACTAAACTAGCTATTACTATAAATAAAGGCATTTTTATAATGTTTTAACTTCTTTTTCTTTATTTTCTATTATTTTATCTACTTCGTCGTTGTATTCATCGACAATTTTTTGTAACTCATCTTTTCCTTTAAATTTATCATCTTCTCTTATTTCTCCTGTCTTTGCTTTGTCTTGTATTTCTTTTAATATTTTTTCTCTAACTCTCTTTATTTCTACCCTCGTTTCTTCTCTTTTTTCAGATAACGTTTTTAGAAGCGCATTTCTATATTCTTCTGTAAGAGGTGGAAGATTTATTCTTATAATATCATTTTCTGGTATAGGATTAAGATCAGAACCAGACTTATGAATTGCTGAAATAATATCTTTTGTATAGTTTTTATCCCAAGGTTGTATTGTTATTTGTCTCTGTCCTGGACAAGATATTGCAGCAAGTTGTTTTAATGGTAGTTTTTGGTTATAACAATCAACAACTATATCTTCAACAAGATAAGGAGTAGCTCTATCTGCTCTTATTCTTAACATCTCTTCTTTAAGATGATTTACTCTCTCTTCTATCTCTGGTTTTAATTTTTGTATAATAGTTTTGTAATCAGTCATAATTTTATTATTATTTTTTCTAATGCTAATTGAAGATTAGTATTGGTCCTCATACTAAGAAGTATAACATCTTCTACTTCTTCAATCACCCCTAAAAGTTTGCTTGTGTCTTTTTCTTGATTAATTTTTTTTACCATCTCTTCACGTAAATAATTTATCCAAGAACCTAGTAATTCTGTAATATTTTCATCCTTAGATATTTCTTTTATTTTTGTAAACCTAAAAGGAATACTACTATTTATAATATCAAAAAAATCTTTTCTTCTTTTTTGCTCTTCTTTTATTTTTTCTGGATTATTCACATAATTTACCACTAAGCCGGGCCTCCCAGAAGAAATCAGCTTTAAATCTTTATTTTCTTTTAAAATAGAACTCATATCATTATCAGAAACAAAAGAAAATCTTATTTGAAACGTTCTTGATGTTATTGTGGGAAGTAGTAAAAATGGATACTCAGTAACAAGAATTATTACTGTGTCTCCTAGCGGTTCTTCAAGTGTTTTTAAGATAGAATTCTGTGTCTGAATATTCATAAGATGAGCATCGTCAATTATAACAGCCTTATATTTTGAAAAAGAACTCTTAAACGATACCATCTTAATTACTTCTTCTATTTTATTAATACGTATTTCTCCGTTCTCTGGGTAAACTGTATATACATCGGGATGGGTTCCTAAATGAATCTGTTTACAACTGGCGCAAGATCCACAAGCACGATTCCCTTGTTCACAATTAAGTGCTTTTACAAATTCAATTGCTAAACTTTTTTTACCTACCATTGAAGGCCCAGAAAACAACAAAGCATGTGGAATATTTTTAGAAATAACAAAGCGATTAAGTAGGTTTTTTTGTTTTTGGTGTCCCACAATTTTCATAAGTTTCTAAATTGACTTTGGTTTGGGTTTTACTACCTATTTACTCATTATACTTTTTTTATAGACATCAAGATTATCTAGTACTACACCTGCACCTTTTGCTACAGATAGCAAAGCATCTTCAGCAATAAAAGAAGGAACTCCTGTTTTATCTGTTATTAGTAAATCTATATTTCTAATTAATGATCCTCCTCCTGAGATAACCATTCCTTTATCCATTATATCTGCTGAAAGCTCTGGAGGTGTGTCTCTTAAAACCTGTTTTACTACTTGTATTATCTCTTCCATTGTGTCAGTTATTGCTTCACAAACCTCATTTGAGGTTACTGTTATTGTTCTTGGCAATCCAGTTACAAGATCTCTTCCTCTAACTTCAATTGTCTGCTCTTCTTTATCAGGTATTGTTGTTCCTATGTTTATTTTTATATCTTCAACACTCTTCTCTCCAAGGGCAATGTTGTGTTTCTTTTTAATATAATCTGATATAGCAAAATCCATTCTATCTCCAGCAACACGAAGTGAGCGGGAAACAACTATTCCTCCCAGTGATATTACAGCTATCTCCGTTGTTCCTCCTCCAATATCAACAATCATATGTCCAGAACATGAAGATATTGGTATTCCTGCCCCAATTGCCGCTAGTATTGGCTCTTTAACTGTATAAACTGCTTTTGCCCCCGCAGAAAGTCCTGCCTCAACCACAGCCCTCTTTTCAGTAGAAGTTATTCCAGCAGGTACACCAATCATAAGTTCTGGTTTTATAAATTTCCATCCTGGAGAATTATCTATAAAGTAACGTAACATTGCTTCTGTTATTCTGTATTCAGCGATCACCCCATCTTTTAATGGTCTGTAAACCCTTATAGCATCAGGTGTTCTCCCAGTCATCTCTTTTGCTTCTTTACCTACAGCAAGTATTCTGTTTTCAGATATGCTAACAGCAACAACCGAAGGTTCGTTTAGTATTATATCTTTCCCTGGAAAAAATACTAAAGAATTACATGTTCCTAAATCTATTCCTATTTTTCTTTTAATCATTGAAAATTGATAATTATTTTTCTCTCTTTATATCTGCTCCTATTTTTAATAAACGATTCTCTATTTCTTCATATCCTCTGTCAGCCTGAGTAACATCTCTTATTATAGTTGTTCCTTCTGCTATTATACCAGCGATAATCAGTGCTGCCCCAGATCTTAGATCAAGGGGGTCAAGTTTTGTTCCTTGAAGTTTTGTTGGACCATTAATTATTGCTCTGTGAGGATCACATAAAACAATCTCTGCTCCCATTTTATTTAACTCTTCTAAATACTTTAATCTTCCTTCGTACAACGGATCATGTATAAGTGTAAGACCTTCTGCTTGAGTTGAAAGAACTCCTAATGGTGATTGTAAGTCAGTTGGTATTCCTGGATGAGGCATAGTTTGTATTTTATCTATCTTTAGTTTTTTCCAGGGAGAAATCTGCACAATATCTTTTTTTACTTTTAGTTTTACACCAAAACTATTTATCTTATGTAAGAAAAGACTAAGATCATTAACAGGAACATTTTTTACATCTATTTTTCCCTTTCCAGCAACAGCAAGAAGAATAAACGTTCCTGCTTCTACATAATCATAAGGAATAAAATATTCCGCACCAGAGAGAGAATCTACTCCAGTAATACTAATTGTGTGAGTTTCTTCACCTTTTATCTTTGCTCCCATCTTCTTTAAGAATAACACTAATTCTCTAACGTGAGGTTCTGCTGCAGCTATTTTTATTGTTGTTTTACCCTTACAAAGCACTGACGCCATAATTATATTCTCAGTAGCAGTAACAGAAAACTCATCAAGAACAACTTCTGTATTATTTGGCCTTTTTTCAGCCCTAAACTTATATTTATTTAACTGTTTTGCTCCATTTTTTTTAAGCCCATTTTCTTCAACAAACACTCCTAGCTTCTTTAATCCTGATATATGTGTATCTATTGATCTTGATCCTATAATACATCCTCCCGGATGAGGTATCTCAAGATATCCAAATCTTGATATAAGAGAACCAACAAGGAGAATAGATGATCTCATCTGACTTACTAAATCAAAATCTAATTTTTTAGGATCTATGTCCTTTGATTCTACCCTAATTTTACGATCACTAATAAATTCAACCTTACTACCCATCTTCTCCATAATCTCAAGCATCTTAAAAACATCGGTAATCTTTGGGAGATTATCTAAAATACAAGGTTGTGAGGTTAAAAGAGTCGCAGAAAGTATTGGGGTAGCGGCATTTTTTGATCCTCTAACATCAATTTCTCCAACAAGTTGTGATCCTCCCTTTATTACTAATTTTTCAGACATGATAACAATTATATTATAAAAACAGGCAAATATCAAACTAAAAAATAAAACAAAATTTCAATTAATACCCCCATGTCCATACCCGGGTATGGACATGGGGATTTTTACTTAAATAAAACACCGTAGGTAATCCACGGTGTATTTAAAATATTTACGTTCTAAATTAATTATCTCTTTCTCCATTGAGGGGCTCTTCTAGCACGTTTTAATCCTGGTTTTTTGCTTTCACGCATCCTTGGATCACGAGTTAAAAATCCAATATCTTTTAAGGGTTTTCTAAACTCTTCATTGTGAAGAACTAATGCTCTAGAAATACCACAACGAACAGCTTCAGATTGAGCAACTGGTCCACCACCTTTAACTACTACAGAAAGCGAAAATTTACCCTCACATCCTAACACAGAAAAAGGATTTTTTACTGTTTTTTGTAAACTGTTATCTTTAAAATAACCTTCTACAGC
>JAGYLR010000070.1 GCA_018400895.1 bacterium
GTTACATTCGTAAAGAGAAGAGATAAATCTAAAATAATCAGAGCGATCTATATAAATATCTCTCTTTTCAACTCCTCTATTATAAATATGATAAATTTCTCCAGTTTCAAATTTTATATTATTTGGCATAAATTTTAATTAGTTTTATTAGTTCATTAGGTTCATTAGGTCGGACCTTTTCCCAAGGTCCGACCTTGGGAAGTTATGTTTAAAGTATATATGATGATTATTTTTTGTCAAATAAAAAAGTGGCACAGTATGATCTGTGTCACTTTTTGTTTTCATTAGGTCGGACCTTTTCCGAAGGTCGGACCTGTGCCATTTTATTCGTAGTTGGGGGTTGTTGTTTTGTGTGTTTCCTTTGGAGGCGGTCATTAGGGCTAGTTCTTTGTTTATTTTTCTTATGCTTTTTGGTTTTTTAGCTTTTTTCCTCTTTATTTCATCTCTTTTTTGTTTGCTTTTTCTGTTTTTCCTTTGTTTTGGTTTTTCTTCATTTGAAACAATTCTTGTTAGATTGTATTTTGTTTTAAAATATCCCCAAAATTTCCAGTTTAATTCACTTAAAAACTTTCTCCTTAAATTATATGTATTTGAATGACTGCAAACTCCTAAATAAGAATTTACTTGAGCGATTATTTCTTTTTGTTCTTTCTTGTTTAGTAATTTCTTTTTTTTTAATCTTCTATTGATAGTTAAAATAAGTTCCCAAAAATTACACTTTAGTCTGTTTGAAATATAGCACCTCCAAGGCCTTATTAGACTTCCCAAAAACTCCGTTCCCTTTGATGCTTGCTGTAAATATCTTTTTTTAGGATGTAGCTCCACTTCTAGTTTTTCAGAAAGAAAAGTTTCAATTATCGGAATCATTTTTTTTAGTTTTTCTTTATCTCGGTCTATTATTAAAAAGTCATCAACATATCTCCCGTAATACCTTACTTTAAGATTGTTTTTCATATAATGATCAAACGAATCAAGATAGAAGTTGGCAAACATCTGGTTAGTATAGTTGCCTATCGGCAACCCACAATCTTTAGACGCATAAAACAAACTTTTTGATTTTGGAAGTCCTGCCCACTTTAATTTGGGAGACTTCCTTATGCAGTTTATTGTTGAATCAGTTTTAATTATTTTTTTACAAAGATAAATTACCTTCTCTTTGTCTTTTTTGTGATAATTTTCGTTAATAAGTTTTATTAATCTTTCTAAAAGAATGTTTCTGTTAATACTCATAAAGTAACCGCTGATGTCTAGTTTTAAAATCCAGCATTCCTTTTGATAGTTATCGCTACACTGTCTTATCATCTTTTTGATTCTTTTCACTCCAAAGTGTGTTCCCTTTCCTTTTCGGCAACTGTAACTATCGTAAATAAACTTTTTCTCAAATATCTTTCCAATCTTGTTAATAACAAGGTGGTGAATTACCCTATCACGAAACTGAGCTGCAAAAATCTCTCTCTTCACTGGTTTATCAGAGATAAAAACATTAAGCGGAGATATTTCATAACTTCCTTCGTTTACTTCTCTCCAAAGTTTAATTACTTCTTTTTCAAAATTTATCTCAAATTTAATTGCGTCTGGTTTATTTCTCTTGTTCTTTCGGCAATCAAAGTAAGCCATAAAGAAATCTATTAAAGGAATTTCTCCTTCTTCTTGTTTGTGTTTTTTTGAGAATAAAGGAAGTTGTTGTTGCATTTGTGGTTAATAAAAAACCTCTGCAAGAGGTATTCTTGCAGAGGCAACAAGTCCCTGAGGCAGCGGACAGAGAAGCCGTTCGCTCTATCGTTCGTGTTGCGGTTCACTCCGGAGTTGCTATGATTCAGGTTGCGTCTCCAAGCAGTAGTGGAAGTGCCAACGGAAGACGACCAGAAGT
>JAGYLR010000071.1 GCA_018400895.1 bacterium
GAGATACCTATACCTTTGAACAAGGTATTGAAGAGGGCTATGGCGTTGCCAAAAGACTTTATTATAAAGAGAAAGAGATTATTAAGGCGATAGAAGACTTAAAAGATGAAACAAGAGCAAGAACAGGAGCTTTTAAATACGACTTATTCTATGATGAGTGTATTAATATAGTAAAAGAAATATATGATGCTAGTGGACTATAAAGGGAAATTTGACATTATATGTGATGATGACAGAATTAATGAAGATTGGGATATTGTGGTAGGAACCATAACTAAAGAGCAGGCTATTAAGGATGTTAAATGAAGAAAAGTAAACGCTCAATACTATGGAGTTCCTGCAATAATTACAAGTGATAAAGATTTGATTAAAATATATGGAGAATAATGTATAGGTTGCTATTAAAATGTATAAATTAATAATAAATATATGAAATTACAAGTAGAATATTATGACCAAAAAATATCAATAGAGACGAAAAATGATGACTTAAATATAGAGGAAATGCATGAAGTGTGGGAAAGTCTTTTATCGGCCATGATGTACAGTGAAGAAACTATAAGAAAATTTTATGAGTAAAACATTTGTAACATTCACAGAAGAAATGATTATGAACGAATATCTACAGGGCTGGAGAGGTGGAAGGTTTGAGGAGAGAGTTGAGGGTTATCAATATTCAGTTAATGAGTTTAGAGTACTGACAGACAGATTAAAATTATTTAGACTCTTTTGTGACAGATTTGATTTTAAAGAATATAACAAAGTAGGGTTATTTCTATTTAAAATAGTGGTAAAACTACTGTTCCTTCAATATGAAAAAGCAGACAAGAAAATGAAAGACGGGTGGAGTTAGGGATCTGGACGACAATAAAATTGATCCAGAAGGATTCCTAAGCCCGCAAGTCTTAATGCGTTTCAGTGAGTATATGCACAAGCATAGACAAACAGCAGACGGATTAAGAGATAGCGACAACTGGCAAAAGTTGTTTGGAGACGAACACCTTGACGTGTGTATGAAGTCAGCCCACAGGCACTTCATGGACTGGTGATTATCTCACAGAAAATTAAAAGGTCGAGAAGATATTGAGGATACTCTTTGTGCTATCATTTTTAATGCACAAGCGTATCTATTCAAATTACTAAATGATAAAAAATATTTACACAAATAATATGGAAGAAAATTTAAAAGAAGCATTGGAATATATGTTCTACTTCGCTGGGATTGCACCTCCTAAGAGCGTGTCTTACTACAAAAAGGAGAACTGGTTTACTAAGCACACTTGGACAGAGAGACAACAAGAGAAATATACTGAGTGGTTAACCAAATATCTAACCAAGAATTGGAAGGGAATAATGGACAGAAAACCATCTTCAAAAATAGTTAGAGAAAAAGCGGCTAGACAGTTTGTCTTTAACTACGGTTTAAAAACCAGACCAGTTAACATTAAAGACTTCACACCGCTTATCTCTGACGGACAATTAAAAGAGGTTTTAAGCGAGAGAGAGCTTCAAGTATTAAATAAGTGGTTATTCGGCCAAACAAGAAGCCCACATGGTATCTATAAGTGGGACCTAGAAAGATGGCTTAATACTCAGAAATAATATGGAAAAAATTAATGAAGCAATAAACGGTAAGGAGTCAGTTCTACTGTTCTTCTGGGCCCCCTGGTGTACGCCTTGCAAACTAATGAAACCGTCAATAGACAAACTAGATATTATTAAAGTTGTAAAGATTGGCATAGAGGATGCCCCACAAGAGCTTATAGAGAAGTATAAGGTAGCTTCTGTGCCAACACTTATTTTGATAAAAGATGGTCTGCCAATTAAACACTTC
>JAGYLR010000072.1 GCA_018400895.1 bacterium
TTCTGATTTTGATACCCAAGCCTTTTCTAAAGGATTAATTGGAGCTTTTGCTGGAGATGTTAATTTAGAAGAACTTATCCCTGATTATGGAAAAGCTTTAGATGAAAAGATTTTAAAACCTGTTGATAAAAATATATTATATGCTTTAGGAATGATTGAATTTAAAGGATTATCTTCTACAAGAGAAGAAGCAATGTTAAATCCTAAAGTTTTAGTTGAAGAAGTAGAAGATGGTGTTAAGGATTATGTTGATTTATTAAAAGAAGTTGTTTATCAAATCAAAGAAAAAAACAGTGGAAAATACACTGTTAATGATAAGGTTGAGGTTCAATCTGGTGTTATTAAAGCGTTCTTAACAGATGAGATGAGAACATTAGTTCGTTCTTGGTATGACCGAGGTATTGTTGGACAAAAGAGTGCTCTTGAAAATACCACTGGCCTTGATTTTGAAACGCAGATTAAAGAACGAGCAAAAGAAGTCAAGGAAAACTTACATAAAACTTTGTATCCTAGAGTGGTTCAAAACACAGAACAAAATCCTGCTGATTTAACACCTCATGAGGATGTTCCTGATGATAAAAAGAAAAATACACCAGAGGCCGATAATTATAAGAATGCAACTATTACTGAACCAACAATAACTGAACCAATGAAAACTATTCGTAGTATCCCAAATGAGATTCGGGAAGAATTAACAAAAGAAGAACAACGAATTTTTAAGCAAAACTTTAATGCTTGTTTTACAGAATGTACAGAAAAAAATTTTGATGCCTTAGAAACAGAAAAAACATCTATGGAATTTGCTTGGGAAGAAACTAAGAAGTTTATTTCTTCTTCCAAGAAATAAGAGGAGTTTATTATGCAAGAAAAAATAACTTATTCGGCAATTGCTAAAGAATCTAAAACTCCAATTAAGGAAACAATAAAGAAATTAAACATTGTATATCCTAATTCAAGTCTAGGCTTTTTACATGCTGTATATGCAAAGGTCGATGGAAAAACACCTAATAAGAATGGTGTTATTTTAGCGAAAGATGTTAAAAAAGATGTTCCAAAACTAAGATTTACACAGGCTAATCGTAACCACGAAAGAGAATCAGGGCCAGTTTTAGGGTCTATCCTCGATGCCTGGGTTAATGAAGACACTCAAGAAATTGAGATTGTTTTTTCTTTTTTTAAAAGTTTATTTCCTTCACATTGGGAAGAGGCACAAAAGGCTATTAAAAAAGGTGAACTAACAGTTTCTTTTGAATTAAAGGTTGAAAAAGAAGATATTGAAATTGTTAATGGACAATATAGAAAACTTAACAAAGTTGATTTTGATGGGGTAGGATTATTATTTCCTGGAGTTAAACCAGCATATCCTAATGCCCATGTGTTACAAGTTGCTAGTGATATTATTAACAATGTTTTCAAATATAATTCTAAACAATTAGTCTGTGCTAAAGCGGAAGACGCTGTTAGTACATTAGAAAAAGTGGCTATTTTGATTAAAAAAGCAATAGATGAAAATACAATAAAAGGAGAATCAGAGATGGATAAGAAGACAAATGAAGCTTTGCTAGCCAAACAAAAAGCATTAGTGATTGAAAAATTTGGCGAAGAGGCTGTAAAGGATTGGTCTGATGAAGATTTTATAAATCAGGACAAAATTGATGCTCTAGAACTATCTTTAAAACCAGTTGAAGAAACGGTTGCCGAAGATAAGAGCACTGAAGCTTCTGAAGATGAGGCTTCAAAGTCTGATGTTTCAGAATCTTCTGATGAACCTATAGAGGAG
>JAGYLR010000073.1 GCA_018400895.1 bacterium
GCCAGTGCTTTTATCTTCCCAACTCGTCATGAAGGCTTTGGTATCCCAGTTATACAAGCGCTTGCTTGTGGAGTTCCAACAGCTGTTAGTGATATTGAAGTCATGAAAGAGGTAGCAGGTGACAGCGCTTTATATTTCAATCCCTATGATAAATGTGCTATTAGTAATGCTATGCAAACTTTAATTAGCGACGAGAAACTTAGAGATGATTTAAAGATTAAAGGTTTGAAGAGAGCTAAGTTATTTTCCTGGGAAAAAACAGCTAAAGAAACATTAAAGTTGATTAAGGAGGTATAAAGAAACATAAATATATTTTAGATTGTGCCCAATCACTGGGCATTTTTTAATAATTTAAATTTAAATGTAATAAAATTAATTGCATAAAAGAGCTAAGTAATGATAGAATAAGAGTACTATGAAGAAAATCTTGATTACATTTTTTATATTTGTATTTCTAGCTACACCTAGTTTGTCTTTAGCTTTAGAGCCAAATGATAGGTATTATGATAGACAATGGTATCTAGAAAAGATTAATGCTCCAGGTGCTTGGGAGAGAACTACTGGTTCCAAGGAGATTGTGGTGGCAGTAATTGATGCCGGTGTACAGATTAATCATCCTGATTTAAAAAATAATATTTGGAAGAATGCAAAAGAGATAGCAGATAATGGTGTAGATGATGATGCTAATGGCTTTATTGACGATGTTCATGGTTGGGATTTTGTAGGGGATAATAATAATCCTTCTCCAGATTTTAGTGAAACTTGGACCGAGGGAGGGCTTTCTCATGGTACTATTGTTTCAGGTATTATAGCTGCTCAAGGGAATAATAATGAAGGTGTAGCAGGGATTAGTTGGAAGAGTAAGATAATGCCACTTAAAGTTTTAAATGATGCTGGTGCTGGTAGTATGAGAGATGTGATTAGAGCAGTTGATTATGCTATACAAAATGGTGCTCATATTATTAACTTTAGTTTTGTAGGAGAAAACTATAGTCAAGGATTAGAAGAAGCTATAAAAAGAGCTCATGAAGCTGGAGTATTAGTAGTGGCAGCGGCTGGTAATGAAAACAGTCATGACACTGGCTACAACATAGACGAGACTCCACTTTATCCTGTTTGTCATGATGGAAGTGATAATATGGTAATAGGTGTTGCAGCCACAGATGCACTTGATCAAAAAGCAGAATTTTCCAGTTATGGTGTAAAATGTATTGATATTAGTGCCCCAGGGGTTAGTTTTTTTGGAACAGTAGCCTCTAATCCTGGTTTTGATCAAAATCAATTTTCTCAACTTTATGATGGTTATTGGTCAGGCACCTCTATGGCTGCACCAGTTATTAGTGGCTCATTAGCTTTAATACTTAGTATTAATCCTACTATCAGCAAACAGGAGGCCATGGATATACTAATGTCTAGTACGGATGATATTAGAAAGCTTAATCCAGATTACTTAGGTAAATTAGGTAGGGGTAGGGTTAATGTTGATAGAGCTGTGGGTATATCTTGGTTAAAATTAAGTTCACAAAAACCTCATATTATTACCAGTTCTCATAGTGGCTCTGAACCAAGAGTATATATTAGAGATGAAAAGGGAATAGAGGTATCTTCCTTTTTGGCTTATAGTGAAAACTTTAAGGGAGGTATAAATATTGACAGTGGTGATGTTACTGGTGATGGAGTTAATGAAATAGTCGTTGGTGCTAAAAGTGGCGGCGGAGCTCATGTTAGAGTTTTTAATGTTGAAGGAAAATTAAAGTCTCAATTTTTTGCTTTTGACTCA
>JAGYLR010000074.1 GCA_018400895.1 bacterium
TCGTTTTTTCCAGGATTTATTGTGATGTGTCCGTACCCAGGAGGAACTACTATAAAATCTCCCTTTTTTGCTTCCACAACGAAAACATCAGAAAGATCTTTTTTTTGAAGAAGATAAAAAGCTCTTCCCTCAAGAACGGTGTAAATTTCTCCATACTGTTTAGGGTGATAGTGTCCTTTTGTTTTTGGAAACTCTTCACCAAACATTCTGAAAGGAATAATAGTTATATCATACCTTAATCCTTTTTCTTCTTTGATACCGCGATACATATAGTATGCTTCAAAGTTTTCTTGTTCTTGAAGCCATTCTTTATCATAAAGAACACTTTCAAGATCTTTTATGTATCTTATGTCTGGTTTTACTTCCATACCCTTTTTGTTTTTATATACCATTTTTCAATATCTTGAAATCTGTTAGATGAACTAACAAGTTTTGTTTTTTCAAAGCCCTTTACCTTCTCAGAAAGATAATAAACAAGATGAGGGTTGTAGAGAGGGATGCAAGTGAATTCTTGGATAACAGTTTCTTGGATTTCTTCCAAAAAGCTGTTTAAACTTTTTTCATTTTCTTGGTCCTCTTCTCCAGATATTATTTTTTCTAAAAGTCTATCTACTTCGCTGTTTTTATATCCTGAAAGATTTAAACCAGGATGATCAACTTTTGTTGAGTGCCACAAGGGGAGAGGGTTTGGAATTCCAGTTAACATTGTTCCAAAAAGAAGAACATCAAAATCTCTTTTCCTGATAACATCTTCTCTTAAAGAGCTGATATCTTTATAATCAATAATTACAGAAAATCCTGCTTCTTCCCACTGTTCCTTTAACGCTTCTGCTGTTTCTATTAACATCGGGTTATCAAGAGTGGTTAAAACTATCTCAAGGTTAGTTGTTTCTCTGAAAAAATCAACACAAAGCTCGTTTAACTTTTCTCTAGTCCCTTCTGCAACCATTCCTGTTCCTTCTTCAAAATTATGAGGAGCAAGAATTTCTTCATAGTATTTTTCTTGAAAATATATTACCGCTTCTTCTGTTTCTTCATCAAAGAAACCAGTAACTTCTCCTTCAGGATAAAGTTCGCTGTCTTCAGAACGAAGTTCTATAAAACAACTTTGCAACATTCTCACATCTTCTCCTTGCGAGTCTTTTTTTGTGTCCTCAGAAAAAACAAAAACATCTTCAGTTTCTCTTTTTCCATCAATAAATCCATTTTCTGTAATTATTTCTTCTGCTCTTTCTAAATCAAAAGAAATTTCTGTTTCGGGAGCTGAAAAATTATAAAAAGATGGAAGAAGGGGAGAAGAGACAATATCTCCTTTTCCTGATAAAACACTATTTACTATTTGATTTTTGTTTGTGGCGTAAGCAACTGCTTTTCTGATGTCAACTTCTTTAAAAAGATTATCTTTTCTTAAATTAAAGACAACAGAAAAGTAACGAGGAAGGTTTATTTCATAATAACTAGACACAAAGTCATCATCTAAAAAGTAAGAATAAGATCCGTCTGGAATTACAAAACCATCCACCTCTCCTTTTTTACTTGCTTCTAACAGAGTGTTTTTATTTTCAAAAAAAACAAAATTAATTTCATTAATATAGGGTTTTTCTTTAAAGTAATGCGGATTTCTTTCTAAAACAACGGTCTTTATTCTTCCTTCGCTATCTTCCTTCACTTCTTTCACTTTGTATGCTCCAGAACTAACAGGAATAAAATTTTGTTTTAAATATCTAAAATCTTGCGCAGAGTATCCCTTGAATATGTGTTCAGGAATTATCT
>JAGYLR010000075.1 GCA_018400895.1 bacterium
ATGCTTTGACAGGATCTGGAGCATTGTACTCTTTTGCAAGTGTTCTAAACTGTGCAATACATTCTTTAGCTTTAGGTGTGTTCGGGTCAAACACAAAAGCACATTCAAATACATCTTCATTCATTTGCGGGAACATTATTTTCCCTTTAGGTGTTACTATTTTGTTATCCATTTTTTTCTCCTTGTTTTTCTATTTCTTTACACTTATCTTTATAGATACAGAAGCCACACTCTTTACCATTGTAAGCACGTGCTTCTGCTGTTGGCAACTTGCCAGTTTCCTTATAATCTTTCCAATACTTTCTTAATACTGCAAGTTCATCGTACAGGTCTTGAATATGGTCTTTAGTATTTAAGGTATATTCCATCATTGTACCATCATCTTTAGACACAAAAGTTAATTGAATATGCTCTTTATTTAAAAAATCAGAATAAAAAAGCACTTGCAACCAGTTGTTCTTTTTAGCATTATAAATATCTTCAGACTCTTTTTTCATGTACCAAAAAGCTCTACTATTTTGACTTTTAATGTCTATACAGGTATCATCGTTCACCAAATCGCAATACCCTTTAACATCATCCGTTTCGCAAAGCACTTCAACATTGTCTTTATCAAAGTGTTCTTGTATCCATTCATGTATGATATTACCTATTGCAAACTTGCGAAAGTCTTTAATTTCAGGCGGGTTAGTAGGCTCAACATCGTCTCTATACCATATTTGATACCTATAACAACGCCCTAAAGAACTTGGAGAAATCTTTCCAGAGCGTTCTCTTTTTTTATTATTTTCTTCTTTTAATCGTTCGTCTATAATTGTCTGTACTTTCATCTTAAACCTTTTTCAAGTTCTTGCATTTTCATTTTATCTTTTAAATTAACATCCTTATAAAACGCTTCAATAGTTTCTGCAATGCTTAGCATAGCTTCTTTATGTACCAACATATCATCGTTACTTATTGTTAATGCTGTTGAGCCTGTACTACCTTTAAAAAATAAAAAGATACTATCAGGGTTTATTTCATGACCTACATAAACTAAATTGCTATCATTAAATTTTGTGCTAGAATACATTTTGCACCTCACTTTCTTTTGATATGAAAAGTATATCATATGTCAATAGGTTTGTCAACAACTTAATCAATAAATCCGAAAGATCTTTCAAGTTCTTCTAATTTACTGAACCAATTCCTATATTTTTTATGGGAATATATACTACCCTCGTTAAGTAAATGGGATAGAACATCTTTTCTCATGCTATTAGTTATATCTATAAATTCTAAAGATAATTTTTGTCTTTCCTTATTATATTCAAGGCATCTATTGGTCTTTTTTTCTGTAGTTATCCTGCGACCTGAAGCATTTTCAAGCGATGAATGAAAAATATTGTTCAATGACCTTGAATACATGTTCTTTAAATGGGACATACGCACCTCCTTTAAAATTTAGGTTTTAAATATTTCCTACATATATCTGCTGTAGCTTGCTGGTTTTCTTTTTTTACAGCAGCATAAGCAGCAACAGCAGAAGAAGCAGCATCAGCAGCATAAGCAGTAGAAGCATCATCAGCATCAGCAGCATTAAAAGCAGCAGAAGCAGCATCATCAGCAACAGCAGCATCAGCATCATAAAAAGCAGCAGCAGCACTGTCTAATTCTTCTCTCGTAGCTTTACCCTCGCCAAAGGCTATAGCTATATCTACTGCCTTTATACTACGCTCGTCTTTCATTAGATGTCTAACTGTATTAA
>JAGYLR010000076.1 GCA_018400895.1 bacterium
TCTTTGTGTAGACTGTATATCTGTTGGCAAAGTTAATTTTGCCCCACTATCATCTATCTCAAATCTAATCTTCTTATCTGATAAAGCACTAAACTTACCTTCTTCTTGCTCAAAACCTTTTGCCTGTCCTCCTGCGTATAGGTATGAATTTCTGTCATTAAGATAATCAAAAGCTCCACGCATTACATTTGCCGATGTATCTATGTCTTTTTCAAGACTATCTTTCATCTCATTTTGTTTTGTTTCGAAATTCTCAACTATATCTTTTGAAAATTGTTTTGCTACCTCTTTATCAACACCTTGAGCTTCTAATTCTTTCTGAATCTTATTTCTTGTCCTAGCTCTATTAGCTTTATTGACTGCTTGCAAGGTTAAATCCATACCTCCTCCAAGCATTGTGCCGACTAAAAAATTAAGACCGACCTCACTAGAAACATATTCTTTAAGATTGAAATTATCATTAACACTCTGACTTAATCCTGTTTCCAACCAACTCTGTAAAACTTCCTCCGTTCCTTCGCCTATTGCAGTCTTCCCGAAATTATAAAGCCCTTCTCTAAAAGTTTTGCCTCCTGTCTTTATAAGGGTTTTACTTATTCCTTTAGTGAAAAATTCTCTAATTCTAGGGGTTGCACCTAGTCCAGTTTCTATTAATTGGTATGCTTTGCCAAATGCTACACCAGTTACCAATTTCTGTGTATCGCTCATATTAGAGTCTTGTAGAATATCATCCGACACTCCCATTCCTTGTAAAAACGATAACATCCCCGCTCCTCCGCTAACAGAACCAAAAGCGATATAGGGTATCATCGAACCTATCCCTTGGCTGAGAACAGATATCCATTCTTTTGAACTCATCCCATCATTAACATCTACTGCGTAATTAGTTTTAGTGACCCAACCATCTAAATTTCTTGATGTTTCCTCAAAACTAGAAATTAAATTACTTGTTATTTTAGTTTTTCCAAAGTTTTCTTCAAATGCTTTTAATCCCATTGTGGCTGGCTTCAAACCAACACCAGCAGTCCCAACAAGATTAGTACCGATTCCTTTTACCATAATAGCCCCATCCGAGTCATTTCCTTCTAGCTCGTCTAACTTATCTTTACCTAACTGTAACCAAAAAGCTGTCCCCTCTACCGCTACATCAATAGGGCTTTTCTTTATAGGCGGGGTTTTTAAAAACTCTAATCCCCTATTCGCTATATTATTCCATAACGCTCTAGTATCTTCTGAACGATTATATATATTATTTGTATTCTCTTGAACATCCTCTGGTGTGACCTGTATGCCTTTTGCTTCCTCCCACTCATAAGGATTAACTGCATTATCACTAAAACTCTTTGCAGGTGTTTCCTGTATAGGCTTAATTTCTTGCTGTGTTGAGGTTACAGGCGTTTTTGATTGTTCAGCTAATACTTGTTTACCTTTATCACCTAAACGCTTATAAACCTCTGAATCTACACCAAAATCATTATCTGGTATATCTTGGTCAAAAAGTTTTTTTACTTTATCAAATAATGCCATATTGTTTGTATGTTATTCTTCATTGTTTCCTAACATCTTTCTTGCTTCTTCTTCTGTGATTTCGTTGAAAGGAATCCAATCATTTTGTCTTTCTTCTACTAATGCCGATACTTCTGCTTCTTCTCCAAAATATTTACCAAGTTGATTGTATACTTCATTCTGTTCAGATATTTTCATATTCTTCATAAGGTCTTCTCCTG
>JAGYLR010000077.1 GCA_018400895.1 bacterium
TCTTTTCTTCATCCGGTGTAAATGGATGTAGTACTTTCTCCATGTCAAACTTCATGATCTTCCTCCTCATGAACCTCTTCTATTTCTACACTTAATCTATCTGATTCTCCTGTTATAATAGATATAGAGGCAAATAAGCCTTTTACGATACAAACATCAATAAGTTCCAATATTTTATTAGGTAACCAAAATATAAAATATAATAGTATACAAAATAAAAATACCATTGTAGCTCCTAAAATATTAAGCAATCGCATTAATAACTCCTTCTAACATTTTCTTTTGTTCTCCTTTAACATCTTTTTTTCTTGCTATTAATTTTTCTTTAAATTCAAATAATTCTAATTCAGTATTCTTTGTCATTTCTAAATATAATTCCATTTGATCCTTTGCAAGTTTAATATCATTCATATCATCTCTATGAAATCTCTGCACTGCATCTTCTTCAATAGGGATATCAACTTCTTCAATTTTACCTTCATCATAAATAATTGCTTTCGGTTGATAATTAATTTGATCAGCTTTCATTCTCAATAATGACCCAGGATTTATTACATATCTTCCTGCATATTCTGTAATAAAAAATGTATGATTATCACCTGTAATTATTATATCATACTCTGGATATTCCTGCAAGAGATAAAGTGCAGAAACTCCATTATCCATTATAGTAGTTTTTTCAAAAGTTAATTGATGTGTCATAGCAACAAGAGGTTTATTTCCTTTTTCTACATGCTCTATTTCTTGTCCAAAAGGATAACCATAGAGAATAAAGTCCTCAAACTCTTTGTATCTAATATCTATATTAATCATAGCATCTAGAATACCATAAGCAGAGGTGTCAAAATAATTAAGAGAATGATAACTGAGGTCATGATTGCCGGGAATACAGAAAGTATTCTTTAAAACTTCTTTTACTTTAGCAATAAGCAAAATACTATTTTCAGGACGAGCCTTATCAAAAATGTCACCAGGGATTAATAGAGGGTACTCAGGATAGTTTTCTTTCAACCAGCTTAGTTTATATATAGCTGTGTCTAGAAAGTTGTCTGTACGTGCTATAGGGGTCTTCCAGGTCAAGTGCAGATCACTACAAGTTATAAATTTCATTTTATCTCCTTATGTAAAGCACTGCCGCATAATGGACAGGTTTCTGGTTTCTCTACTTCATATCTTTCCTTCACTTCTTTGACAGCCTCCATAGATTTAGTAGCTGTAACTTTTGCCACATTAATATCTCTACAAAGTATCTGCATTTTTTGTAAAGTTTTCTCTTCATCTTTATATAATTCTAGTAAGGTATTAATTCTTTGTATAGTAATTGTAGAAGTGGGAAGAAGTTTTCTTGCATAATAATTATTATAAATATTCTGCATGTGTTCAAGTTTATTTATTTCTTTATCGGCATCCTGCGCTATTCTCTGCAGTTCTTCAGGCTTATATTCTGAAGTAGATTTTAATGTCATTTCTAATTCTGTAAAAGAAGATAGTATAGTTTCTAAATCTTTTATAGTGTCTTTTGTTTTATCTACTTTAGAAATAAGAGTATCAATTTCTTCTACATTTACATCAGGGATAAATAAGAAATTAGTTTCTGCAAGATTATATGCTTCTAATATTTCACCCATAGCAGTATATTTATTTCGTATTTCTTTCTCTTCTTTATCTAAATATTTCAACTCTTCTACATCATTTTTCAAACGAGGTACAAAGGA
>JAGYLR010000078.1 GCA_018400895.1 bacterium
TTTGAGAAGCACCTTGGATAGTGCGAGGCACTCTAAAAAGATGTCGGCTTTAAGGCAGGCAGAATCAGCTGCGGAGGTTTACAAATCAAGACATGGGAGTTATTATAACTTTTGTGGGGGAAGTGATATAGCAAAAATTAGAGAAGACATAAGGGAGGCACAAGAAGAAGGAGGAGAAGAGTTTTCTTTCAGTTGCAAGGTTTTTGAAGATGATCCCCACAACTACTGCATTGTTGTAGAACTTCCAGAAGGAGGATCACTCTGCACCAGTAGCACAAAAAAACTTGAAGAGTATTCTTATGTTGGTTGTCAAGGAGAAAGCATTAATTGTGAAATTATTAATTAATAATAAAAAATATGAAGAACAAATTTATCATCAGTAGTTTAATCTTTTCTTTTCTCTTATTCGTTCCTTTTTCTTTACAAGTTAATGCAGAGAGTTATGGAGATGTTTATAACGAAAAAGAAAGGTTATTATCTATTAAGGAGAGTGCTGATTATCTTCTTTTAATTGCTGGAGAAAACGAAGATTTAAAAGTAGCTTTGGAGTCAATTATTAGTGCCACTGAAAATATAGAAGACAGAATTGAGAATAGAATGGAAGAAGATTTTTCTGATGAATGGGATTTTATAGAAAATCTTGAAAATACATTTAATCTTAATTCTTTTTCTTCTGAAATGAAGTTTAACTTTGAAGGAGAAGAAGTTTATGACGACGATACTTTAGGAGCTATTATTCATTTAAATGTAGAAAGTGATAATAAAGTTGATAAAATGAATGAAAAAGTGGAAAATGACTTGGACTTAGGTTTTCTTTTTTATGATGATTATCTGGAAGAGCAACATCAGGGTTCTCTTTCAATTATACTTACAATAATTGAAGAAAGTGTTTTTGTGAGATTAAATGATCTTGAGTTTGAAACAGAAAATGATGAAGCTAATTTTGTTTATCTCTTTATAGTAAGCTCAATAGTTGAAGAGGTAAAAAATAGAGATATTTTGTTAGATGAACTTCTAGAGGAAGCCTTAGAACAGTTAGAAGAAGAAGGTATGTCAGATGATTTAGATATTTCTTCTGAAGAAGCTGAAGAGATAATTAAAGAAGTAATATTATCTGCCTTTAATCGTGGACTTTTTAAAATGGAAGAAGTAGAAACTGAATACATTGATGGAGAGAGAATGAAAAAGCACAGTTTTTCTATAGATTTTCAGAAGATACCATACTTTTTAGAAGACACTCTCTGGTATATTCAAAAATTTGATGATAACTTTTCAGATCAAGATGTAGAAGATGCCATTGAAGAGGCGAGGAGAGAGATAGAGGGCGTTGATGTAAGAGCAAAACTTACAGAAGCAGGAATAACCTACGATCTAACTTTTGATGTTTGGACTGACGGAGATTATGTTAGAAAAATAGAATTTTACCTAGATGAAAAGCTGGAAGAGTACTCCTCTGAAATTTCAATGATTTTTGATTTTTCTATTTTCATTGACGATTTAAATAAAAATCTTGGAATAGAAGCTCCAGAAAATTACACGGGTATATATGAACTTCTTGAAGAGTATGGATACACAGAAGGGTTAGAGTTTTAGAAAATCTTAATAATAAAAAATGCCAAAGGTGAAAATCTTTGGCATTTTTTTATAAACAAGGTACTATATAATATGACTTATTTTTCTCTTTTAGTTTTTGCT
>JAGYLR010000079.1 GCA_018400895.1 bacterium
AAGGACAAGTAACGTTCAAACAATTCAAAGCACTCTTTTCCTTATCTAAGAGTAAAGGGAGGAAGCTATCAGACCTATTGTTATCAATGGAGAATGATGATAAGTACACCAAAGGGAAGAAATCTCTTTATATGACGCTACATAATTGGCTTTCAAGAACTTTTCAAAAGAAGTATTAACAAATTCAAAAACAATGCAGCACAGACCAAGATTAAATGAAGAAGAGTATAATGTTATAAAGGCTTATAGAGAAGGCCTTGTAAAATACTCTCCGCCAAAAGAAATGGTCAACAAACCAAAGATACTCATATACGACATAGAGACAGCTCCATTAAAATCATTTGTCTGGGGTTTATGGAAACAGAATGTAAATATTGACTTCATAGAGTCGGATTGGTTCTGTCTTTCATGGGCTGCAAAGTGGCTAAATGACGACGATGTTTTTTCTGATGTGCTTACTGGAGAAGAAGCTATTTCAGAGAATGATAGCAGGATAATAGGCTCTTTGTGGAAATACATAGATGAAGCTGATATAGTCATAGCTCATAATGCAAAGAAGTTTGATGTAAAGAGGATGAACACTAGGTTTTTACTTAATGGTTATCCTCCACCTTCTTTTTATGAGGTTATTGATACGCTATCTGTTGTCAAGAATAAGTTTTCTATGAGTTCAAACAGACTTGACTATGTCAACTCTCTGTTGGGAATAGAGCGTAAAACACCAACAGGAGCTTCTTTATGGGTTTCTTGTCTTAAAGGAGATGAGGAAGCTTTAGAGAAGATGGTAGAATACAATGAAAATGACGTTGTTATTCTTGAACAGACCTATCTAAAACTTAGGGGATGGATAACAAACCACCCAAACATTAACGTGTTTGATAATTTAGAAGTAGAGAGGTGTTCTAACTGCGGGTCTGAAAGTATTGTGTGGGATGGATACAAAACAACTTCTACTGGCAGGTATAAATCTTATAGGTGCAGCTCGTGCGGACACAATGGACATAGTAGATACAGCGATATGTCAACTGAAAAGAAGAAAACAGTTGTTAGATGAAGAAAATTTGTGTAACGTGTAATAGAGAGTTGGATATAAAATACTTCTCTTTTAGAACTGATACCAATAAATATAGAGGCCAATGTAAGATGTGCCATAAAGGGTACTCTTATGATAGGTTTGATAAAATTCAAAGGATAGAAGACTTGTTTAAACAAGGGCTGAAAGAATGTTCTCATTGTAAAGAAGTTAAAGAGTTGTCGTTTTTTGGTATTGACAGAAGTACAAAAACTGGTTATTGTAGTAGGTGTAAATCATGTTTATGCAAGCTAGGAAAGAAATCAAGAGATAGCCCTAATGGTATTAGATCAAGACTGAAACGCGTGTATAAAGCTAAAGATAAGGATGTTAATTCTTATTTAAAAATAAATAACTGTCAGATTTGCGGGATACACATAACGAAAAAGAATAAATCTTTTGACCATGACCACGATACAGGAGAGTATAGAGGTACTTTATGCAGAGACTGTAATATAGGATTGGGATTATTTTATGACTCCATCTCTAATTTAGAAAATGCTATTAAATACTTAAAATCATATTATGACCAGAGAGATACAGCTACTTAACAAGCTAAACAGCTTTAAGAACCGTAAGAAGTTTCTTACATGGGGA
>JAGYLR010000008.1 GCA_018400895.1 bacterium
AAAGGAATGCTTCATAATAATCTTCATCTTGTAAAAATTGTAATAGATTATAAGGATACTCTTTTTCATCTTCATCTTCATCTTCTTTTTCTATATATTCTTCATAATTTTCTATAAGATCATTATTTTCTAAAAATTCTCTATAAATTGTCCAATTGTCATTATAATCAGAGTAGTCTTTAACTAAATCTAAGTTTTCTAAAAGATATATATACTCTCCCCATATATCAGCGTAGTTTGAGTAATCTTCTAAAAGATCTAAACTATCTAACCATTGTAGGTAGTCTTTCCATAAGTTAAGATAATCTGAATATCCGGGAAAGTAGTCGTAATTTTTTACAAAATATAAGAAACGAGCTTGATCATAATGACTTATGTCAGAATTTTCACTATCAAATAGATCAAGGAAAAATTCTTGTTCTTTCATAAAGTTTGTATATGGGAAGTGATATTTATCACACTGTTCATCTGTGCCCCCATTAAATCGACACTTCTCATAACTATTTGATATATAGCTTGCGCTAGATGGAAGGTCGTTAAAGTCTGGGCCAATAAGATTATTTTCTGAAAGTAATTTATACAATCCGTAAGAATTTATAAAAGCTATAAAGTCATGTCCATTAACTATTTCTCTTAAGTCTTTATAAGGATCACTACCACTATGATGTAATCTATATCCTCCACTACGCATGAGACGAACAAACTGCTTATAGAAATCAACAATATATTGTTTATAAGAGAGGTGATACTGCCACTGCTGGTTTTTTGTTATATCTGCGCTTGTTGGAGCTCCAATTTGCTGACATATTTTTGGAGGAATAATTATCTGTTTCGGATAAGGATTATTTTCTGAGTATTGGGTAAATATATCAGTATTATCATGACTAACTCCTCGCAGAATATCTAGTATTGTGGGAATAATATCAAAGAAATTTGTAAATCCGGGAATATAATTTTTAAGAAATCTATAAAATTCATAGTGTCCTAATTCTGTATTATTATTACCTAAAAATGTGAAAAATCCTGCCCACATATTTTTATCATCAACAAAGTCAAATAAGATATCCCACTCTGTTTTTCCAACAGAACTTAGTCCAACTTCTTCATTTATAAAGTAATAAAATTTTATTAAGTCATCTCTTATAAAATTTTCTATTTCACTGCTTTCTTCAGAGTGTGAGTAGCTTATTTCTGATAATCTTTCCTCAAAAGATAGGGCGCTTTCTCCCTCACCAAAAATAACTAAAGGAATATATTGAGTATAAAAAGCATCAGCCCAGTCATCAAATGCCGAATCATCCCAGTGCTCTCCTGATTTATATTCTTCTACTACTTCAAAAAATGTTTCTTCATATTCTTCTGTAGAATAATCTTCTAGGTACTCAAAAAACTGTTTCCAGTTAGTATAATCATTTTGAAAGACGGTTTCTTCAACTGCTGCTTCACGGAAAAATTGAAGATATAACCAGTTTTCATTATAATTTTCCCATATGTAATTACAGTCATTTGTTATTGTTGGAATAATAAGATCAGGATTAAAACATTCAACTCTCATTGTTTCTGGATTAAGAAAACTTCCTTCTTGTGCATATCTCTCATATTCTTCTTCAGGAACATCTTCAAATGCATCTTTTACACTGTCTCTTTCTGAATCCAGATCTCCAGATTTCGCAGCATCCCTTAATCCAACAATACATGCCTGTTTTTCATCTCCATTATTGAGTGCTCTTCTTACTTCTAAACATACAGGCACATTTTCGTTTTCTGGTAGAGAACATATATTAAATACTCCTTTTATTTCTGGTAAAGAAGGAGATCCTCCTAAATCAAAGGCAGCAGAACACATACTAATCATCTCAGAGTTTCCTTCTATTTCTCCAGAATTATACTTTTGCTCACATAACAAAATTAAATTTTCTACTCCACCCGAATCTATTATATCTTCACATGTTCTTTCAACTACTACTTCATAAGGTATTTCTCTACAAGATCTTGAAAGGTAGTCAAATGTTTGCATATACCAATCAACTTCTACTGTTTCTATTCTTTCCTCAATATTATATTTTTCATATTTTCCAGCAAATTGTCCTTCATATACTGGGCAAGATAATTCTATTGGTTGAGGTAGAGGATTTGCTATTTTTGGAGAAGGTATTTCTATTGATGGTATATTAACTTCAAGGCCTAGATCAGGTATACTTCCTTCTGCTAAAGGAACTTGAGGGAATTCTACACGTATATCAGGTAAGGGAATATCAAAAGACATACTTGGGACATCTCTTATAATTATATGTTCAGGAAGTGATATGCCAATATTGCTTACAATAAGATCAGTTATTTCTATGTCTTGGATACCAAAGCTTAACCCAAATTTTAGTGTTATGTCTTCTTGAACAGTTCCTATTGATGTACACATTTCAGCATATATCTCTCCTTTACAATAAGCTGCACAAGCACTAACAAAAGGAGATAGATCTACACTTCCTTCCATTATATTCATTATTGATGCTTCTTCTGGAGTTACTCCAATCTCGGAAAGGAGATCCATTCCATCATTTATTACTTCTTCATCAAGTATACTCTCTAAATCAGGATCACTAGGATTCATTAAAAATAATAACATTCCCAGTTCGTATTCTAAACTGTCAGCCTCATCTTCTCTTCCTTCTTCTCTCATTCTTTCTAGTTCAACTTATCCCAGTAGTCATCTCTTTCTTTATTATGTTCTGCAGAAGGAAAATCTCTCCATTTTCTGGTCATTGATTCTTGTTTTGCTAAAAAATCTGTTTCTGCGGGATTCCAAAGAAGGCTTCCTATAAAGTTGCCAGTTGTTGCCTCAGATATTAATGATCCAGACCATATATCTATTTCTGGTGGGCCATTACTATCTTCTGACATTAGTGGGCCACATCCTTTTACAACAACTTCACCTATTCCTAAATTTACATTAAACCAATCAGTTTCTCTACATATTGCTTGAATGTGATCACAACTCGCCGTCTCTGCTAAAGTTATTATCTCTTTTAATAGTCCTTCGTTGTCCCCAGAACCAATTTCTCCCAAAAGTTCTTCTATTTCTTCTACTAATGGCTCTTGTAGATGTTTGGGAATATTTAAGATCAGAACTAGTTGACTCTTTTGAAAAGGAGAAATAACTCTTTTAGTAATATCAGAGATATTAATAATTCCTGAAGACACTAGAATTGCAGAAAACAAAACTATGTTTATAAATATGTATATTAGTGTAATTTCTTTTAAACATTTTAATAAGTTCCACAATATATGAACCTACTATACTGACTTGTATATGAGGACCAATTTTCATTTATTTCTGCACTTGACTCAGAATAAGGATAGGGAATTTCATAACTTATATAACTTTGTAGATTACATGATTTTGCCGCTTTTATTATATGTTCATACTCTATATCTAGCTAAAAGTGCTTAAGATTTTCCGTATCATTACATTCATTTCCTCCATAATGAGGTGATATCCTATTTTGCCCGTAAACTGTTTCGTGACTAAAACTACAAACCACCATCATCAAGGTTCCCAAAGTAAATGAGCAAGAGTTTATTGGAGAGTATAATCTGTGGTCAGATATATAAGATATTTTTCCTATTGGTGTTTCTACTTCTCCACTATCATCAACACCTATCTTTCTTCTTTTTTGTATATTATCTAACTCTTCTCTCATACAAGATATTTGTTGTTTTAATTTTCAGAAGGCATCATCATACACAGTAATATAATTGCTTTCATTTGGTAAAAATTGTGTCTTCACAATTCCAACCTTGGATACATCCTTTACTCATTCCAATTTAATGCAGTAAATCTTTCTGCTGGTATTATATTATATTCGTAGTGAGGTAGAGGGTCTTTATCTTCTACTGGATATTGAGGAAATACTACAACAAAATATTTCGGGGATGAGGATTATATAGTATTAAATTATTTGGGCTGTAATTTCCTATGGCCATTGGTGCATTGAGTACTGCCCAAGCATCTCCTGATGTTTCTTCTTCCGGGGTATAACACTCCCAAAGAGATTCTTCTATATCGTCTAATTTACTATTTTGTATTATTAAATTACTTGCTGATATCCACCCTACTCCTTCTTCTAATTTTTCTCCTCTGTCATAATCAAGATCATTTCTAACTTTTACCCAATTTTCTTGTACTTCTAATATAAGATAGCTGTCGTCTTCCTCTGCCATAAATCCAGTACCAAGTACTGTATCAGGGCTTGGTCTTACATTTGTTTCTCTATTTGTAACAACTCTTTCTCCAAGCATTAGTGAAACTTCAACCATATAATCAGATAAGCTGTAGATTGTGTTTTGTATTTTTTCTTCCAATTCTTTTATCTTTTCTACAGATTCTTGCATTTTTCCTCTATCTCCTCCTTCTTTAGCGTCTCCACCATAAGGAGATGCTTGTCCAGTGCATGTTCCTACCACCTGCAAACAAGGGTTGTAAGGAGGCATCCACACTAAAGGATTTGGTATACAATTACATACTGGCCTGCAGTTTTCAATTCCTATAGAAGAAGCATATTCACTGAAGTTTTGAATTTCACTAATCATATCTTCAATAATGTTAATAAGCTCACTAATTTTTACCATCTGTATTATCGTTGCTTCTCTTACTGAGTCATATATTTCACCAACATTATACTCGTAGGGACAGTTTACTCTTCCAATATTTTCAACTCGGGAAAGTGGCCCAGTAAGAGGAACTCCATTTCTAGGGAAAACTTCTGCTTCCATTAAAGTTCCTCCAATAGAGCAGTAAAATGTTAACGAGCTTCCTCCTCCACTACCAATATCCATCTCTTTATGTGTTTTTGTAATCATTCCCATTCCAAGGGACTCAAACATATCAAACCTATCTATTTGTTGTCTTAAGGTTGTTATTCCTTGATTTTGGCAATCAACCATTCTTTGTTCTAATTCTTGAAATCTTCTAATGTTAGTCTCTATTTTTTCTTGCTCTTCTATTAATGACGATCTTATGTTAAGTAATTTTTCAGTTACTTTATTATTTTCTTCCATTATTTCTTCCATAACAACTACATCATCTTCTTTACAAGGGTCTCCATCACACCCCAAAGGAACTCCCAAAATTCTTGTGCTTGCACATCGTGCTTCAAGTTTACTACAGGAACAGTTTTTTGATACTCCTAAAAAGTACTTGTTCATTCCAGATATTCCAGTAACAATAGGGTTAAACTCACGTTCCTCACGCATAATATTTCTTAAAACAAAAAGATTCTCTAATATTTTTTCTCTTTGAGATAAGCTATTTAATTCGTTTTTTAAAAAATATCCTAAAGGATTTTCTTCAACTATTATATTATCTTTCCCGGTGAGTTCATTAAAATCTGGGTGTTCAGTTTCTATAGAAGGAAATTCATTAGAAGGAGATTCAATATCCAATATGTTTGGATTTACCGTGTTTATTATAAGTACAGAAAGAAGCATTAGTGCTAAACCTAAAAATGCAGCTGTTATTCTTTTCTTTGCTTTCTGGGTTTTTTCAGCATTACCAACAGAGGTTATATATAAAAAACCACCATAAACCAAGGTGGCAAATACAGCGGCCATTGCCGCTATTATGGCAAAGTTAAACAAATATCCAATTCCTCCTTCTTCTGCTGTTTCTCCCATTACCTCCGGGTAGTCTAACTCACCAGAAAACGCTGCTATTGGAGCAACAATAAGAATTGTTAGAAGAAGTAGTACCGCAGTTTTTTTAATCATTTTTTGTTAGTTGTCTTGTTAGATCATTCCATTCTTTTATTGATAAGCTTTCTGCTCTTCTGTCAATTTTAATATCGCAGTTTTGCATAGCTAAAATAACCTTATTTCTGTTTAATTGTAGTTCTTTTAAGGCTTTATTGTCAAATTGAATAATGTTTTTAAGTAGCTGTTTTCTGGGATGAGAAAATCCTGCTTTTACAATGTCATAAAACAGGTTTTGCTTTTCTTTTTTATGAGGAGTTATTTTTACAATAGATGAGTCAATATTTGGTGGTGGCCAAAAACATCCCTTACCCACATTTCTAACTATCTCTATATTAGATTGAGATTGTACTATTACAGCAAGCATATTCATCTTTGGAGGTGTGGCGGTTAATCTCTCTGCTACTTCTTTTTGTACCATTGCTAAAATAAATAAAGGTGGATTTTCACAGTTTAAAAATTTTTTTATTATCTGAGAAGCAACGTAGTATGGCAGATTAGATATCATCTTATATTTTTTTTCTTCTGTTTTGTATATTAGAGCATCTTTGTTAATTAGTTTTACATTATTACAACCTTTTGTTGTTTCTTCTAATATCTCAACCATTTTTTTATCTTTTTCTATGGCAATTATTTTTTTTGCATTTTTGGAAAGCTCTACGGTTAGTGTTCCTAGTCCCGGACCAACTTCTATTACAGTATCTTCTTTAGATAAATTGGCAGAAGAAATTATACAAGAGAGTATGTCTTTGTTAATTAAAAAATTCTGCCCAAGAGATTTATTTGGTTTTGTATTATATTTATTTAAAAGTATTTCTATTTTTTCTTTTGTAATTAGTTCCATAGATATGTATTATAACACAAATCCCTATTAACCTTGCTATTAACCTCATTATTAACCGCTGTTGATTTCTACGGGTCAACAAACCCCATGTCCACCCCAGGGGGTGGACATCGCATACTTCGTCATTGCGAGGGCTTTAGCCCGTGGCAATCTTGTGGATGTTCAGGGAGATTGCTTCGTCGTTTCACTCCTCGCAATGACAGGGAAGGTGAATTTTGAATTACCTTTAATAAATACTAAATCCTAAGCACTAAATCCTAAACAAGCACTAATGACAGAAATTCAAATGACAAAAACAATTGTTTGGAATTTTGAACATTATTATTTAGAATTTGTTTAGTATTTAGGATTTGGGATTTGGAATTTAATGACGGGATTGCCACGGGCTACCGCCCTCGCAATGACGGGGAAGGTCGTTCGCGTTTCGCATTTCGCTTGCCGATACGCGCCGCGCCGCCAAATAACGAATAACGCATATAATATTGATTATTGAAAATTGATAATTTTTGTTAGTATATATCTTCTTTCTTTTCTTTGAGAAAATTTCTCCATTGATCAATAAATTCAACAAATATCATAAATGGTAAATCTATTAGAGCACTGAAAAATACTGATATAACGTTATACTTTTCCCAACGTAGAGTAATCCACTTACCCATTTGTATTATTGGTAAAGCGAATATATCAACTAATGTTCTAAAAAAACTGTCTTTGATTTTTATCATATGCAATTCTTTTCCTCTTTCTCTTATTTTTATTCCAGCAAAAGCTATAAGAGAGATAAATATTATTAGTATAAAGTAAGAAGGGGGAGGGAAGTTTATTTTTTTTAAAAAGTAAACTATTACTCCTATTGAGGCAAAAAATCCAAGAAAGTAAAAGAAGTTAATTATAATTTTGAATATTAATTTTCTTTCTTTTGTTTGTTTTACTTTAAATGTTTCTATTTTATCTTTCTTGTATATTATTTTCATTGTTTCCATAATAACCTTTTTTTCATTTTTATTTGGAGGAGATTTTATAGTAATAACGAGAAAGGCCATTAGAACTGTTGGAGCAAGAATATCTACAACTATTGCCAGTGGACTAAAACTTCCCATAACAAGTCTTGCTAGAGGAATTTCTACGATTAGTAGAGCAAATATATTAGTAATAAATATTGAAAGAGTAGAGTATATTGCAGCACGAGAAAGTCTACTCTTCATAGCAGAAACTCTCTCACGGTAGTGTTTTTTTATGCTTGATTCTGTTTTTTGAGGATCCTCTAATATCTCTTCAGCCTTTTTACCGTTTTGGCTTAATATATCTCCTAAAATAAGATAAGGAGTATTATAAACCCTACATACTCGCAGAATTTTTTTTAGCAATTGGTGGTTAAAATATTTGTTTATTTGCTGTTTAGTATTGTGTATATTTTTTGTAACTGCTACCAGTTCTTCTTGTGAAAGTTTTTTCCAGTTTTTAATTTTTTGTTTTAGTATATGGTAAGAGATTATCTGTTGGTCTAAATCAAAGAGTGCTTTTTGGACAGCAATATATATCAAGATGTTTTTTTCTTCTTCACTAATTTCATTTTCCACTTCTATAGAATTTTTCATTGATTTGTACATGTGAGCTATAAGAGCTCTTTCTTTTATAGAAGGGGATAGTGCTTCTTCTATTTCACATGCTGCAAGGGATGATAACCACTGATAAAAATCTATTCTTGATACATTTTCTGGAAAGTGACTATTTTTTATTATATAGATATATTTATCTATAATTTTCTGAATTTCTTCTATCTTTGATTCTCCAATTTTATCATTAGGAAAGTGACCAGAACGAATAAGGTCAATTACTAACGGTTCAGCAAGGATAGATTCTTTTGAAAACTTTCCATCAGCAAGATTTATTTGTGAAAACATCTTTCTTTTAAGCATTCTACTTATCGCACTGCGCTTTAAAAGATGTTCTCCTTTCCAATCTATTACTCCTCTAACTTTTTCATAAAAAGAGGCAACTCGCATTGCTATCTCATCAACATGCACAGTTGCCTCTTCTTCTTTTTTATTTATTTTAAGAGAAAGATTATTCTTTTTCAGTAGTTTTTTTGTATATGGTGAAAGCTCTCCCATATTTATAGGTTATTTTTTACTTTTTCTAAAAACTTACTAATTTCAACTACACCTTCATCTTTTCCATTACATCTTACACTAACACTGTTATTTTTTTCTTCTCTTCCTCCAACAACAAGAATGTAAGGTATTTTCATTACTTCTGCTTCTCTTATTCTTTTATTTAGAGTTTCATTTTCTAAAGATATTTTAACTCGTAAACTACTACTTAGTTGTTTTGCCACTTTTTTAGCATATTCGGATTGTTCTTCTCCTATGGGAATTACCAAACACTGAATAGGTGATACCCATAAAGGGAGATTTCCTGCATGATATTCAAGTAGAACCCCTATAAATCTTTCTAAAGATCCTAGTAGTGCGCGGTGTACCATTATTGGTCTTTCTTTTTCTCCAGTATTGTTTATGTAAGTCATATCAAACCTTTCTGGAAGATTAAAATCAACTTGTATTGTTGTACATTGCCACTCTCTTTTTAGGGAATCTTCAATCTTTATATCTATTTTTGGTCCATAAAATACTCCTTCTCCAGAGTCTATCTTGTAATCTAATTCCATCTTTTCCAAAGCACCTTTTAAAGAGTTTTCAGCAATATTCCATACTTCATCAGAACCAACTCGTTTTTCTGGTCTAGTTGAAAGGTATATATTAAACTTTTCAAATTCAAACTTTTTCAGTATTTTCATTGTTAGGTTTAACAAAGAATAAAGTTCACTGTTTAATTGGTCTTTACTACAGAACACATGAGCATCATCTTGAGTAAATCCACGTACCCTAGTTAATCCGTGCAAAGTTCCTGATTTTTCGTATCTATAAACAGTTCCTAATTCTGTGTATCTAATAGGAATATCTCTATAACTTCTTGTTTTGCTTTTGTATATTTGTACATGAAAAGGGCAGTTCATTGGTTTTATCTGATAACTTTCTTTTTCATCTTTATCTTTTTCTTCCATGTGCATTAAAGGAAACATGCTCTCTTTGTAAAAATTGTTATGCCCAGATATATCAAAAAGCTGAGTTTTTGATATATGAGGAGTACATACTGGTTCGTATCCATTATCAAAATATTCTGATAATATGTAATTTTCTATTGTTCTTTTAAGAATTGCTCCTTTAGGATGCCAGAGAATTAATCCTGGACCAACATTTTCACTTATCATAAACAATCCTAGTTTTTCTCCAATAGCACGGTGATCCCTCTTTTTTGCCTCTTCTATATTTTTTAAATGTTGTTCTAACTCTTCTTTTGTTTTAAAAGCAACTCCGTATATTCTTGTTAGCATAGGGTTATCTTCTGATCCCTTGAAATAAGCTCCAGCAATACGAGTTAGTTTAAAAGCTTTTAAGTTTATTTCTTTACTGTTTTTTATATGAGGTCCTGAACAGAGGTCAATAAATTTTCCACTATGATAAATAGAAACTTGATCTTCTTCAATATCTTTAATTATCTCTAGTTTATATGGTTGATCAGAAAATATTTTTTTTGCTTCATCTTTTTTAATTGTTTTTTGATCAAAAGATATATTTTCTTGTATAATCTCTTGCATTCTTTTTTCTATTTTTTCTAATTCTTCATTCCCAATTTTTATTTTGTCAAAGTCATAGTAGAATCCATTTTCTATAAAAGGTCCCATACCAAACTTTGCCTGAGGGTAAAGGTCTTTTACAGCGTGAGCCATTATGTGAGACAACGAGTGTCTTATTTTCTCAATTTCTTTGTCCATACTTAGTTATTTTAACATTAATTTAATAAAATAAAAACCTCTTTTGAGAGGTTTTTGTAGTAAAAACAAAAGTCTCTCTTCTAAAAAGAGGTTGTTGTGGTTGTTGTTTTTACTAAACTAAAAAACATTATTTTAATTATATAAAAGTGGTGAAAAAGTCAATCAGATATCTTTTCTGCTTTTCACATATTATTTTAGGTATTTCTTCTCTGTGACTTATTTTCCAGAAATAAACAACGGTTTTCCTTCTTCAAAGATTGTTTTATTTTCTTCTACAGAGCGGGGGAATACAATAACTTCTATACTATCATTTTGATCTTCCATCTTTACAAAAAACATAGGGTCTCCTGATTTTGTTATTATCTTTTTTATTGAAGAAACAATAGCTCCTATTCTTACTCCGCCACCAGACATTTGTCGCTTTGCTTTTGCTATATTTCCTGCTTCTTTTTCTATTTTTTCTTTATATGGTTCTAACGGATGTCCAGTAATAAAAAGCCCTAAAAGTTCTTTTTCCCACATTAGTTTATCTTCTTCATTTATTGGAGATGCTTTTTCTAGAGTTAGATCTTCACCAAATGATCCGTTTCCTTCAAATAGACCAACTTGACCATTGTTTTTATTTTTTCTTTTTTCTCTTCCGTACTCTAAAATTCTATCAAGATTATATAACATAGTTCCTCGGTCTTTCATATTATCAAAAGCTCCAGACTTTATTAAACTTTCCATTGATTTTTTATTTACGTTTTGTGATGTCATTCTAGACAAGAAATTATCTAAAGAAGAAAATTTTCCATTTTCTTTTCTTTCTTTAACCACTTCTTCTACCAATTTCATTCCTACATTTTTAATAGCAGATAATCCAAACCGAATCTGGGGTTTATCAGGGACAATACTAAATCCAATAAAACTTTCATTTATATCAGGAGAGAGAACCTCTAAACCCATTTTCCTACACTCTGCTATAAGAAATCCGACTCTTTCTGTATCTTTTTGATCAGCAGTAAGTAAGGCAGACATAAATTCTTTGGGGTAATGTGATTTTAAATAGGCGGTTTGATAAGCTATTAATGCATATGCAGTAGCGTGACTTTTATTAAATGAGTATTGTGCAAAAGGTTCTATCCATTCCCATAACTGTTTCCCAACTTTTTTATCAATACCATTTTTTTCTATACCTTCTGTGAACTTTTTCTTTTCTCCTTGTAGTAGTTCTTTTATTTTTTTACCAATAGCTTTTCTTAGAGTATCAGCTTCAGTAAGTGAGTATCCAGCAAGATCACGGGCAATTCTCATTACTTGTTCTTGATAAACAATTACTCCATATGTAGGCTCAAGTATTGGTTTAAGTTTAGGATGTATGTAAGAGATTTCCTTCCTGCCGTGTTTTCTTTGGATATAATCGGGAATAAGTTTTATTGGTCCAGGACGGTAAAGAGAAACCATGGCAATAATATCTTCCATACTACCTGGTTCTAGTTGTTTTAAATATCTCTGCATCCCTTGACTTTCCAGTTGAAAGACACCAACTGTTTTCCCCTCCTTTAAAAGTTTAAAAGAGTTTTTATCATTTAAAGAAATTTTTTCTATATCAATATTTTTTTTATGTACAGCGTATATTCTTTTTAAGGTATCTTCTATTATAGTTAGATTTTTTAATCCCAGAAGATCCATTTTCAATAATCCTAAAGATTCTACTGCATGCATCTCATACTGTGTAACTATTGTATCGTCGTTTTGAGTAGGGTGTTGCAGTGGAACAAGATCATAAAGTGACTTATCTGATATTACTAACCCGCAAGCATGAGTTGATGCATGCCTTACAACCCCTTCTAAACGTTTTGCGTGATCTATTATCTCTTTTGCATCTTTATCTGTGTTATATATTTTTCTAAATTCAATTACATTTTCTATAGTTTCTTCTAAATTTGAACCAAGGGGAATCATTTTTGCTAGTTTATCGCAGTAAGAATAAGGTTTTTTAAGAACTCTTCCTACATCACGCACAGCAGCCCTAGCAGCCATAGTTCCAAAGGTTATAATTTGTGCTACTTTATCATGTCCATATTTTTCAGCTATATATCCTATAACTTCATCTCTTCTTCTGTCAGCAAAATCAAGATCTATATCAGGAAGAGAAACTTTTGCTCTTCCTGGATTAAGAAATCTTTCAAAAAGAAGATCATAGTATAAAGGATCTATATTTGTTATTCCTAATAAGTAGGCGATTATTGAACCTCCAGCGCTTCCTCTTCCTGGTCCAACAACAATCTTATTTGATTTTGCCCAATAGACAAAGTCTTGAACAATTAAAAAATATGAAGACAGATTTGCTCCCCATATAACCTCTAATTCTTCATTTAGTCTTTCTTCAACTTTTTTAAAATCTTTTTTTTGATATCTTTCTTTTGCTCCATCCAAACACTTTCTTTTTAGTATTTCATTTTCTGTTTCTCCATTTTCCATTTTTATATGAGGAAGTCTAGTCTTACCTAACTCAAAATCAAATTGGCACAATTGAGCAATTTTTTCTGTATTACTAATCGCTTCGGGAATGTGTTTAAAAGAATTATTCATCTCTTGTGCTGTTCGTAGAGAAAAATCATCTTTTTTTATTGTTGCTCTATCAGGATCATCTATTTCTGAACCAGTATTTATTGACATAAGAATGTCTTGGGTTTCTGCATCTTCTGGCCGCAAATAGTGTGAATCACAGGTTGCAACAAGAGGAGTATTAGTTTTTTTAGCTAATTTTATTAATTTATTATTTACAGTATTTTGTTCTTCTATATTAGGATGATCTTGTAATTCTAAATAAAAACCGTCTTCGCCAAACAATTTTTTATAACGATAAACAAGCTCTTCTGCTTCTTTATTTTTATTAGATAAAACAAATTGAGGTATTTTCCCTTGAACACAAGCTGAGAGAGCAATAAGCCCTGATGAGTATTTTTCTAATAGTTCTTCATCTACTCTTGGTTTATAATAAAATCCTTTAAGATGTGCTTCTGTTATCAGTTTTACTAAATTTTCATACCCTTTTTTGTTTCTTACTAGAAGTACCATATGGTAAGACTTTCTGTCTATATTTGGACGACGATCTTCCATTCTATTTCTTGCCACATATATTTCTGATCCTATTATTGGTTTTATATCTCGTTTTTTTGCTTCTTTATAAAACTCAACTGCTCCATATAAAACTCCGTGATCAGTTAATGCCACACTACTCATACCTAACTCCTTTACGTAATCTAAAAGTTGATCTATTTTTGGTAGACCATCAAGTATACTGTACTGTGAATGAACGTGTAAGTGAGTAAACATAAAACAAGTATATTGGATATTGGTTTAAAAATCAAAAACGCTATAATAACCTTAATGAAGAAAATAATTGGAGTAGATGAAGCAGGAAGAGGGTGTTTAGCAGGACCAGTAGTTGCTGCTGTTGCCTTTTTTGATAGTAATTTTGATATATTTTCAATTGTTCCTAATTTAGATGATTCAAAAAGAATGTCTCCTAAGAGTAGAGAAAATGCTTTTGAAAATATAAAAAGGTGTATTTCTGTGGAGTGGGCAGTAGGTAGTGCTTCACAAAAAGAGATAGATAAAATCAATATACTTCAAGCGACAAAACTTGCTATGATACGAGCTATAGAAAAGATTAATTATAAAGAATCACTACTTGTAATAGACGGTAATTTTCTTGTAGGGGAGTATCTTAATCAAAATTCAGTAATTCATGGTGATAGGATTGTTCCACAGTGCTCATTAGCATCAGTAATTGCTAAAGTTACAAGAGATAGAATTATGATAAGATATGGTAATAAATATCCGCAGTACGGATTTTCTAAAAATAAAGGGTATGGAACAAAATTTCACAGAGAAGCTATAAAAAAATATGGTACTTGTAATTTACATAGAAAGACTTTCCGGCTACTTGATTGAATTTATTTTTTTTGCTATTATATGAAAGCGAGGGGCATAGGAAATGTTAATTAATTTGATTATGGCAGTACCAAAGAGAAGAACTACAAAATCAAAAAGAAATATGCGCAGAATGCATATTTTTATTAAAGAGCCAACTCTTGTGACTTGTGATAAGTGTAAAGAGCAGAAATTACCACATACAGTATGTAGCCACTGTGGTTATTATAAAGGGAGAGAGGTGATAGATGTTTTAAAACAAGACAAAAAGAGTTCTGATAAAAAGAGTTCTGATAAAAAGAAAACAGAAGAAAAAGAACAACCCATTGGTATGGGAAATATGTCTAAGAAAAAATAAATTATGTCCTCTAGACACCTTGCTCGATCAATTGTACTCCAATCTCTTTATGAGTGGGATTTTTTTGAGCAAAAAAATAGTAATATTGATAATATTGTAAAGAAAAATATTACTGAGTTTGGTGAATTGTCAGGAGAAGAAAAATTTATCAATAATCTTATATCAGGAGTAGTAGAAAATATTTCTGAACTAGATAAAATAATATCTGCTGTTGCCCAGAGTGGCCATTAGAAAGATAACAATTGTTGATAGAAATATTTTTACGTATAGTAAGACTTGATGAGCTTTATGCTAAAAGAAGAAGTTTCCTCCCAAAAGTTGTGCTATAAATGAATCTATAGAATTGGCTAAAAGATTTGGTGGAAGTAGTTCTGGTAGATTTGTCAACGGAGTATTAGGAACTGTTTATAGAGAAATGGAGGAGGAAAATAAAAATTAGGTAAATGGATGCAAAATTAAAAGAATTAGAAGAAAAATTAGGAACTGATTTTAAAAATAAAGATCTTTTTTATTACAGGCGCTTTGTCATAGACTGATAGATCTTAACGAAAATCCTGATTTTGGTTTAGGGCAAAATGAGAGATTAGAGTTTTTAGGTGATTCCTTGTTTTGCAATTAGTTATGAGCAACAGATTATCTTTATATTACTTATCCTAGAGAAACAGAAGGAGTAATTTCTACCAATTGGAGAGTATCACTAGTTAATTCTAAAGAATTAGAGAGGTTGCAGAAAGTTTAGAGCATATGATTATATATTATTATCAAAAGGGGAGAGTAGAGATCAGGGTAACCAAGACTTTATATTCCAGGATACATTTGAGGCAATAATAGGTGCTATATATCTTGGATTTGGGATATGTATCAGCAAAAAAATAATAGAAGAAAATCTTACACCACGTCTTCCAAGAATAATAGAATTGGGACTTTATAGAGATTCAAAATCAATTCTTCCAAGAAAAAGCACAAGAAAAATTAAGTATTACACCAGTTTATAAGACAATTAATGAGATTAAATAAGATTCACAAAAACAATTTGTAATGGAGTTTTTGTGGAAGATGATTTGCTTGGAAAAGGTAGAGGGGATTCAAAAAAAAGAAGCAGAAGAAGAAGCAGCAAAAATTGCACTTAGAAAAAAAAAGGTTGGTTAAAAATCAAAAATAAATTTTTATGATAAGAATTAGACTTTTAGAACAGGAAGAAAAAAAACAACCATTTTATAAAAATAGTTGTTACTGATAAAAATAATCCTCCTTTCGTAGTGGAAGATTTATAGAAGATCTTGATATTATGATCCCCAACTAAACAGTGTGATATAAAGGAAGATAAAGCGAAGCATTGATTGGGGAAGGGGCATCAGTATCTGATACAGTTTATAATCTTTTTATTAAAAAAAAGGAGTTGTTGTTGGTAAAAAAGACCAGTCCATGCTATTTCAAAGAAAGAAATAGTAGAAGAAGCTTCTACGGACAAAATCTGCAGAAGGTATTCCAGTAACGGAGGAGCCAACAAAAGAAACATCAGAAGAGGTAGACAAAAACCGGTAGAAGAGACTCCAATAAAAGAAGAAAATCCAGTAAAAACATCAGAAGGTGAAGATGCACAAGAAATACAGAAAGCCCCTAAAAATGATATAGTTAAAGAAGAGCCAACAAAAGAAGATAAATAAATATTTTGACAGAAAAGATAAGATAGTAAAATCAAATAGTATTTAACAGGTTATCCCTAAGGAAACCATGAGGAAAGGTCGGGCTACATATGATTGTACGATAAAATAAGAAAACATTTAAAGAAACATCCGATAGTGAATTTCTTGAATTCAATGTGAAAAATCTGGTAGACAATCCGGGATGCGGTGGTTGTAGAAAGAAAAGTAGATGAGATGGGTGTGCTTCTTTCTTTGAAGGTTCATCCCGATGATAAGGGACAGATAATTGGAAAAGAAGGATCAACCGCTAGGGCAATCAGAAATTTGGTCTGAATAATTGGCCTTAAAACAAAGCCAGAGTTAACCTCAAGATTATCGAACCTGAAGGAAGTAATTTTGAATCAAAAAAAAGTTCTACTCCTGAACCTGAAAAAAGAGAAGAACTTGATGACATAAATCTGTAAAAACTTTTTTACACTTTTAGAAAACGGTGCTATTCTTTTAAAAGATAGCACCGTTTTTATTTTAAAATATATTTTTGAATTTTAATCTGTCATTTTGATTTTTGCATTTTGCATTTTGATTTTTGTTTAATAATTTATTCTTTTTAACTTTATCTATTTTTGAATTTTAATCTGTCATTTTGATTTTTGCATTTTGCATTTTGATTTTTTACTATGCACTTCCATATAATAACTATATTTCCTTCCTTGTTTAATTCTTTTTTATCAGAAAGTCTAATTAAAAAAGCAATTAACAAGGGAGTTTTAAAAATAACTGTTCATGATCTTCGTAAATGGACTAGTGATCCTCACAGTACGGTTGATGATCGTCCTTTTGGTGGAGGTAGTGGAATGGTGATGAAGGTAGAACCTATCTACAAGGCAGTTAATGCTATTAAAACAAAAAATACCAAAGTAGTCCTTTTTACTCCTAGAGGTAAAAGATTTACGCAAAACAAAGCAGAGCAATTTTCAAAAGAAGGTAATATTATAATGATATGTGGCCGTTATGAAGGAGTTGATGCTAGAGTAGAAAAGTATATAGCTGATGAAAATATATCAATAGGAAGTTATGTTCTTATGGGAGGAGAAATTCCTGCGATGGCAGTTATTGAATCTGTATCGCGATTAATCCCCGGAGTTATTGGAAAGGATAATTTTTTAGAAACAAGAGTTGGTAAAGATGGAAGATTTACAGAATACCAGCAGTATACTCGTCCAGAAGTTTTTTCTCCCAATAAAGGAGTAAATTGGAAGGTTCCTAAAACACTTTTATCGGGCGATCATAAAAAAATAGAAACATGGAAAAACAAAAAAAAGAAAGAAGTGAAATAAGTATTTGGCACTCCATACTCACAGAAGATGTTTTTTCTGATCTTTCTTCTAAACATGAAGGATTATCTCGTAAGGAGGTAGAAAGAAGATTAGAAAAATATGGCCCAAATGAAATATCAGATGATGATAAAAATAACCCCGTTTTAATATTTTTAAAACAGTTTAAGAGTGGTTTAGTTTATATTTTAATTGCTGCCGGTATAATATCTGCTTTGTTTGGTAAGATGATTGATGCTTATGTTATATTGGCTGTTTTGCTATTAAATGCAGTAATGGGATTTGTGCAAGAATATAAAGCAGAAAAGGCGATAAAGGCACTAAAGCGACTAATAGTTCCTACAGTAAAAGTCTATAGAGAAGGTACTCTTTTCCAAATTTCAGCAAAAACTCTAGTTCCCGGAGATATTATTTTTTTAGAAGAAGGAGATCGTATTCCTGCTGATGCTCGTCTTTTTTATACAAAAGATTTTCGTACAAGTGAGGCGTCACTTACTGGTGAATCAGTTCCTGTTGGTAAAGACATTGAAATATTGGATAAAGAAACTGATCTTGCAGACCGTAAAAATATGATTTGGATGGGAACTTTTGTAGCTGGAGGAAAGGCTAAGGCAGTAGTAGTTGCTACGGGAAAAGATACAGTTTTTGGAACAATAGCAAGTGACATAAAACATGTAGAAAAAAAAGGAGGCCACTTTGAAGAGAAAATAGGTATGTTATCCAGACAGATGGCTATATTTGCCTTTTCTGGAGCTCTTATTATTTTTACATTATCTCTATTATTTTCTGGAATTAGCATAAATGAGATAGTGCATATGAGCGAAGGATTTAGAGAAACATTACTGTTTTCTATAGCCGCTCTTGTTTCTGGAATACCAGAAGGGCTTCCAGCAATTCTAGTTATTTTACTTGCAATAGGAGCAACAAGAATGGCAAAGAGAAATGCAATTATAAGAAAACTTCCTGCTACAGAAACATTAGGGGTAACTGATCACATTGTAACTGATAAAACGGGGACTTTAACAAAAAACACAATGAATGTTCGTTCCGTACTTTTATCTGGTGAAGATGAGGTTAGAGTTACTGGAGAAGGATGGAATCCTTACGGAGAGTTTTATATAGGAGATCAACATATTCTTCCTCTTCGTGATTCTCGTTTAGAAAAGTTACTCTATATCGCTGGAATTTGTAATGATGCAAAACTAACAAAAGATGAGGATGAAAAAGATAGATATAAAATAATAGGTGACCCAACAGAGGCAGCTTTAGTTGTATTAGCAGAAAAAGCAGGAATAAAAGAAGAGATACTTATCAAAGAACAAAAGAAGGTTGATGATATGCCATTTAATTCTAAGTTAAAATACAGAGCTTCGTTGTCTGTACTTTTAGAAGATGAAAATAATAAACAATTATATGTTGTCGGTGCCCCAGAAGAAGTAATAAAAAACGTAACCCATATAGAAGACAAACAAGGAGTACGTAAAATTAGTAGTGCAGAGAAGAAAAAAATGTTACTTAGAGTTAATGGATTAACAGATAAGGCGATGCGTACAATTGCACTTGCTTATAAACCACTTCCCAAAGATACAAAAGAAATAAGTTATTCTATGGCAAAAGGACTTACATTAGTAGGAGTTGTTGGAATGATGGATCCACCCCGAGAAGAAGTAAAAGATGCTGTAGAGAAGGCTTATAGAGCAGGTATAAGGGTGGTGATGATAACTGGTGATCATAAAGGTACTGCTCTCGCGATAGCTAAAGAAACAGGAATTATTAAAGAAGGCAGAGAAAAGGCACTAACGGAGAAAGAATTATTAAAGATGTCTGAAAAACAGTTTGAGACAGCAGTTAAAGATGTTGATGTTTTTGCCAGAACAACGCCTCATATGAAATTAAAAATTGCAAAGTGTTTACAAGAAAAACATGGAGCAGTTGTAGCAATGACAGGTGACGGAGTAAATGATGCCCCAGCAATAAAACAAGCTGATATTGGAATAGCAATGGGAATATCAGGAACTGATGTAACAAAAGAAGCAGGAGAAATAATTTTAGCAGATGATAATTTTGCTTCTATAATTTCTGCTATAGAAGAGGGGAGGATTGTATTTACTAATACAAGGCAAACTACCTCTTTTCTTGTTA
>JAGYLR010000080.1 GCA_018400895.1 bacterium
GACCAAATGCAAAGCGTGTGGATTTTTTCTCCGAGACGTTTTCCAAATGCAATTCCTATTAACAATATTAATAATAGATTCGGTTTTTCGAAAAAATCAATAAGCTTGCGCGAACCTTTGGGATAGAATGTATTTAGAAGTACTCGTTTTATATTAATATAGAAAAAATAACCTAGCAGGTTAATAAATATGGACTAAAGTGGAAAGGTTATGTATAATGGAATTACACTTTAAAAATAATAAAATAAAAAAAAACTGTGAAGATCCAAGAAAAGCACAAAAAGAATATGGGCTGAGAATAGGAAATGTGTTGACTCAGAGAGTGGGCGAGTTGCGTGCAGCCGATAATTTGTTGGATATTAAGCATATTCCAGCAGCAAGATTACATAAATTAGAGGGAACAAGAGCTGATGAGTATGCAGTAGATTTAGTTCATCCATTCAGACTTGTTTTTTCACCTGTTCTAGAAGAAACAGAAAACATACATGAATTGGGCAATATTAATATTGTGAGGATTGAGGAGGTGACGGATTACCATGGTAAACAAAAAAGATAAAGATACATTCATGCCTACTATTGCCGTTCCTCCAGGAGAGACAATTAGAGAAAACATGATTTTTTTAGGCTTGAACCAAAAAGAGCTTGCTATGCGACTGGAAATAACCCCAAAACATGTAAGTAATATTGTTAATGGTAAGGATCCCATCACTTACGAAACAGCACTGAAGCTAGAAAAAGTATTGGGACCTAAAGCACAATTCTGGATGAATCTAGAGACAAACTATCAGTTAAATAAAGCCAGATTAGAAAAACAGGAAGAACTAGAGAAAGATTTAGCGGTCCTGAAAAAAATCCCATATAAATATATGAGTGACTACGGTTGGATTCCAGAAACAAAAGATAGGAAGGAGAGGGTTGAAAATTTAAGGAATTTCTTTGGAGTTGCTACTCTGCAGGCAATAGAGATTTCAATAGCGGCTATGTTTAGAAAACAAAAGCAAATAAAAGAAATTTCTGATTTCGGGGTGCTGGCTTGGGTCAGAAAAGCAGAGTTAGAAGGGCTTAAAATAAAAGTTGGTACATTTAATCAAAATAGATTAAAAAAACTCATACCAAAATTCAGAGAGCTGACAATGAAAGATCCTGAAGAATTTTATCCTATTATGAAAAAGTTGTGTGCAGAGTGCGGTGTAGCATTAGTATTAGTAAAGTTACTCCCCAAGACCTATATATGTGGAGCTACTTTTTGGAGGAAAAACAAGGCTATATTAGCCTTAAGTGTTAGAGGAAAACGAGCAGATATTTTTTGGTTTACATTTTTCCATGAACTAGCTCATTTGATAAACCATACAAAAAAAATATCTAGCATTCGCTATGATACTGACAATGAGGACGAAGCCGATAAACAAGCCAGTAATTATTTAATACCATATGCGCAGTATAAAACATTCCTTACAGATTATGATTATACAAACAAAAAACAGATTGTAGATTATTCCAATAGCATTGGTATTGCACCATGTATCCTTGTGGGAAGATTGCTACATGATGACTTAATCGATTATAAACTTTATAGTGATCTGAGGCCATCTTTTGAGATTGTTTAGGTGTTTCGATTTTTAAAAAGTTTGAAAGTTTG
>JAGYLR010000081.1 GCA_018400895.1 bacterium
GAAAATCGGCTCTGGATACCAGAACATGAAGCCCATAAGAAAGAACTGAAAGGTCTTATACTTGATATTGAAAAAGGAAAAGTAGATCACAGTAAGATTTCTTGTTTTGTGGGAGAGACAGAAATTGTATGCGAAAAAGGTATTATTTCTTTGGAAAAATTTGTAAATAAATGGAAGGAAGGGGAAAGATATAAGGTATTAACGTTTGACGAAAAAAATAATAGATTTTTTCTAAAGTATCCTGAAAATCCCAGAATAACCAGTTATCAAAAAGAATTAATTGAAATAGAAACTGAATCTGGTATATACAGATGTGATCCTACTCATCTATGGTTGACAAAATATAGGGGCTGGGTAGAAGCACAAAATTTAACAGAAAATGATGATATTATCTCAGCGGATATCGTAGAAATAGAACTTTGTGGCAAAAAGGGGGCTGGCAAATTCACTAAAATTGATTTTGAAGATTTCGAATTGGCGTGTGAGTTTAAATGGTATAATACCCACGGATATGCCAAAACAACTTTCCATAGAATAGGATGTTCTCGTAAGGATAAAAATAGAAATGTAAATATATTTCTTGCAGAGTTAATTATAGGAAAAGCCCTAAAAGGGTATCTTATTGATCATATCAATAGAAACCCGTTGGATAATAGAAAATCAAATCTAAGATTTGCATCTTATTCAGAAAGTAATTATAACACATGCACAAGAAAGGATGCAAAATTAAGATATAAAGGGGTTATTCCATCTAATAATAATTTTGCAGCAAATTTTGATGGAAAATGGCTCGGAACTTTTGACACAGAAAAAGAAGCTGCAATGGCATATGATAAAGCAGCCAGAAAATTTGCAGGGGAATATGCTAATTTGAATTTTCCCGATTTGTTTTATGACAAACCAATAAGATACATAGATTATCAGCCTGAAATAAAAACTCGTAAATCTAAGTATATTGGTGTTTCTTATTTTGGGCACGGAGGCAAGAGAATTAAAAGATGGAGAGCTACTTTTAGAGGAAAGAATGTTGGTTATTTTATGACGGAGGAAGAAGCTGGGAATGCTTACAGAATAACAAGGGAACAATATGAAAATCAAAAAAATAAGAAAAATTAGGCTTGAAGAAGAAGTGCCTTTATATGATTTATCCATGTCGGATACCCATAATTTTTGTCTCAAGGGAGGTGAAGTAGTTCACAATTCAAAAGATGTTTCAGATTCCGTGGCAGGGACAGTATATGTGCTGTCAAAAAGAAAAGCCACATACAAGAAAACAGACAAACCAAAACAGTTACATGAAATGCGGAAAGAAGCCGGGGAAGAAAAGAAACAATTAGACAGGCCGAGATTTGGGACTCGCCCAAGATCTCACAACAGACCAAGAAAATGGCAAAGGAGAAGAACATGAAAGCAACATTAGAATTTGTAACACCCGATGAAGAAAATGAATTTAAAATGGCAATAAAAGGCTCAGATTTCTTTTGTGCCTTATGGGACATTAAGAATGAAGTGCGGAATCATGACAAATATGATTTAGAGGCTGAAAAATGTATTGACAGAATCCGGGAAATAGTGTATGATTCCGGTGTTGATGAAATAGAATAAA
>JAGYLR010000082.1 GCA_018400895.1 bacterium
ATAAAAAAACCCACTCTCCAATAATGAATGCGCGGGGAGAGTGGGTCTAAAAGTTAAACTTTATACTTTACACATTATAGCAATATTAACTAATTTTGTCAAGCATTATGTCATTAAAATCAATAAAAGAGAAATACGAGAAAGAGTTACTCGCAAAGAAGAATGTAACAGGAGTAGGCATAGGACTTAAAAACGGGAAAGGTGAACCCTGTATTCTTGTAGCAGTAACCGACAAGGTTGACATCTCTAAACTAAACGAAAATGATATAATCCCTAAAGAGTTAGAGAAACACTTCAAGACAGATGTTATCGCAGTAGGTGAATTAACTCAACTAAACGAGTGGAAGAAAGAACACCGTCCTGTTAGATTAGGAGCATCTTGCTGTTGGGAGGGTTTGACTGCTTGTAGTAGTGGATTACCTATTTATGATGAGAACGGCGATCAATATGTTTTGATGAACCAACACTGTATATCAGCAGATGGCAAAGCAAAGGTCGGCGATAAAGTATTACAACCAAGTCCAAGCGATGGTGGCGGAAACCCAGTAGGAGAAGTAACTGAAATGAACTTCCCAGTAAACTCTCAAAACGAAGACAATATAGATATGTCTATCTTCAAAGCAACCGAAGAGTTTATCCACGAAGATGTGGCAGGAAATGATTACATCCCAGAAACAAGATTTTTAACCGAAAACGATTTATTAAAAAACATAATCGGTGGAGGTAGAACCGTAGGACAAGTATCAAGGTGTATCTCAATAGCAATAGACTTTACCGCTGGAGTATGGGGAACAGAGAACGGAAAGAAAGTAGTTAGATACTTCAAAGATTGTGTATTGGCTCTTAATGTGGATGCCGATGACACCGACAGAGCAGTTGTTTACGGAGGGGATAGTTCCTCAATAAGATTTATAGATAACCGCCCAATGGTTCAAACATTCGCAGGAAGTGAAATGGCGGCGATATTTAACCAAACAGCAAAGAGTTTAGATTATGCAAAAAAAACTTGGGGAAAAGAGTTTGTGCTTGAAAAAAAGAACCCAGTAATTGGATACATAGCAATGAACGAACAGTTTGCCAACGACACAGAAACACTTGTTAATCTTAACTTTAGAAGTGAGCCAGAGATAGGAGCTAATGTAATAAAAGTCCTTAAAAGAGGAACAAAGATAAGTGTCTTGGATTATGCAGGATATTCTTCGGGATATTTCTGGCTAAAAATATTAACTTAAAAATTTAATTATGAAAAAAATACTTCAAGAAGTAATAAAGTTTTTAACAACCAATAAGGCAAAAACATTTTACTGGACTACCTTGAATGGTTTTCTAGGAATAATGATTATTCAGTTCGGAGAGTTAGATTGGGTTTATGCTCCTCTACTGATCGCATTATTGTCCGGAATTACTAAATACATTAACCGGGACATACTTGAAAGAGTTTAGTTTTCCACTTGCAAAAAAAATAAAAATTAGTAAAATTAAATTAGGAAGATTGCAATTTGCCCCAAACACGAGTTGTTATCTTCTTTCATATATTTATTTTCTCCCCTTTTTGATTACGACCTTTGAGGGGAGAAGATAAGTATAAGAAA
>JAGYLR010000083.1 GCA_018400895.1 bacterium
GGAGCACTTTTATTAGCTCTTTTTGCTAGAGAAAATGGATTTGAAAATATATTTCTTCCTGCACCTTCTGCTAATGAAGCGGCGGTAATAAAAGGAGTAAATGTTTATCCGGTAAAAAACATTTCTCAGTTAATTGCTTTTTTAACCAACAAAGAAAATCCGGAAAGAGCACAGTATAAAAAAGCAGAAGAAAATTTTTCATGCGAGTTTGATATGGAAGAAGTGTTAGGGCAAGAAGAAGCAAAACGCGCATTAGAGATATCTGCGGCAGGAGGGCATAATCTTTTTATGATAGGTGGTCCGGGAAGTGGAAAGACAATGCTTGCCCGCGCTTTTCCGGGAATACTTCCTGAATTAAATGAAGAAGAATCATTAGAAGTAACAAAGATATACTCTATTTCTGGCAATCTTCCGCCGGGAAGTTCTCTTATTAGGGTTCGTCCGTTTAGATCACCTCATCACACCATATCTTCTGTGGGGCTTACTGGAGGAGGAAATCGCCCTCGTCCGGGAGAGGTTACTCTTGCTCACAGAGGAGTATTATTTTTAGATGAGTTTAATGAGTTTCAAAAATCGGCATTAGAGGCGTTAAGGCAACCGATGGAAAATGGATATGTAAATATTTCTCGTAATATAGAGAGTGTTATATATCCAGCACGATATATGCTTATTGCTGCTGCTAATCCTTGTCCTTGTGGTTATTTAAATAGTGAAAAAAAAGCGTGTATTTGTACTGAAAGAGAAGTAGAAAAATACAGAAAAAGAATTTCAGGACCAATTTTAGATAGAATAGATATGCATATAGATGTTCCTGATGTAGAAACAGTAAAACTTACAGCAGAAGAAAAAAAGAAAGCGAATAATGAAACATCAGAAAAAATAAGAGAAAGAGTAGAAAGAGCAAGACAATTGCAAAAAGAAAGATTCAAAAAAGAAAATATTTTTACAAATATGGAGATGAAAAACAAACAGATAGAGAAGTATGCTGTTTTACAAGAAGATGCGGAGAGCTTGCTTGTTAGTGCTTCTTTAGAATTTAATTTATCTGCCAGAGCTTATTTTAAGGTAATAAAAGTGGCACGTACTATTGCTGATTTAGATGAAAATGAGAGTATAAAAAATGAACATATTGCAGAAGCTTTGCAGTATCGTCCTAAAGAATCAAAACAATGAACGAGGCAGGAATTAAAAAAAAAGAAGTAGGCCGTTTGGGAGAAGACAGTGCCTGTAATTATTTAGAAAAAGAAGGATATAAAATACTGGGAAGAAACTATAAAACAAAGTATGCGGAGATAGATATTGTGGCAAAAAAAAGAGAGGAGTTAGTTTTTGTAGAAGTTAGAACAAAAACAAATGAAAATTATGGCTCTCCAGAAGAAAGTGTTAATAGGGAAAAGATGAGAAGATTAAAGCGGAGCGCATTAGGTTACGTTCAAAAAAATAAATATT
>JAGYLR010000084.1 GCA_018400895.1 bacterium
GAATTAGAAGAAACAACCCTAGTAACAAACGAAAACTTAGGGTTTTCTTTTGAAGTGCCGAAGGATTGGGATAGAATAACTTTTGAAGAAGAGCTCTCTGGATATGTAAATAACGGTAGAGGCATAGAATTTATTTCTCCTGAATATCATAAAGAAGAAGATGGTAACACAATAAGTGTAAATGGTTGTAAGATTGGCATTGTTGTTCATAATTATGCAGGAAAAAACAATAAAGACAATGATTTAAAATATTTAGAAGAAAATATTTATAGTTATAAAAATGGTGAAATTCCAGAACATGATTGGGAAAAATTAGTTGAAATTGATAATTATTATGGAATTGGGTATTTTTTAGACAAAAATAATGAAGAATGGAGAGAAGACAATTATTCTTTTGGGGAAGCAGCTGTCAACATTGTTGTTGATCAAAAAATATATGTTATTGGAGCTTTATTTTCTTTAGAAAAAGAAGATTGTCAAGAAAAATTTCACAAATTACTAGATTCAATTTCTTTTACAAAAAATGAACAATAAAAAGAACAAAAACATAAATATAAGTAAAATTTTAGCATTTTGTTTTATTTTTATTTTTTTACTTTTTCCAATTAAATTTTCTTTTGCTTTTTCTTTGCCAAGCAGTGAAGCAAATAGTATATTTAAAAAATTACAAAAACAAATAGTAAGAATCCATCGTGAGATATTAAATGAGGCTACCCCCTCTCACTCTCCAGAAGAAGAGGCAGTAATTGTAGTAACTAAAAATGTAATTAATCAAAAATTAATAAATCTTAATTTTAAACAACTCCCAAAGGAGTTTTTAATAAAGACATTAACAGAAGGAGGGAAGAAGGCCTTTTCTGTGGCGACGAATGATTCTTTTGACTTAATAACATCTGAAATTGTTGGAAGAGCAGTTGATGAGATAATAGACATCCTAGAAGACGAAGAAGTATATATTAATAGTGGAGAGGTTGAGATTGGTTATAGAGATATAAATCAAGAAAAAAGAAAAGAAGTTCTTTATTACTCTATTGTAATGGACAAAAAAACTGGAGAGACCTCAGTTTCTTTTTATTCTGAAAAAGAGTTTTTTGCTCCTGAATCTAGATTAGACCCAGTAACAAATTATTATCTATCAGAAGGGTATAAGAATACAGAGTGGAGTGTAGATGAATTCAAAAGAGAAAAATTAAGGCCTTTTACGGTTACTTTTTCGGGAACTATAGTAGAGGGTTCTACTGGGGCGTTGAAGTTTTCTGGCGATGTTGGTTTTGATGTAGAATTTATGAGTTGGGAGGAGATAGAGGAGTTGAGAAATGTAGTGATAATTCAAGTTCCTTCTGTC
>JAGYLR010000085.1 GCA_018400895.1 bacterium
TGAAGAAGTTGCCCCCGTGCTTCTCCAGCCATCATCCCAATCTGTAGCAGAGTCCCACCAACTGAATAACTCAGTAGCATCTCCAACTAGAGTTAGAGAAAGATTGCTTACTTCAAAATCACCTAAAGCTGCACCACTTGTTTGAAAGAATCTTAAACAGACTTCTTCACTGTCAACGTCAGTTGCAGGTGAAAAAGTGCAGGAATAAGAACCAGTTGTCATGCTTGTCCAGGTATAATAAATATGGTCACTAGATCCATGATTTAACTGCACTCTACAATTTTCTACTGTGCCTGAGTTTACTGTAAGATCAAAACTCAAAGTATAAGTAGAACCACTATAATCACCAGAACCAATTTTAACCTGATATTCATATCCCTTTAAATCAGTTTCTGTATTTTTATCCCACTCAAAAATAATACCACCTACAGTTGATGCAGCAGTTAAATTAGTTGGGTCAGCAGGAGCAGAATTTTTAACTTTTAGAATAGCTGGAGTTTCTGATATAGAATTGCCTACTGCTATTGTGTATAATTCTATAATCATGTGTGAATAGGGGCCACCATCTGCAATGTTATCGTCAATAGAATATACCCAAGATGTTTCCGCAACATCAATTTCTCTTATCAAATTACTACTTGATATAGATTCATTGTAGACTTTTATTCTATACCCTTGCAATACATCACCTTGTCCACTGCCACCAACAACTTTATTCCATGTTAATTTTAAATCTCTACCATTAAAAATATGGTTACTATATTCATCTACTTCTATAGTTTTATCACTTTGTATCCTCAAACCATTTGGGGCTTCTAAAGTATATCCAATTGATTCTAATAAAATTCCACCTGTACTAACAGGTTGACTTTCTTTTCCGTATTTGGAATAAGCTACAAATCGAAAAAAATATTTATTATCCCCTTCACTTATAACCAGAGAATTATCAATATATCTAGCAGAACCATCATTCATATTTATATTTGTTATATAGTAAAATGTATAAGGGTCATCTCCATGTGACATAAAAATTTTTATTTCACTTGTAATATCATCCGCCGGATACGCAGTGAAGTAGAAACCTAATCCTTCAGTTTTAGATAATATAGTTACACTTACATCTTGTGGTTGTTCTGGAATTCTAAGCATAGGGCTTATTTCTGATTCATCTCTATCTATTATTGTTGATATTCCAGTTGAATCAGAATAACAAGTTGTATCATGGTTTACAGCTTGAAATTCTACTTCATCCCCCTTC
>JAGYLR010000086.1 GCA_018400895.1 bacterium
CTTCTGGTCTTACTACAACTTCTGTTAGATTACAAAAGGAGTTAGGTCTTAGTATAATTTCTAAACAAGGGTTGCCCCCGAATTCATAGGAAGTATCCCTTCTTCCTGTTTGAGCAGTAATAAACTTACAACTCTCTCTATTAAAAATTCCTCTCTCACCAACTTTACTCTTAATTATGGAAAGCCACTCTTGTAAAAATGTTACTACACTAGGTTTTTCTTCGTAAACAGCAGAATTATTAGATAGCCTTCTTTGTGGATGATCCTTCCAAAACTCACCACTTTTAGCATTTCTCATCCTATCATCTGATAAATCAGATAAACTGATACATGCACTTCTTCTAACACCACCAGAAACTACTATATTAGCAATATAACAACAAAGGTCATAGCATTGGAGAGAATTCAGCTTTTTTCCTTTGTTATCAATAACTAACTTTTTAGTATATTCCAATAGCTGTTTTAAAGGTGCTGGGCCACTAGCAGTACCCCCTGAAGTTTTTAATCTTGACCCCTCAGGTCTTATTTTAGATAAGTCATAAGAAACTAGATTTCCTGAAAATAATGATTTTAAATATCTATAAAACCCCTCTGCCCAGCCTAGTTTACTATCTGCAAACACTATTACTTCTTCACTATCTACAACCTTTTTTGGTATTGCCGGTAAACAATCAATATATCTTTTTTCAACTGAAAAACCTACTCCAGTCCCATTTAGGAGTATATACATCATCTCAGCAAAAGCTTTTAGCCTGTCTATTGTCAAATAACTACAATTGTACCCAGTTATATTTTCACGTTCTAAAGCTTTTCCAGCAGACCATACAGCTCTCATTGCTGGCATAACTAATAAATTAAAAGTATAATCCTTAATAGAAAGAAATTCCTCTTTTCTCCCTTCTGGTATCCTTGAAAGGAAAAAGTTAAAGTATCTATCTACAGTTTCATCCCAAAATTCCCTCCTATTTTCAGATTCTAGCCATCTTGAGTATGTACGATAATAAATAAATTTTTGATAAGGTGTCTTTAACGGTGAATTATCCATTCAATAACACT
>JAGYLR010000009.1 GCA_018400895.1 bacterium
CCTCTAAAAATTCTTCGTCATTTCTAAACACATGTTCAGATATAGTTTTTTTATCTTCTATAAAAGCATCTCCCATCTTATATAACGTTCCGCTAAAGTTATCATAAGTTGTGTAGGATATTGATGATAGGAATTGGTTGGGATTATCTTTAGGCCCCTCTGTTATGGTTATATTTCTGCTTTCTGTAACTGGAGCAGTAGGTTGCTCAAGTGTTGGGCCAATTTGAGCCACTTCTTCCACTTCTTCTGTAATAGCTAAACAATTTCCTGTTTCTCTTGGGTTATCTAAATCTATCCAATAAGATTCTCTACCATCTTTTGTAATAACTCTTACTCTGTTTAAATCTTCATTATACTCTCCAACAATTTTTTCTCCATAAATATCAACACCATATACATTTTCCCAGTTATCTGGACCAGTAAAAACACTTGTTATTGTAGCAAACACTCTTTGAAAGAAGTTTTTGTCTGTACTGTCTTCTTCTATTATAGAGCTTAATGTAAGAGCTTCTTCTGGTGTTTTAATTGCTATAATTGGCTTGTGTTTCTCATATCCTTTATATTCCTCGTTTGCTGGGGGAGTTTGTAAACCTTTTTCATAAGCAAGAGATATAGCATAGTTTGTTTCAGAAACATCAATAGTATCGCTTTCAGTTTCTGTTGACATCAGCTCATCATTCTCGTAGTAGTAAAGCAAATAAGTTGGCTTTTTGTCTTTATTATAAGAAAGAATATTATTTTCTTTTTTTATATTAGGAATGTCGTTTTTTGATAACCAAACTTTTCCATCAGAAGATATAAAGTAATAAAGATCTTCTCTTATCTCAAAATCTTCTGGAAGTTCACTATAGAGTTTTTGAAAATCAATAGGGGATGGATTACCAAACCAAACTGTTCTTGAAGAAGGATAGCATCCAGTTTCAGCAATGTAGTTATTTACTACTTGCTGTAAAACTTCTCTGTGGAGTGTAAAATCTTCTCTTTCTCCAAAAAAAGAAAAAGAAGCAACTACAGCAAAGATAACTATTAATATGATTGCAATTTTTATTTTCATAATCAGTATTATACATTATTATTTTATTATTGTCAATATAACTTATTGACTTTTCCAATATTTTATGTTTTAAATTACAATATGATAAAAAATAATTTTAAAAAATCATTACTTTTAGCTTTGATTTTTGTAGGAGTTTTTTCTCCTTTTTTTTCTGATGCTGCTTACTCTCAGATAGATAGAGCTTTATTAGAGTTAAAAGCTCAAATTCTTAGACTACAGATAGATGTTTTGAAATCGGAACTTTCTTTAATATCTAGAGCAACTGAAAACTGTGCTCAAGTTGAGGTGTCTTGGAGCTCTGCTAAGGGTGCTAATAGTTATAGAGTTTATCGTGAAGATGAAGTTGTCTATGAAGGTAGAACACGTAGTTTTACCGATTTTTCACTTACCCCTAACAAAGAGTACGTTTATAAAATTTACGGACTATATGATGGAGAAGAAGGAGAATTTTCGCAGAGTATACAGGTAACTGCTCCATCAAAGTGTCCTCCTGTAAAACCTGTTATCTCTTATACTTCACAGATTTGTGGAGGAAATGTAGACCTTTCTTGGAGAGCAGTTCCAGATGCTTCTGTATATCAGTTAATGAGAGGATCTATAGATATATATAATGGTCCTTTAACAGAGTTTGCTGATTCTTCACTTACTCCTGGAAGAGATTATACCTACACAATAAGAGCGGGGAATATTGGTGGCTGGAGTGAATTTTCACAGATTACCGCAAAAGCTTCAGGTCCTTGTGCTCCTTCTCAATCAGATTATTCTTATATTATTCCTGAAACATCTGAAACTGGAGAAGAGGGAGAATTGTCAGCAGAAATGCGTTTTATACCAAGAAATGGCCTAAGAATAGCATCAGGATCTTCTAATAAATCGGTATTTTCTTTCACTCTTTTTACAAAGTATTCTGAAATAAAAGTAGAGAGAGTTGACCTATACTTTCTTGGAAATTATTGGAACTATTTAAAAGATGTTAGTTTACGTTCTGGAATAACTACAATTGCTAAAGAGAATATAACTAGAAACTCTTTTACAAATATGGGTGAAGGAGTTTATAGATTAAGATTTGAAAATATTGGTCATCTTATAGATGATGACAGCTCTTCTCTTATAACTGTGAAAGTAAGCATAGAAGAAGATATATCCTCAGATAGTAGCTTGACATTATTTTTACAGGAAAATTCTGTAAGGGGAGTTGATGGTATAAATTTACAACAGTATGCGCCTAGTATTGGTGGAATTGAGAGTGAATTTTTAAGAACTTTTACAGTTCGTCAGTAAAAACTAGAATAATTCCGGTTTTTTCTTGATAATATACAGTTATGTAGTATTATGTTTTTAGATAATTAAATTAAAAAAATATGAAAAAGAAAATAATAATAGCGATATTAGTAATTATTTTAATTGTTGGAGGATTATATATTTTTAGAGGTGGTGAGCCAGAGATAGATACTGATGTTATTGGTGAAAGAGAAAATTTCAGTTATCAAGATTCAGATTTTATTTCACAAGTATCTGAAGAGGGTGATTTAGAATTTATAGAAACATACTATTATGTTACTGACAGAGAAGTAGATAGTGTTGTTAATTATTACAAAGAAGAATTTCCTCAACTTAATATTGAAGAAAATAGCGGTAGATATATTCTTTATGGTTCTAATTTTGTAGATCTATTTTCTCATATTGAAGATATGTCTGAAGATGAACTGAGTCAGTGGATTACAGAAAGAAAAGACTCTTCTCCTCTTATGGCGCTAATCTATATATTTCAGTATGGGCCAGTAGTTGAGGATAATTTACAACAGTACGAAGATTCTTTAATGGACAGAACAATTATATCAATTACATATTTCTAAAAGTAAATTTTTAGAGCAAATTAAGGCCACCCTAAGGGGTGGTTCTTGTTAGTAAAATGAAAAAAATAATACTAATTATACTTATATTCTTTGTTTTTAGTTTTTTGTATTATTACTTTTCAGAAACCGAGGAAGTGGTTATAAAAACTCCAGAAGAAGTAGTTGAAAAAAGTGATTCAAATAATATTTCTTGGATTTGGACATCTGATATAATCTCCTTGTCTGATAAATTCTCTTCATTATCTTGGGTTGTAGAAGATAAAGGAAGAGAATTTGAGTTTGGATATAATTTTTTAAGAAAGGAAGAAGATTTCTTTGTATTTGAATTATGGACACAGGAAGAAATTTTTACTATTTGGATTAATAAAAATACAGTAAAAGTAGAACAAAATTCTAAATTATTAGAAGAAGATAAAGCTGAAGAGAAGTATGTTCAATGGTTATCTTCTTTTGGTGATTTTGGCTTTAACTACTCTCATTCAGAAAATATTATGGAGTCAGATTTTGCGATGATTAATCAAAGTTCTGTTTTTGACATTCTTCAAAATAGAGATTCTTTACAGATTCCTTTTTTAATACCTCCTATTTCTCCTAGTGAGTGGAACTGGGAAATAGTAGATGTTGACTCAAATATATCTACAGTTCTTTTTACCTCTTCTGTGGGTCTTGTAGAATATAGCTCTGTGTATGAGGATGTTTATTACAAGCTATTTATCGCTAACCTTGAAGATTTTTATGTAATTTTAGGAGCAGATATTTATCTTCAAGCTTACAATGAAGAAGATTCGTACAGTTTTAGTATAATGGTTGATGAAATATAATTTTGTGTTATCTTCATAAAAAATTAAAATCAAAAAACATGAAAAAGATACTGATAATAATTTTAATGTTGATTGTAGGAATTGGTTATTTTTTATTTCACAAAGATGTTCCAATGGTAGAGGTAAGTGGTAACTTAGTGATTAATAATCCCGGGCTTTCACAAAATGAGTGGTATATATCTTATGAAGAACAAGGAGCTCCTGGACTTTACAAAAAACTTATTATAAGTGAAAATATTAACTGTATAGGAGGTGAGGAGAGTTGTGAAAATTTATTACAAAAAGACAATGTGTTGCAAGGAGAAGAAGTGAGGGCATTGCTTACCAGGAATTCATGCACGACTCATAGTAGTATCTGTAATAGATTTTTTAGAAGAAGCAGAGTGTAATTTTGTCTTTGAAGATTTTGAAGATACAACTGTTTCTCAATTTTTCTAAATTGACTTTAACACTAATATAAAGCTAGTAATTTTGAAAAAAATAAGAGAAGTGGTTGATAATGGCCCAAACTTTGCTGGTAATTATGCTTTGGTTGAAATAGATTGTGGAACAAATTGTAAAAACACGCCACAATAATTGAATTTACAGACAGGAGAGATAATTATTCACAAGGTTGTATCTAGCCATGGATTTGAATTTGAAAAGAATAGTAGATTACTAATTGTCAATAAAGAGGAGTTGTCTACTGAAGTAAAAACAGTATTATTTATTACAAGAAAATAAACTTATTCTTATTTGTGAAAATACAAAGATTATAAATTAACAAGTTATAAATTATGGAAACAAAACTTAAATCAGCATTAATAATAGTAGCAGTAGTTCTTTTGATTTCGTTAACCGTTCCCACAAAATACGATGATAGCTGGACAAACACAAAAAGAATGACTTTGTTGGTCTTGATAAATCAAAATCTTCCTACTATAACAGTTTCTGAACAAGGAGAAGTAAGTGTTGCTCACAAACACGGCGGAGATATCTTTTGCTGTAATATCTACTGCAGAAGTTGTTGAAACAGCTCTCAATGATAACAATGAGAAGATGCAAGAAGTTGTTGATTATCTTAAACAAGAAGGAGTAGAAGATAAAAACATACAAACTTCTAGTTTTAATGTAAGACCTCTTTATAGATATGAAGAAAAGGATACAACAGGATACAGTGAAAGGAAGTAGTTTACTCTTATGAGGTATCAAATTCAGTTTCTGTAACGCTTACTGATTTTGAAAAAGTAGATACAGTTGTTGATGGAGCGGTAAGAGCAGGAGCAAATAATGTTAGTGATCTTCGTTTTTTTGTAGAAGATGAAGAGCAGTATAAAAAACAGGCTAGAGAGATGGCAATAAATAAAGCAAAACAGAAAGCAGAAGAGATTAGCTCTGCATTAGGAGTTTCTTTGGGAAGAATAATAAACTTCTCTGAAGATTATTACTCTCCCGTATATCCGATGAGAGATTACGATATGGCTATGGAAGAATCTGCTGGCGGGTCTTCCGTACCAATAGAAGTTGGAGAAAATGATATATCAGTGACAGCAAGAATTCAGTACGAGATAAAGTAAAATATTATAAAATAAAGACTTTATAAGGTGATTCAATTGTTTATAAAGATTGACATAATTTATCTTTATAGTATAATAAATATTAGCGGGGATTTTATCTCTAGTTTAAGGTGATACGATAGCGTTTAAATATTGCTCATACAGATTCGTTCTGTTAATTAAGACAAGCCAAGTACTGTGAGGGAAAGATAAACAGAGTCAATGGAATTTTGTGGAGCAAAACGCTTAGTTGAACCAAGGGGTGCATTTGTAGCGCCCCTTTTTTTTATACATAAAAAAGCGAGGCAAATTGTCTCGCTTTAAGAAAAGTCTTCTCCAATTACTAGAATAGATTTTATTCTATTTTTTTTCAATGCTTGTATAACTTTTTCATCATCATCATAGAATATATCTATTTCTGCTTTTCTTACCTCTATCACTTTTCTAATCCATGCATTGGGACCATTACCAACAAAGAGTATTTCATCAAAAGGGATACCTTTTTTTATTAAGTATTTCTTTGTTAGTAGTTTTACTTTTTTAGGTCTTGAGCTTATTAATATTACCTTGTCTCCTCGTTTTTTGTAGATTTTTATTAAATTAACCACTCTTTCATTTATTTCTGGACAGTATAGTTTAATGGCAAAACGAATTAATGGGCAAGGTATCCTCATCCTAGATAGTGTAAGACATGGTTTAGATGTGATAGTTCCATCAATATCAAACCCTATTTTTTTCAAAGTACTCCTCCTTTATTTAATTATACGTTTAAACTTTAATTTTGTCAAAGAAACTTGATATAGTTTAATGTTTGTTGTATAATACAAAAAAAGAAAGGAGGTGCTCTTTTGAAAAATTATCAGCCAACATTTGCTTATGTTATAAAAAGCGGAAAAAGACAAGGGAAGTCTTTGGAATCAATTATGTTTACTGATTATGGTTTACTTCTTTTTATGAAGAAAAAAATGTCAGGCAGCTCCTGTGAAAAAAGGAATGAGATTGATCTTCATTTAGATTGGCTTTTACAAAAAGGAGAAGACAGAAAACCAAGACTTCTTTGTCCGCATTGCAAACAGAGAGTAGTAAAATACTTTTCTGTTAGAAGGTCTCCTCTAGGGGAGATGTCTATTGGAACTTATTACACTTGTTGTGAACAGTGTAAAGAAGAACTTTCAGCAATATCTTGGGATTCTTCTCTTGAGTTTAGAAAATTTAAATTTTCTGAACTTACTCATTTTCATTCAAAAAAAGAGAAGCAAGCTGTTGTTGAATTATTTAAAAAAGTTTTTATACTATCTTGTCCGTTGAGCAAAAAAAAGCTATTTGAGTTCTTTTCTGAATAATCTACTAGGCACCGTTACAAAAACGGTGCTTTTTTTGCCTTGATTTAATCACTTTTTATTGTTATTATTGGCCCTAGATTAATAATATTTTAATATATGCAAATAAAAACAATAATAGCAATAGCAGTTGCTGCCATACTTATATCTGGTAGTATTTATATTTCTCAAGACAAAAATATTATCCTTAATGCTAGTATAAGTGAAAAAGAAGGAGTTGAAGAAGAAATAGAAGAAATAGAAGAAATAGAAGTAACAGAGCAAATTATACAGTGTTTAAAAGATGCTGGTGTTGTGGTTTATGGAAGTAGTACTTGCCCTGCTTGTGCTGAGTTTGTTCAGATGTATGGAGGAGAAGAGATAATAAGCCCAATATATCTTGATTGTTCTGGTCTTGGTACAGATGAAGAGTCACAAAAATGTGTAGAGAATATGGAGACAGTATATGTTCCTGAGATACAGATAAATGGAGAGCTTTATAGAGGAGATAGATCTCCACAAGGTCTTTTAAAAGAGGCTAATTGTGAATTATGAGAAGAGTATTATTTTTATTAATTGCGTTATTTTTATTAATAACTCCTTTTGTTTGGGGAGAAGAGGTGGATTCTAACAATTCTGTTACAATCCATTTTTTTGATGACAGACTTTGTCCAGTATGTAGTAGTGCCAAAGAATTTACACAATTATTAGTAGAGGAGTATGATGGCGAGATAGATTTACACATATACCCAATTACAGATACACAGGAGTTTCATAGAATTGCAGAAGAGTATGGAGTAGAAGATTACAATATAATGGCACCAACAATATTTATTGGTGACAATTTTTTTCAGTTTAGGGATTTTACTTCCAGGCATGAAGAGATGATAACAGAAGCGGTAGAAGGGAAAATAGTAGAAGATGATTGTTGTGTGGTGACAATTCCTCTTATAAATAAAGAGATTGATATAAGTGGATGGTCATTACCGTTTATAACTATAGTATTAGGTTCTCTTGATGGTTTTAATGTTTGCTCAATAGGGGCGTTAATTCTCGTTCTTTCTATTGTTCTTGTTCTTAATTCTAGAAGAAAGATATTTATATATGGAGGACTGTTTATATTTACAGCAGTAGCCATATATGGAACGTTAGTGTTTGCTTGGGGAAAGTTATTTGAAGCACTTATTGGGCATTTAGAAATAATGAGAATGATAGTAGGAGTAGCTGCTTTATTTGGTGGAGCATATTTTGCCAAGCAGTTTTGGAAATTTTTTAAATATGGCCCAACATGTCAGTCATCTAATTCTATTTTAGCAAAAAAAGCCACTGAAAGGTTGCAAAATGCTTTTAAGAAATCAGGAAAGGGCTCGTTTTTGATTGCTAGTAGTATAGTATTTTTTGCTGCTGTTATAACTATTGTAGAACTTCCTTGTTCAATAGGTGTTCCAATGGTATTTACTAGTATATTAGTAGAGAATGAACTTTCTTTAATAAGCTACACAACTTACATACTTACATACTTGTTTTTCTATATGTTAATAGAATTGATTGTGTTTGCTGGAGCAGTTTTAACAAAAAAGATATGGTTTTCAGGATCTAGAGTTATTACGTGGATTACTTTTGTTGGTGCTGTAGTATTGTTTTATCTTGCTTTTTATTATTTGTTTTAATATAATTACCTAAACATAGTAATTATTTAAATCATGATTCCTATAATTTCAATTTTAAATATAATATCAGGTATCTTTTTTGCCTTTATATGTTTTAGAATATATCTTTCTTATAAGAAAGACAAAAAAGAACAGATGAAGAACTTCTTTATGACGTTCTTTTATCTTTCACTTTTACTTATTTTAATAGGAACGCCAGGAATATTAGTAGAGGATTCAGATATTATAGGGTTTATATTTTCTGTTTATCCATTTATTGGTGTTCTTGCTATTGCTCATTTAGGATCAATTTCTATGAGTCTTATAGGGTGGAAAAAAGCAGGGAAAATATTTTTTAGAGTAATGGTTGTTCTTTCTTTGATTGTCTTTGTCACATCTGCGTTAAATGCTGAACCAGCTGAAGTTGCCAGAGATCACGGATTTATATATTGGGAAGATCCAAGAACTAATCTAATGAATATGTTTGTTGGTTTATCAGTAGGATTACCTACTTTAATGGCGGTAATATTGTTTGTTATAAGTGCGGTAAAGGCGAGCACAAGAGAGGCAAGAATAAAAATGCTTTTAATAGCTGGAGGACTTGTTGCTTCAATTTTAATGTCAGTTGCTAACTTTATTTTAGAGGTATGGTTTGATGATAAGTATGCGATTGATTTAGCTGCAACATCGTTAAATATTATGTCAGCTGTGCTTATAATGTCTGGTATATATTATAAACCTAAAGAAAAAAAAGAATGGACAGAATAACTTTAATTTTTATTATTTGTGCAGTTATTTTTATCACTGGAGCTTGGATAATTATTGATAATATTGCTGACAATACTTTTATAGTGGTAGAAGAGCCTTATCCTATGCAAGAAATTACTTCTCCAGTTACTATAAAAGGAGAGGCAGTGGGAAATTGGTATTTTGAAGGAGATTTCCCAGTAACAGTTGTTACTGATGAAGGAGAAGTTCTTGCACAGTGGAGTGTTACTGCACAAGATGAGTGGATAACTGAAAACTTTGTTCCTTTTAAGGGAAGTGTTACTTTTGATAATCCTGCTAATGGTGAAGGTGTTCCTGGTAAGATAATATTTCACAAAGATAATCCTAGTGGATTACCAGAAAATGATGACAGTATAGAGGTTCCAGTTATAATAAAATAGAAATAGTAAAATAAAATCCGGGGTTATACTCCGGTTTTTTGTTTAATTTTTATTAGAGATTGTAGGTATTTTAAAATATTTTCTACATCTTCTTTTCTTTTATCAGAACAGAGAATGGTTATACTAAAAACTTCTTCTTCTATTTTAAACAGAGATACAAAAGTTTGTTTAGCAACCGTTAGATATCCTGTTTTTCCTCCAATAAAATTAGGATTTTCGTAGAATATATTTAGGTTCATAAATTTACACATTCCTGAAATAGAATCCTCACAAGGCATCCAAAAGTTATTATTTTTGGTTATTTCTAGTATTATTGGATGATTTTTGTAAATGTAGTTTATTAATTTAACAAGATCAAGGACATTAGATGTATTAACAGTGCTTAATCCGTGAGCATCATAAAAAACAGTATTACTCATTTCTAGCTCTCTTGCTTTTTGGTTCATTAAATCAACAAAAGTATCTTCTTCTAAAAAGTATGAAAGTGCATTTGCTGCGTAATTAGTTGACTGGATTAGACTTGCTTTTAGTAAATTTTCTGCACTTACATTTAGTCCCATAGGAAGAGAGGGGCTTAATCTAGTATATGGTGTCATCATTCTTGTTGTCAGTGTTATTCTGTCTTGCATATCAATATTCTCTGTTGCCACAACAGCAGTCATTATCTTTGTTACAGAAGCTATTGGATATGATTTTTCTGTGTTTTTTTCTGACAAAAACTGCTCTTCGGAAACATTAAATATAGCATAAGAGTCAGCAGAAACAGTATTTTTTAACTGTAAATCAAAAAGAATAGCACTTAATCTTTTTATTTCTTCTCTTAAAAACAATTTTCTTTCTTGTGTATTGTCTTTGCCGTATGAAGAAGTAGCAATTAGAGCAAATAAAATGGCAGTAATTAAAATTTTGTATTTTTTCATATATTTACATTATCATTTTTAAACAAAAAACGGTATGGGCTTATCTTATTTATGTGTTATAATTGCCGAGATAATTATTTAATTTTACTATATGTCTCTTTCAGTGGGAATAGTAGGTTTCCCCAATGTGGGTAAATCTACATTATTTAAAACAGTTACCAAAAAACAAGTTGATTGCTTGAATTATGCTTTTTGTACAATAGACCCTAATGTGGGAGTTGTTTCTGTTCCTGATTATAGGGTAGAGGAACTGTGCAAAATGTTTAATCCTAAAAAAAAGATATACTCAACAATTGAGTTTATAGATATAGCTGGTCTTGTAGAAGGTGCCAGTAAAGGAGAAGGATTGGGAAATAGGTTTTTAGCCCATGTTAGAGAAACAGATGTAATCTTGTATACCTTACGTTTTTTTAAAAATAAAGATATTCTCAGTGTTCGTAATGAAATTAACCCAGTAAAAGAAAAAGAACTTCTTGATGCGGAGTTGATTTTAAAAGATTTAGAAACCGTAGAGAAAAGATTAAACAGTTTAGAAAGAGAAGTTAAGGCAGATAAAAATATGTTTTCTGAATTAGAGCTTTTTAAAAAGGCAAAAATATCTCTTGAAGAAGGAAAACTACTAGTTAAGGAAAATTTTTCAGAAGAAGAAAAGCAGATACTATCAGAATATGATTTACTTACCGCAAAACCAAGAATGTATCTTCTAAATGGTAGAGATGAAGATGCAGATGAAAATACATTAAATTGGTTTAAAAATACGGGTGATCCTTTTATTATAATGGACATACAAGAAGAGTATGAAGCTGCTGATTTTACCCCAAAAGAAAGAATGTCTTTAGGATTTCCAGAAGAGTCAGAAATGGATATTTTAATAAGGGAATGTTATAAATTACTTAATCTTATTACCTTTTTTACAGTGGGTAGTGATGAAGTTCGTGCATGGAGAGTAGAAAAAGGGTCTACTGCACCTATTGCTGGTGGTGTAATACACAGCGATTTTGAACAAAATTTTATAAAAGCAGAAGTTATCAATTGGCAAGAATTGATTAAAGTAGGAGGACTAGTAAGTGCCAGAAAAGAGGGTCTTATCAGACTTGAAGGCAAAGAGTATGTTGTTTGTGACGGTGATGTAATAGAAATAAAACACGGATAAAAAATTATGCAAAATAAAATAAAGATACTAATATCGTTGCTTTTTGTTGCTGTTTTTATATGGGGAATAAGTCTTTTTATTGAAGATACAGAAACATTGCCCTCTCAGGAAGAGATATTAGTTGATTTAACAATTATTTATTCAGAAGAAGATGAACAATTATTCCAAGAAGAAAAAATTACACAAGGAAGTAGTGTTTTAGATCTTCTTTTACATATTAAAGAATTACAAGTAATTACAGAACAATTTCCTGGGGTAGGTGTTTTTGTTAAAGAGATAGGGGGAGTTAAGGGGACAGATAATACTTACTGGCAATACTTTGTTAACAATAATTATGCCGAAAAGGGTGCTGGAGATTATATTTTACAAGACAAAGACAGTGTCTCGTGGAAATTAACAGATTCTTACTTTACTGAATAATGTTTTACTTTATTCTTGCACTAATAGCGCTAATCATACTTTCTCCAGTAATAATTACTGTAGTTTTGGTTTATCTTGGAGCTTCAGGGCTTAGTTATCTTGGGCTTTCTACTTCAGGAGTAGTAGTTGTTCTTTTATTAATGCTTATTAGTTCAAGTATAAATATACCAATTTCAAAAAAAAGAATGGTAAGGGTTTTAGAAACTCGGTTTTTGGGGCTAGTAAAAAATTATGTTTGGAGAGCTCAAGGAGTATCTATTAATGTTGGTGGTGCGATAATACCTCTTATTATTGTTACTTATCTAATAATGCAGATTCCTGTTTATCCAGTTTTATTAATAACCATTGTAGTTGCATTGGTTTCTTTTGCTTCTTCTAGATTTATTCCTAGGGTAGGTGTTGTAGCTCCAGTAATATTTCCTGTTTTATTTGCTTCACTTATGTCTCTTGCTATTTCTCCATTATATGCAGCTGAAACAGCTTTTGTGTCAGGAGTGCTTGGTGTTATAATAGGAGCAGATATTGTTCGTCTTCCTAGTGTATTAAAAAAACATGGAGGAGTGATGTCTATAGGAGGAGCAGGGGTTTTTGATGGAATATTTATTGTCGGTATAGTATCAGCAATAATAGCTGGGATATAATATGATTAAACAATTTATAGGAGATTATAATAAGCAACCTGATATTCGTCTTACATCTGATTTAAAAGAGGTTTTATTTGATAAGAATTTTACAAAAGATTTTGATGCTTACTATATGTATAGAGGTGTAAAAGAGAATGATGGATTGCGTTATGATGTAACTATGATTCCTTTTCGTATGTTTGGAGTTGAATTTCCAAAAACAAAAGGGCATTACCATCCTGACGATTATGGAGAAGTTTATACAGTTTTATCCGGAAAGGCGATATATCTTCTGCAAAAAGAAGATATATCAGATGTGTATGCTGTTTTTGCCAAACAAGGTGAAACGGTAATTATTCCTCCTCACTACGGACATATCACAATAAATCCAGGGCCAGAAGATCTTATTATGTCAAATTGGGTTTCTCCTGAGTTTTCATCTAATTACACACCTGTTTTAGAAAAAGAAGGAGGATGTTACTTTTTTACAGAAGATGGTTGGATTAAAAATAGTAATTACAAAGATATTCCTGAGTTAAGATTTGAAAAAGCACAACAAGAAAAACCAGAAGATCTCAGCTTTTTAAAATAGGTTTGTGAACTACCAAGGTGCGACCTAGGGCATTTTTGCTTCTATCCCATGTCCACTCCTGGGGGTGAACATTGTTTTTATAATAAGCGTTGACAAAAGAGTAAAAAGTGATACACTTGAATTACTACTTTACAAGAGTAGAAATGGAGTCGGGTTTCTGCTGTTTATTAAAATTATACCTTATACAACTTAAATGGAAGGCACGATTAAAACACTCACAGAGAGAGGTTTCGGATTTATAGGAAGAGAAGGAGAGGAAGATCTTTTCTTTCACTCCAACGATCTTGTAGATCTAAGATTTGATGATCTCAAAGTGGGAGACAAGGTTACTTTTGAAGTTTCTTCTTCAAATAAAGGACCGAAAGCTGTAGAAGTTTCCCGTGTTTAACGGTTTAACTTCTTTAAAGGAACCTTCGTAAGAGGGTTCCTTTGTTTATATGACAAAAAGAACAATAAAAGGGTTAATAAATATTACCGCTTCTGGACATGGATATGTTTCTAGTACGGAAATAGAGGATGATATTAAAATTGATTCTCGGTTTTTGAATACTGCTCTTGATGGTGATGAAGTAGAGATAATACTTCATCCAATGAAACCAAAAGAGAGAATTCAAGGAGAGGTGATAAAAGTTTTAAAAAGAAAGAGAACAAGGTTTGTAGGAACAGTAGATAAAAAAAAGAATCAGAAATTTGCTTTTCTTCTCCCAGATGACGAACGTTTTTATGTAGATATTTTTATATCTAGCACAGATGTAAATAATGGTGATAAGGCATTGGTAGAGCTTACCAATTGGAGTGATCCTAAAAAAAGCCCTGAGGGTAGAGTGATTAAAGTTATAGGTAAAAAAGGAGAGAATCAGGCAGAACTTTACTCTATAGTAATGGAAAAAGGACTGCCAATAGATTTTCCCGAAAAGATTAAAAAAGAAGCACAAAAGGCGAGTAAAAAGAAATTTAATACCTCTAAAAGAAGAGATTTTAGAGGAATTCCTACTTTTACCATTGACCCAGAAGATGCAAAAGATTTTGATGATGCTTTATCAATTAAAAATTTAGGTGATGGGAATTATGAGGTAGGAGTTCATATTGCTGATGTATCTTATTATATTGAAGAAAATACTGAGTTAGATAAACAGGCAAGAGAACGTGCTTTTTCAATATATCTTGTTGATAGGACTATTCCTATGCTCCCTGAAATTTTATCAAACAATATTTGTAGTTTGATGCCTAACAAAGACAGACTTGCTATGTCGGCAGTTTTTACAATTAACAGATCTGGGAAGATAAAAGATAGGTGGTTTGGAGAAACAATAATAAGATCTTCTCATCGATTTACATACAAAGAAGCACAAAATGTGCTTGACAAGAAACAAGGCAAATTTTTTAAAGAACTTTCATTTTTGTCTGATATAACAAAAATATTTCAAAAACAAAGAATTGATAGAGGAGCATTAAATTTTGACGATGATGAGCTTCAATTTTCATTAGATAATGATGGAAGACCACTGGTTGTTTATATAAAAGAAAAGCTATTTACACATAAATTAGTGGAAGAATTAATGGTATTGGCAAACAAAGAAGTTGCTAATAAATTTGGGACATTGTTTAGAATTCACGAACCTCCTGAGAAAGATTCAATAAATTCACTAATCTCTTTTCTCTCCAAAATAGGGTATAGATTAGAAGGCAGTAACGGAGAGATTACTTCAAAAGAATTAAATACTTTATTTAAAAAAATAGAAGGAGAGAAAGAGGAGTTTTTAGTAAAATCAGTTGTTCTTCAATCTATGACAAAAGCAGTTTATTCAGAGAAGAACAAAAAACACTTTGGACTTGCATTAAACAACTATACGCATTTTACCTCACCTATAAGAAGATATGCTGATCTTTTGGTTCACCGTATTGTTAAGAAAAAAATAGCAAAAGAGCCAGTTAATCCTAAAAATTACAGCAAGGTGGCAAAAGAAATTTCACTTGTTGAATTGGATGTTTTATCAGCAGAGAGAGACTCAGTATCTTACAAAAAAGTTCAGTTTATGATTGATAAGATTGGGGAAACATTTGAAGCAGTGATATCAGGAGTAACAAGGTTTGGTGTTTTTATCCGTACAGTAGAAGCTCATGCAGAGGGACTAGTTTCAATAAGAGATATGGATGATGATTATTATGTTTTAGACGAAGAAACTTATTCTTTGATAGGGACTAAAAAAAACAAGCGTTACTCTCTTGGGGATGTAGTAAAAGTAAAGCTTGTTAATGGAAGTACAGAAACAAGAAGACTTGATTTTGTGTTTAAAAGTTAAACTTTTTCTAAAACTGATTTAATCTCTTGTTTTAACTCTTCACAAACTTTTTCTATAATATTATCGTAGTTTTCTATTTTAGAACGCAGAAACGAATTAACTTCTTCTGCGTCTCTTTTTTTAACTACTTCATCAAACTGAATATTTTCTTCTTTAGAAAGTCTTTCTAAAACCTCTACAGTTATTCTTTTAATTAAAGATTCAGTAATTCTGTTATTGAGTTGTTGTTTATTTTCTTCAGGAAGATCATTGATTTCCAGTTCTTCTAATATATATTTTTGTTCCATATTTAATGTTTATATTGAACTACTAATCTATAAACTAACGTTTGAAGATAGTTTTTCTTTAATTCTGATATTTGATTAATGTGATTTTGTGGAGTGTTTTCTGGGTAGTTAGAAGTTTTTATTGATTTTATGTAATCATTTACTGCTTTTTCAAGATCTTTATAATCGGATTCATCTAATTTTTTATTTAAATTTCCTTCTAATATGTTTATAAATTGTTTACAGTCAGCATCTCCAATTTTTATCATCTCTACGATACCATCTACTGATTTTTTAACTTCTTCTATATTATTTAAAGAGAGTGGGTGAGATGTTTGTGGTTGTTCTTTAATAGGCTCTTTTTTGGGATTTTTTTCAGGAGATTTTTTTATTACTGGTTCATTAACAAAAATATCTATTTCTCCACTAACTATTTTGCTTATATTTGTTTGCAACATATTATATACTTTCCCTGAGCCAAGTAAAATACCAGAAGTTATTGACAACAAGTAGTCTCTTTTTTCTTTTTTATCGTGTTGTGGTTTTATTTCTAATAATTTAGAGTTAATTTGCTTATCATTATTTTCTAAGGTAGCAATAATTTTACCAACAACCTTTGTGCTGGTTTTCTTTTTTTCAACAGGAGCAGTTTCTGGTTTTTCTAAAGTTCTAGAGATGGCTTCTAAATACATCTCTCCATTTTCTCTGGTACGAGTTTTAGTTTCTTGATTAAAAAGCATCACAGCTTCTTCTATTAAATTTGTTTTACTTTTTTCAGGAAGTTTATTTAAAAATTGAGAGTAAGCTTGTTCTGCTTGTTTTAGTTTTTTATGGTATTCTTCGGGGATATCTTGGTTTAATTTTTGATAAGCTTTCTGTAAAATTTTTATTTCATATCTAATATTGGCATACTCTTTTCTGGGATCTTTGATAATCCTCTCTTCTTCAACTGGTTTTTCTTCTATTACTTCTTCTTTTTGTGGTGTAGTAGGGGGTTCGTCTGTTTCAAGAACAATATTTAAAGCTCTTATTTCTGACAGTTCATCATAATCTAATGGTTCTCCTCTCTCTTGTTTTTCTTCTAACTCTTTCTTTCTAGCCATGTTTTTATTAAAGACATCTTCAGGTACTTCTCTTCCTTCTGCTTTTCTATTTCGTTCCTCTTCTAGTTGTTGTCTTTTAAGTTTTATACTCTCTCGCTTTTGCTCTAACTCAGAAGTATCTTTATTGTTTTGTTGTTTTTCTCTCATTTCTCTTGTTAATTCTTCAACCCTCATACTCAAATTCTCTATCTCTTTATCTAGGAGAGTTTTTGTTTGTAATTTTGTGTTGTTACTATTTTCACTCACTAACCTAATTATGTTTTCTTTTAACTTTTATGTCAATCTTATTTGAATAAATTATTGTTTTTAGATATGATAATGTAATGAATTTAAGAATGATTAAGATATTTGTACCTCTTGAGTACAAAACAAAGGTTGAACAGGCAGCAAGAGATTGTGCTGTAGAAGATTTTTGGCATGACAGAATATCAGATAAAAAAGTTCTTGTTAGGGTTCTTGTCACTGCACAAAATAGTGAAAAGTTTCTTGATATTTTAGAAAATGAACTACAAGATGTAGATGGTTTTCGTTTAGTGATACTTCCTGTTGAGGCATCAATTCCTCGTTATAATAACGAAGAAAATGGAAAAGAAAAACAAGAACAAGAAGAGAAACCATCGAACAGGATAAATAGAGAAGAACTTTATAGTAGAATATCAGGAGATATTCAACTCTCTTCTAATTTTTTACTTTTTGTTGTCTTTTCAGCGATTGTTGCTGCGGTTGGCCTTGTTTATGATAATATCCCTATGGTTGTAGGAGCAATGATAATTGCTCCACTTCTTTCTTCTAGCGTAGCACTTTCTTTTGCAACAACGTTGGGAGATTTTAAACTTGCTGGAAAAGCTTTAAAAGTTACTTTATCAGGAGTAGCACTTGCATTAGTTTTTTCTGCGGTTATAGGATTACTATTTACAGTAGACACTTCTGCTACTCAGATAGTTGCTCGTACAAATGTTAGTTTTGCTGATGTTATAGTTTCTTTTATATCTGGCAGTATAGGAGTTTTATCGTTTACTACAGCAACATTAACTTCTCTTGCTGGAGTAATGATTGCTGTTGCTCTTCTTCCTCCTCTTGTTGTTTCAGGAATACTTCTTGGATCGGGGGATTTGGTAGGGTTTACTGGAGCGCTTTTTTTGTTCTTTGTAAATTTAGTAGGAATTAACCTTGCTGGAGTACTAACATTTTTAGCTCAAAAAATACGTCCACGTACAGTTCTTGAACTTACAAAGGCCCAGATTTTAACCTTTTTTGCGATGATGTTTTGGATAACTCTTTTTGTTATTGTTCTTATTCTTACTTTGAGATAATTTTGACAAAAATAAAAAATTGTTATATAATTACACATAACGTTTAAGGGGGTTCTTTATGAGAATGAAGCGGATTAGTGGGATATTCTGTATTTTTCTTCTTACAGGGTTATCTCTTGTTGGATTAGATGGGCTTCTTACAAGCCTTACAGAAAGTAATCCGATAGCGGTGACTTTGACACTTATCTCTGTGATGCTTATTGCAGTAATAACAACAACATTTTTTGTTTGTTTTTCAGAAGACAACAGAAAAGAAAAAGAAAAAGAAAAAGAAAAAAAAGAGGATGAAGAAGAGGTAGATGACAAAGAAGAAGATGATGATGAATAACCCACATCAGCAAGGGGTACCACAAGGTGCCCCTTTAATTTATGATTAAACTTAATATTGAAAAAAGAAGTGGAAAAGCACGAACTGGAACGTTGTCTACCTCTCACGGAGTAGTAAAGACACCCGGATTTGTTCCTGTGGGAACCAGAGGAGCGTTAAAGGGAATGAGTTTTGAAGATGCCTCTGCTTTGGGTGCTGATATTTTTATGGTAAACACTTTTCATTTTTACTGTAAAAAAGAGTACGAAATAGTAGGAGAGGTTGGTGGGTTGCACAGGTTTTTA